>JAKAMO010000179.1 GCA_021812825.1 bacterium | reverse complement strand
GGCTCTGCGCGTTCTTGGCGGCGTAGACGCCGTCGCCGTCGTACGAGGCGTAGTAGTTGTAGGTGCCGACGGACCCCGGGGCGGTGAACGTTACCGTGGACACGCCCGTTCCGTCGGTGAGCGCAGTGACGGTGGAGCCCTCGAAATGGAAGGTCACGGTGGCCCCCGTTATCACGGCCGAAGTGTACAGGTCCTTCAGGGTGGCCTTGGCCGTGAACGGGTTGCCGGAAGTCGCGTTCACGTCCTCGGTCGTCAGGGACGTATTCCTCTGCCCGGCCGTAAGCACCCCGGTCGAGGAACCGGCCGAATATGTCCCGTCGGTGGAAAAGGAAATATTATATACATAGGTGCCTGAGGCCTGCGGCACGTAGAAAGTGGTGGTGGCCGAACCCAGGACGTTCGTGACCGCGGTTTGAGTGGAGCCGTTGAAGTAGAAGTTGACGGTCTTGCCTGAAAGGGCCGCGCCGGTAGGGGTCCAGGCGAGCGAGGCCGTGGCGTTGAAGCCCTCCGGCGGCTCGCCCATGACACCGCTGGCCGTGCCGTTGACCGCCGCTCCCAGCAGGGATGTCCGCGAGTCGAGCGTTATGGTATCGGCGTACTGCTGGGTGTTGCCCGCGTTGTCGGTTATGCGCAGGTAGACCTGTTTGCTGCCGTCCCCCGGCAGCAGCGCCCAGGCCGTGAAGGCCTGAGGCAGCTCCGGCACGCTGTAGCCGGCGCCCAGGTTCTTATATTCCAGGCTCTTGACCCCGGACTCGGAATCGGAATAGGACAGCGCGAGCGTCACGTTGACTGAAGGCGTGTAGGTGTCCCCTGAGTTTATCGTTATCCCGCCGGTGGGGTTGGTGAGGTCCAGCCTGAAAGGTCCCGTGTAGGAATAGCCGATATTGCCGGCCACGTCCTGCACCTGCACGTGCAGGTACCACTGCCCGGCGGTGCCTATCGTGAAATTGGTGGAGGCGGCGTCGTTGCCGGAAATGGAATAATCCCAGGCCTGCCAGCCGGAGGCGGGCTTGTCCGTGGTGGTGGTCCAGCGGTACTGCACGGCGTAGAGCTTGGAGCCGCCGGTGTCGGCGTAGGAGCCCTGCACGGACAGGCCGGTATTGGTCCAGGGATAGGAGGAAGGGCTGAAGCCGGTCACCGTGGGCGCGCTGGTGTCGTACCAGTAGGGGCCGTAGGTGGTGTAGCCGGAGTTCGCCACGTTGTCGCCGTTGTACGACTTCACGTGCAGGTACCAGTTGCCGGTGGTGAAATCGGACTTGGACAGGGAGCCGGAGGTCCACTGCGTCTCGGTCCCGCTCCAGGTCCAGTTGGGGTTGGTGGTCCAGACGTAGCGGTAGTAGGCTACGCCGTTGGCCCCGAAGCCGGCCAGGTTCGAACAGTTGAGGACGCCCGAAAGCCAGGTGCCGGTGGAGCGGTCGCAGGAAACGCTGGGGCTGGCGGCCAGCGTGTAGCGCGAGACGGCGGCGGCCGGGCCGGTGCCGGCGGAGTTGTAGCCGGCTATCTGGCGCTGGTACTGGGTGTTGGCGTTCAGCCCGGTCTCGGTCCATTCCGCGGCGTTCTGCGCGGCGGAACCTTTAAGGGAGCCGGTCCCGTCAAGTATCTTGAAGCCGTCCTCCTGGTACTGCCCGGAGGAGGTGTCCGTCCAGGTCCATTTTATGGAGGAGACGGACTGCGCCTGGCCCGCCGCCCCGGAAGGGGCCAGCGGCGGGGAACCGTAGGAGATGGCAACGCTGCTCACCGAGGCGGTATACCGCGGGTCCAGGGTGGAGAAGCCGAGCCTGTACTGGACGTAGCGCCCGCTGACGCCGGGATCCGCGCCTTTGGAGACCGCGGTGAAGGTGGCCAGCGAGACGTCGGTGTCGCTGGCGCGGACCTCCACGGACAGGGAGGTGCTGGAAGGCGAAACCGAGTTCCAGTTCACCCCGTTGTAGCGGGTGCCGGCGGCGCCGCTGTCCGCGGCCTGCGAGACGAATGAGGCCGAAGCGTAGCGGCGCCCCTGCGCCGTGCCCGCGGAGGAGTAGGCGGGCTCGGGCACGGAATACGGGCGGGCCGAGACGTTGTCGAACAGGAACTCGTCCAGCGCGGAGTTGGCGTCCGAGGCCTCGAGGTAGATATAGGGGCTGTTGAACGAGAGGTTGTTGGCGGCCGCGTAGACCTGCGAGCCGTCCAGCAGTACCACGAAGGAAGAGGAGTTTATCAGGAACTCCACGCCGTGCATCCCCGCCCCGAGCGCCGTGGCGGCGACCAGCGTGGTCTTGATCCCGTAGTCGCTGCGCTCCACGGTGTAGACGGGGCCGGAAGCGGAATGTTTGACCGAGAAGCGGAGCCAGTCGTCCTGGTCGTAGGAATACGTATATATGGAGGGGCAGAGGGTTACGCTCGACCAGGAGTCGCTGCCGGTGTTCCTGGCGTTGACGTCGGCGCGGTAGCTGCGGCCGGCCGCGAAAGAGTACTGCACCGCGCTGCGCAGGCCGAAATAGCGCAGGTTCAGCGGGCTGCCGAACAGCAGGCGCAGCCTGTCGGACTGTATGTCGCGCAGCGATCCCGCGGCCGGTGAGGCGGACTCGATGCTGACCCAGGTGGAGGTGCTCGGGGAGGAGCCGTCGGCCCCGGTGAAGTCGCTGCCGAGCACGAAGGTGTCGGCCATGCTGGAAGCGGCGGCCGCCGCGGTGCTGCCGTAGTACATGAACAGCGTGCTGGTGCCGGTGGATACCGTGGGAAGTTTCACCCAGATCCTGGTCGAGGAGGTGTTTAAGCCGGACTCTATGTAGTAAGGGGCGGACAGCACGGCTCCGGCCGGGTAGAAGCGCAGGTCGGAGCCGTCCGCGTTCATGAAGCCGCCGCTGATCAGCGATTGCGTGTCCAGCGTGAGCTTGACGGCGTAGTTGGAGAGGGCCGACGGGTTGGAGGAATTTAAGGTAAGCGGCCTGCGGTATTTCCAGGAAGAGGCCTGCCAGGTATCGGCCCCGGCCGCGGCCAGCCCCGAGGCCCGGCCGTAGTAATCCGCCTCCACGTCGGCGTTGGGGTCGGAGCCGGCGACGTAGGTGGCGTTATGCGCGCCGGCGGAGAAATCCGCGTAGCTGCTCTCGACGCGGACCACCTGGGCGGAGAGGTTCCCCGCCAGGAGAATGAGCGAAGCCGCCGTTAACGCGAAGCTTTTCGTCATTTTCTGAAAGTCCGCTGTGTCCGCCGCTATGCCAGGAATCCGCGCCACTATGTAAATTATAATAGCCGGCGCGGTTTTTATCAATCATTTAATAATCAATAAATAATCAATGAACGATAAATAAACCCCCATGGAGAGCCTCTTTACGGACCTTTCCGTCGGAAGAATGTATCCGAAGTTACTCCAGGAGTTTTTTTATCTTCCCGAGAAAGATCTCGGGCTTGATGGGCTTGGTGAAGTAAAAGTCCACGTTCTCCAGGTATGCGGAGAGCTGGTCGGCTTCCGAATCGCGGATGGTGTTCATCACGATCCGCACGGCCTTGCCTTTTTTCCCGGCGCGAACGGCCTTTACCAGCTCCAGGCCGTTCCCGTCCGGGAGGTTCCAGTCCACTATGAGGAGATCCGGGTCTATCATCTCCAGGAGGTTCACGGCCTCCTTAAGCGTGCCGGCCACGGCCACCTTGTAGCCCTCGGGCTCCAGCAGCTGGGTCATTATGTTGGCGTAATCCTGCTCGTCCTCTACTACCAATATCTTTTTCATGCTCGCTCCGCCGGATCGGCCGGCCGCTTTCTGCCGTTGCCGTTCTGCTGCAGGGGCAGGTCGAAGCCGAAGCTGGCCCCCCCCGCCGGGGAAGCGGCCACGAAGGCGCTGCCGCCGTGGGCCTCCACTATGCTCTTGACTATGTAAAGCCCCAGGCCGGTCCCTTTGGGCCCGGAGGCTATGGCGCGAGAGCCCGGCACCTGGTAGAACTTCCCGAAAAGTTTCGGCCTCTCCGCTTCGGGGATCCCGGGCCCGCTGTCCTCCACGGTAAGCCGCAGCGCGGCGGCGGCCCCCCCCGCCTGGACCAGCGCGGCCTTTATCCGCACCTCTCCGCCCTTCGGGGTGAACTTCAGCGCGTTGGAGACCAGGTTGGCCAGCACCTGCGACATGCGGTCCGGGTCCAGCGTCACTTTCGGCAGCTTCTTCGCCGACCTGTCGTAGACCAGGGCGATACCGGAGTTCCTGGCCTTCTCCGAGAAGAGTTTCACTACGCCTTCGATCACCGGCTCCAGGCTCTCCTTCCGGCCCTTTATCTCGAATTTCCCCTTCTGTATCTTGGCCGCGTCGAGCAGGTCGGAGATGAAGCCCAGCAGCCTGGAGGCGTTCTGTTTGATGAAGGAGATGTTGTCGCGGAAGCGGGGCAGCCGGTCGTTTATAGCCGCGGGGTCGCGCCCGCACTGGGACAGGTCGTAGAGCATCAGGTCCAGGTAGGATTCTATCGCCCCCAGCGGGGACTTTAGCTCGTGCGTCACGGCCGAGGCGAAGTC
>JAKAMO010000043.1 GCA_021812825.1 bacterium | reverse complement strand
GGACCTGCGCCCTTCCTCCATCAGCTGGGCGCCCATCATCAGGTTGTCGTAGAAGAACTTCCCGGGGTTGACGCGGTTGGCGCCTATGCCGCCGACCACGGCCGCGAGGTGGATGACCACCTCGGGTCGCGCGTCGGCGTACAGACGGCGGACGGCCGCCATGTCGGTGAGGTCGTAGTCCCGGCTGCGGGGGACGAAGATATCCTTGGCTCCGGCCGCGCGCAGCTTCTCCGCCACGCGCGATCCCAGGAATCCCGCGCCCCCGGTGACGGTTATCCTTTTTTCCGTCAGCCCCTGCATCCGTTACTTCGCGGTAACGGACAGCGAGGTCTTGACCGCGTCGGTCACTGCCTTGATCTGCTCGTCCGTCAGCTCCGGGTACATCGGCAGCGAGAAGACGGTGTCCATCACGGCGTCGCAGACGGGCAGGTCGCCCCTCTTGCCGCCGAGGTGTCGGTACGCCTCCTGCAGGTGCAGGGCTATCGGATAGTAGATCTGGTTCGCGATACCCTGCTCGGTCAGGTACTTCTGCGCGTTGTCGCGCTTGGCCTTGCTGTCGAAGCGTATCGTGTAGTAGTTGAACGAGTGCTTCGCGTTAGCCGGCACGGCCGGGGTCACGCAGACGCCCTTGAGCTGCTCGGCGTACTTGGCGGCGACCTTCGCGCGCATCTCTGTCCACTTCTCTACGTGCTTCAGGCGGATGGAGAGGACCGCGGCCTGCACGGTGTCGAGGCGGCTGTTGAAGCCCTCCATCTCGTGATGGTAGCGCACCTTGCTGCCGTGGTTGCGCAGCTGGATCAGCGTCGCGTGGATGTTCTCGTCGTTGGTCAGCACGGCGCCGCCGTCGCCGAACGCGCCGAGGTTCTTAGCGGGGAAGAAGCTGAACGTGCCGCAGTGGCCCGTCGTGCCGAGGTATTTCCAGTCGCGCCCGCCCAGCTTGTACTTGCCGGTGAAGGCCTGCGCGGTGTCCTCTACCACTATGAGGCCGTGCTTCTTGGCTATGGCCATGATCGCGTCCATGTCGCACGGCATGCCGTAGAGGTGCACCGGTACGATGGCGCGGGTCTTTTTCGTGATCTTCTTCTCTACGGACTTCGGGTCGAGGTTGAAGGTGACGGGGTCGATGTCGGCGAACACGGGGACCGCGCCTACCTGGGAGATGGTCTCCGAGGTGGCGATGAAGGTGAACGGGGAGGTGATGACCTCGTCGCCCTTCTTGATGCCGCTGGCGATGTAGGCCATGCGCAGCGCGTCGGTGCCGTTGGCCACGCCGACGCAGTACTTCGCGCCGTTATGGGCGGCGAAGTCCTTTTCGAACTTGGCTACGTCCTCGCCCAGTATGAAATGGGCCTTGTTGAAAACGTTCTTGACGGCCGCCTCTATCTCGTCCTTTATCGGGGGATAACCGGCCAGCATATCTACCATGGGTACTTTCATGATTCCCTCCTGTGACCGCAATGATATCATTATAATAAAATAAAACCTTTCGCCCAAGGGAGGGAGGCGCCGCCCGATTTGTTATAATCTATCCTTAATGAAGACCACCATCGTCATCCCGTCCTATAACGAGATGAAGACGCTGCCCGCCGTGCTGAAGGCGGTGGCGGCCGTTCCGCTGGACAAGGAGGTCATAGTGGTGGACGACGGGTCGAAGGACGGCACCCGCGAGTGGCTGGAGAAAGCCATAGCCGCCAAAGAGTTCCCGTGCGACCTGAAGCTGATCAAGCACGAGAGGAACAGGGGCAAGGGGGGCGCGCTGATAACCGGTTTCGGAGCGGCCGCCGGCGACATCGTGATAGTGCAGGACGCCGACCTCGAATACGACCCTTCCCAGATCCAGGACATCGTGCGCCCCATCATGGAGGACCGCGCCGACGCCGTCTTCGGCTCGCGGATGCTGACCGCGAGGACCTATACCTACAGCCCCGTCTACCTCGCCGGCAACAAGTTCCTGACCTTCCTGGTGGCCCTGCTGTTCGGGATGCGGGTGACGGACTCCTACACCTGCTACAAGGCCTTTCGCACCCCGCTGCTCAGGAAGATGCGGATAGCCTCCACCGGCTTCGAGATAGAAGCGGAGCTCTCCTGCAAGACGGCCTTCTTCGGGCTGCGCTTCCTTGAGCTGCCCATAAAGTACACCTCCCGCTCCAGGCAGGAGGGCAAGAAGATCAACTACAAGGACGCCGTCAAGGGCGTGCTTAAGATCCTGAAGCTGCGGCTGACCCTGCGGTCCGCCGATTTCAACTGATGCGCGCACTTATCATAGGCGCTTCCGGGCAGGTGGGCGGGGCCCTCTCCTCCCTCTGTGTGAGGCGCAGGATAGAGGTGTACGGCACCTCCCGCGCCGGCCAGGGCTTCCTGTACCTCGACCTCGGCTCTCCGGAAAGCGTGAAGGACGCCTTCGCCAAGGCCAGGCCGGACCTGGTGCTGCTGGCCTCCGCGTTCACCAATGTGGACGGCTGCGAGCGCGAGCCGGAGCGGGCGCGCCGGATCAACGCCGAGGGCCCGGCGCTGGTGGCGGAGGAATGCCGCAAGGCCGGCTCTAAGCTGGTCTATTTCTCTACCGAGTACGTCTTCGACGGGAAGAACGGGCCTTATGCCGAGGAGGACCCGGCGGGCCCGGTCAGCGTATACGGACGCACCAAGCTGGAAGGGGAGAAAGCCTGCCTCGAGCTGCCCGGCGCGCTGGCCGTCCGCACCACGGTGGTGTTCAGCCACGACCCCGATTCCAGGAACTTCGTGATGCAGCTGATAAGCAGCCGCCGCGCCGGCGCCAGGATGCGGGTGCCGTCGGACCAGTACTCCAATCCTACGTACGCTCCGGAGCTGGCCGCCGCGGTGCTGGACCTCGTTGACAAAGGGGCCTCGGGCGTCTACAACGTAGTCGGTCCGGACCGGCTGAACCGCTACGAGTTCGCGCTCAAGGCCTGCGCGGCCTTCGGCTTCGACCCCGCCTTCCTGGAGCCTAAGCTCACTTCGGAGCTGGGCCAGCTGGCGCCGAGGCCGCTGAACGCGGGGCTCAAGAGCGACAAGCTGGCCGGCACTCTCGGCCGCCGGCTGCCGCCGGTGGAGGAGAGCCTGCGGAAGATAGCCGGCCTGCTGAAACAGTATGAATGACCTGCTGGAGAATTCCCGCCTTTATATCATAGCGTTCGTGCTGCCGCTGCTGCTGTCGCTGGGGCTGACGCCGCTGCTGCGCGCGTTGGCGCTGCGCTTCGGCCATCTGGACAAACCCACGGAGATCAAGACGCACAAGCATCCCACCCCGCTTATGGGCGGCACGGCCATCTTCCTGGCCTTCTCGGCCTCGCTGGTCTTCATGCGCTTCTACACGTCGTTCCCGACCGGCACGCTGCGCGACCTGCGCCTGCTGATGGGCGGGGGGGCCGTGATGTTCGCCCTGGGCCTGGTGGACGACCTCCGCAAGCCGCACGGACTGGGCTTCAAGACCAAGTTCGTCGTGCAGTTCGCGGTGGCGGCCGCGGTGGCGCTGCACGGCATCCGCATACATTTCATCCAGCCGGACTACCTGGGTTTCCTCATCAGCGTGTTGTGGATAGTGGGCGTCTCCAACGCTTTCAACATCATCGACATCATGGACGGGCTGTCCGCCGGGCAGGCCGCGCTGGCGGCCTTCGGCTTCCTGCTGATAGCCTTCCCGTCGGAGGCCATCTACGTCAACTTCGCCTCGGCGGCGCTGGCGGGGGCCGCGCTGGGCTTCCTGCCTTACAATTTCTCGAAGAGGCTGAAGATCTTCATGGGGGACTCGGGCAGCCTGCTGTGCGGGTTCGTGCTGGCGCTGGTGGCGATGGGTACGCGCTATACCGACGTGAACCCGCTGGGCGTGTACGCGCCCATCTTCATCCTGGCGGTGCCGATCTACGATACGCTTTTCGTCTCGGTGCTGCGGCTGCGCCGGGGACATTCGCCGTTCCTCGGCAGCAAGGACCATTTCGCGCTGCGGCTGGAGAAGATAGGATTTTCGCGCCACGGCGTGGTGCGGCTGGCCTCGCTGGCCACGCTGGGCCTGGCGGTGTTCGCCTGGCTGCTGACGCAGGTGTCCCTCACCTGGGGCATCCTGATAGTCTGCTTCCTCGCCGTAGAATTCATTCTCGTCGCCGTCGCCCTCGCGAAGATCAAGATATAATTATCCGGCGTCCGCGGAACCGGAACGCAAAACACGCTCGGGCACACCGTGCCCTCGCTCGGCATTCGGGCTCAGCGCGATGCAAGCTTCGCCCTCACGACGGTTTTGCTTATCCGGATTCCGTGTCCGCCGGTTATCCCCATGCCTCAACGGGGCCTCAGCGTTGCGCAAGCGGCTTTGGTCCGAGACGGCCTTCGTGCCCCGCACCCCGCCGCCCCTCCAGTCCCGCAATTTCAACAGGCTATGACTAAAGTTCGAATCCCAGTCCCTGAGAACCCTCTTTAAAACCCTGGCAACCTGCCGGGGCTTACTTTTGGATACCGCGTCCATTACAACTGACTAAATTAAGTATACTGTCCCCATGTTCCGCAAACTGCTGATAACTGCGACTTTTCTCGCCGGGTGTTCCTGCCCTGTGTTCTGCGGGGAGCAGAAGTATGAAATCATAAGGTATTCGCTCCACAGTCCTGAAGAGCTTGTCAGATGCTGGACGGGGGCGGAAGAGTTGTCGGCGAAGTTCCCAAAGTTATCCCCGGCGGAGATCTTGCAGCTTTACCAGTATGAGGAATGCGGTTTCCGTTCGATGCGCGGCACCATTGAGGACTATGAGGCCAACGCGGTGTATCTTTCGACTTGGGGTGTCCTGGGGGTGAAATACCTCAAGGCTCATCCGGATAGATATCGGGAGATTGTTCACAGGGAGTTTGATGCATCAGCGGAGAGATTCCCTAGCCGCGTCCTTCTTGATCTCCTGATCAAAAAAGCGCCGGGTTCTCCGGAGAGATGGGCTATCGAGTGGGACCTGGACTATGCGGATTTTATCCGGCAGTTCAGTTATGACCATTCGGGCCGTTCAAAGGGGAAAAGTTGCGCGAAGTATTATAACGACTATGTTAAAAGCCACAAAGAATTGCAGGAAGCCTATACTACAGAAGAGATCAACAATAGGATTAGGGACTGCGAGGCTGCCAGGGAGAGGTATAAAAAAGGTTTGAAAATTCTTTTTGAGAAGTTCAAAGACAAGCCTGTTGTCCCAAAGTTATATGACCCTGATGAGACCAATGTCGACTCAAAGGAGTATTTCGGGATTTCTTAGGAGTCACTTATCGCAGAACTAGGTTAGGTCTTGAAACTTGACATGCAAACCGCCGGGGAAGCCCGGCGGTTTTGTTTTTTTGGGGCGTGGTAGACGCGTAAAAGGGGGACGACGGGGACTGGTTCGGAGTGCCTTCGCGGAGGCCGAGGCTTGCGTAGCGCCGAGGCCGAGTGAGGAGGGGCGGCCACGGTGTGGCCGACCCCGTGCCGACGGACCAGTCCCCGTCGTCCCACTCACCTATGCGTGGATCAGGTCGCGGATATCTCGAACTCCGGCGGGTTGGCGATGGTGCGCTTGACCAGGCACTGCTCGGCGGCCTTGATCACCGCGCCCTTGTACTTCTCGGGGAAGCCCTTCGGCAGGGTTATCCGGAAGGTGATCTTCTTCATCAGGTGCGCCTCCGGGTCCCAGTCCATCTCCTGGACTATCTTAAGCCCCTCGGTGCTGAGCCCCCTGCTCTGGATGAAGCCCAGCACAAAGATGCCCGCGCAGGTGCCCAGCGAGGCCAGGAACAGGTCGAAAGGGGCGGGCGCGGAGTTGTCTCCGCCGCCGCCCTTCGGCTGGTCGGTCGCTATCTCGAAGCCGTGCCACAGCGCGTTCACCTTCTTGCCGCCGGGGAAAGTTATCTCCATTTCGCTCATACCGGTTCTCCTGTCGCAGGGAATATCCAGTTTTCTGGATCCCGGCTTTCGCCGGGGTGACGGAACAGCATGTGCCTGTCACCTGCATATTTGATGCAAAAATGGCCTGAAAGTTTCAGGCCATTCTATCCTGCAGGTCCCCGCTCAGATCTCGTAGCGGTGCAGTTCTTTGGTGATGCCCGGGATTATGGTGCTCTTGCCGTCGCCTATGGCGTGCAGCTTCAGTATCTCCCCGAAGATGCCGTCGAAAGCCTTGGTCACGTCGGGGTCGAAAGCCTTGCCGCTTTCCTCCAGGATGTATTCCCGGGCCTTCTGCGGGTCCCATTTGGGCTTGTAGACCCGCTGGGCGCAGAGCGCGTCGAAGACGTCGGCCACGGAGACGATCCTGGCATACACCGGGATCTGCTCGCCCTTGAGCCTGGCGGGGTAACCGGTGCCGTCGAATTTTTCGTGGTGGGAGGCCGCCACCTTGCAGGCTATCTGCAGCAGGTGGCTCTCGGTGTTGGAGAGTATCTTGGCCCCGTAGATCGTGTGCTTCTTCATCTCCTCGAATTCCTCGGCGGTCAGTTTGCCGGGCTTGAGGAGTATGGAATCGGGGATGCCCACCTTGCCTATATCGTGCAGAGGGCTGGCGTAGCGCAGGTTCTCGGCTTCGCGCTCCGGCAGGCCCAGTCCCTGGGCTATCAGCGCGGAGTACTCGCTGATATGGCGCAGATGTACCGCCGTGTCCTGCTGGTCGCGGTATTCCGCGGTCACGGCGAGGCGGTAGATGGTCTCGAGCTGGGACCTGGAGAGGCTTTCGTAGAGCTGGGCGTTCTCGATGGCGGAGGCCGCCAACGAGCCGATGAGCTGCAGGATGCCCTCGTCGTCCGTGTTGAACGCGCCGTTCATCTTGTTCACGGCCTCGAAGACGCCGATGATGTGACCGCTGACGTTCTTCAGCGGTACGGCCAGGATGCTGCGCGTGCGGTAGCCCGTCAGGCGGTCTATGTCGTGGTTGAACCTGCTGTCCTCGTAGGCGTCCCTGATGTTCAGGATGGTCCCGGTGGCCGCCACTTGCCCGGCTATACCCCTGCCGAACGGCACCCGGATCTCGGTGTGCTGCAGGCCCAGCGCCACCTTGGACCAGAGCTCGTTAGTTTGCCGGTCCAGTATGAACACGCTGCCGCGGTCGCAGCCGAGGATGGTCTTCACCTGCTCCGCTATGATATGGAGCAGGCGCGTCAGGTTGGTCTCCTTGGAAACAACGCCGCCGAAGTTAACAAGAAGTCTCAGCCGGTTCTCTAATTCCTCGGCCCGGGTCATAGTGTTTATTTTACATTATACCGCTCAAGAAAAAGTCATTTATTTGAGGCTTCGTCCAGGAAGACGCTGTAGTGGACGGCCCTCGCCGACGGGTAACATTTCCGCAGGCCGGCCCCGATCTGCGCCAGGCACGAGGCAGCCCCTACCACCACGGTGGCAGCCTGCACGGAAGCGATGTTGCGCAGCTTGCGGTCCAGCACCCGCGCGGAAAGCTCTGGCTGGGTGAAGGCGAAAGCCCCGGCTCCGCCGCAGCACCAGTCGCTCTCCGGCAGCTCGCGGTAGCTCTTGCCGGCCAGTTTGCGGAGCACCTCGCGCGGCTGGCGGCGTATGCCCTGGCCGTGGCAGGCCCGGCAGGAATCGTGGTAGGTGACCGGGCCGGCGGAAGCGCCGCTGGCCGGCTCCCCGGCCTTGTCCGGCGGGATGAACTCAAGGACGTCGCTGACCGCCTCGGCGAAGGCCTTCGCGCGCGGCCGCCAGTCCGGGTCGGCCGTGAAGAGCTGTTCGTAGGACTTCATGAAGGCGGCGCACGAGGAGCAGTCCGCCACCACCCGGAAGGAGCCGAACTTCTCCTTCAGCTCCTCGTAGCGGACGATGTTCCTGCGCGCGAACTCCCGCGCGTCGGCGAGGCGACCGTAGTTGTGCGCGAGCAGGCCGCAGCACTGGTTGCCTATCAGGACTCCCTCTCCGGAATGGCGCTTCAGCACCCTTACCGTGGCCAGCGCCACATCGGTGAAGACGAAGTTGGGGCCGCAAGGGGCGAAGTACGCCCAGTCGATCTTCTTCTTGTCCGCGGGAGAAAGGTCCGGGTCTCCGGAGAGGATCTCGGAAGCGAAGCGCAGCGGAGCCTCCTTCACCGTCGTCTCGGCCTCGGCGAGCGCCGGCATGCCTATGAAATCGTAGAGTCCCATTTTGGCCGCCAGCGTGGGGAGGCCTGTTCTCTTGACCAGATAGGCCAGCCGCAGCCAGAAAGCGAAGAGCCTTGGCGCGTTCAGCAGGGTATTGACCGCGGCCCGCGCGAAGAAATTATCCCCGTAGCCGTCCAGCGAACGCCGTCCCTCCAGCACTATGTCCGGGGTCGGCACTCCGGCGTAGCAGGCGGAGGAGCAGGCGCCGCAGAGCAGGCAGGTGGAAAGGGATTCCTTGGCGTCTGCCGGGTCCTTCGCGCGGCCTTCCACCAGCATGCGTACGAACTGGTTGCGTCCCCTGGCCGATATGGTTTCCCTGCCCGTCATCATGTAGGTGGGGCAGGAGGTTTCGCAGTAGCCGCAGCGGTTGCACTGCGCCGCGGCGTCGTAAAGGGTCTTCTCGCCGAGGAGGGTCAGCAGGGAGCCCAGGTGTGACGGCGCCTTCTCGTGCGGGTACAGCTCGTTCACGTCGCTGTGGAAGCCGGTGTGCGGAGCTAAACCGTTCTCTCCGGCAGGGGCGCCGGCTTCTTTTATCTGGTGTTCTCGGTCTTTTCTCATCGTGATGGTCGGTCCCCGTATACCCAGGGGTTCAGCAGATTGCCGGCGTCCAGCTCCTTCTTCAGACGCCGCTGCATCGGGCCTGGTTCGAAAGCGTCCCAACCGGCCGGCTCCTTCCAGTTCTCGCCCTTGCCGGCCTTGCCGGCGGAGACGGCGAAGGTGGCGGAGAGTATGACGGCGTAAGCGCCCAGAGAGCCGCAGAGCAGCCTTACGGCGTCGTAGCCGGCCACGTTCTTGACGGTCTTGCCGCCCAGTTCCAGCAGGGCGCCTTCGGCCGTGGCCACCTGGAGACCCAGCAGCAGGCCCCTGATATCGGGACAGACGTTCGAGGCTATGAGCCCGCCTACGCTTCCCTTAAGCTCGGGCAGTTCGAGGCGGAAACCTTCCTTCTCCAGCGCGGAGCGGAACTTGGCCATGGAAAGTCCGGCCTCCACTCTGGCGGTCAGGTTCTCGCCGTCTATCTCCACTATCCCGGAGAGGCGGGCCAGCTGCAGCGGCTTGGCGCCTTCCATGATGCGGCCGGGGCCGAGCCTGGTGCCTAGCCCGGTGACGGCGGTCCGGGTCCCCGCGGCCGACCGGAGGCGCAGCTCGTCGACAATGTCCCTGGCCTCGGGGCTAAGTCCCGACTTGGCTGGGAAGACGAAAGTGTCAGCCAGGCCTTTGGGCTGCCTGGCGGCCGGGGGCCTGTCGGCCGCTACCGGCAGTATCTTGTCCGGGTTGGCGAGGCCCGCCGGGTCGAAAGCGCGCTTGATGCTCTGGAAGAAAGCCAGCTCCCCGGGGCCGTAAAGCCAGTTCATAGCCACGCGCTTCTCCACGCCTACCCCGTGCTCCCCTGAGATGGTGCCGCCGAGGGCGATGCAGGATTTGAGTATCTCGTAGCCGGCTTTCTTTACCCGCTTGACCTCCTCGTTGTCGCGGCGGTCGAAGACTATATTGGGGTGGAGGTTGCCGTCCCCGGCGTGGAAGAGCAGGCCGGCGGTAAGCTTGTAGCTGGAGATTATCTCGCGGGTGGCCTTCAGGGCCTCGGGCAGCAGGGGTCTCGGTACCACGCCGTCCTCGACAAGCACGTCGGGCGCCAGGCGGGCCAGCGCCGGGTAGGCGCCTTTGCGGGCCTGCCAGAGCATCGCGCGCTCCTCCTCGCTCTCGGCCATCTTGAAGGCGGCGCAGCCGTGGTCGTGGCAGATCTTATGGGCCGTTTCCAGCTCGGTCCTGATGCGCACCGGGTCCTCTCCGTCCAGCTCGAGTATCAGCACGGCCTCGGTGCCTTCCGGGAAATGTCCCTTCCTGCCGCCGAGCGAGGCGTCCAGCGAGACCTTGTCCATCGCCTCCAGCGCCCTCGGCAGGATGCCGGAGCTTATGATGCGGACAACGGCCCGCATAGCTTCGTCCAAGGAGGGGAAAGCCGCGGAGGCCGTCTTTATATGCGGCGGGATAGGGAGTATCTTCAGCCAGGCGCGGGTGATTATGCCCAGCGTGCCTTCGGAGCCGACCATCAGGCCCATCAGGTCCGGACCGGGATCGCGGTAGGACCAGGTGCAGAGCTCCCCTTCCGGTGTCACTACTTCGAGCTTCTCCACGTTGTCTGCGGTCACGCCGTATTTCAGGCAGAGCGGACCTCCGGCGTTCTCGCCGATGTTGCCGCCTATGGTGGATACCTTCTGGCTGGCGGGGTCGGGGGCGTAGAAGAAGCCGAACGGCTCCAGCGCCTTCTGCAGTTCCATGTTCACGACTCCGGGCTCCACCACCGCGACCTTGGCGGCGGTGTCTATCCGGTGTATCTTCTTCAGGCGGGCGAGGTTCAGGATCGCGCCGCCCTTGAGCGGGATGGTGCCACCGGAGAGGTTGGTGCCGGCCAGGCGCGGCAGGAAGGGGATGCCGGCGCCGTGAAGCAGCTTGACCACAGGCGCGACCTGCGAGGCGGAGGAGATATCGATGACCGCCTCGGGCCTGGCCCTGGCCATGCCGGCGTCGTACGAGTACATCAGGATGTCGGCTTCGCCGGTGCGGACGTTCTCGCGGCCGACGATCTCCTCCAAAGGCTGCCTGATGCCTGCTATCCTGTCTTTTTTGAACATATAATGGGCCCGAAAGCCGCGCGGCCGGCCGCGGCCGGAACTACTTCGCCGGCCTGAGCTTGGCGGTGAAGTGGGGCAGTATAGGGGGGGCTTCCACGACCTCCAGTCCGGCTATCCGCCTCTTGTGCTTGGCCAGCCAGCCGAACACCTCTATTACGTAATCGATATGGCTCTGCGTGTAGACGCGGCGCGGCATCGCCAGGCGCACCAGCTCCATCGGGGCCGCCTGGTAGACGCCGTTCTTGTCGCGTTTGCCGAACATCAGCGTGCCTATCTCCACGCCGCGTATGCCGCCCTCGAGGTACAGCGCGCAGGCCAGCGCCTGCGCCGGGAAGTTCTGCGGCTTGATGTGCGGCAGGAACTCCTTGGCGTTCACGTAGACGCCGTGGCCGCCGGGCGGATCGATTATCGGGACGCCGTGCTTCAGCAGGCCCTCGCCCAGGTAGGCCGAGGAGCGGATGCGGTATTGCAGATAGTTCTCGTCGAGCACCTCGCGCAGGCCTATCGCTATCGCCTCGAGGTCGCGGCCGGCCAGGCCGCCGTAGGTGTTGAAGCCCTCGGTCAGGATCAGCATCTGGCGGGCCTTGGCCGCCCAGTCGCGGTTGTTCATCGCCAGGAACCCGCCGATGTTGACCAGCGCGTCCTTCTTCGAGCTCATCCAGGTGCCGTCGGCCAGCTCGAACATCTCCTCGGCTATCTCCTTTACGGGGCACTGGGCGTAGCCTTTCTCCCGCAGCTTGATGAAATAGGCGTTCTCGGCGAAGCGGGCGCAGTCCAGGAACATCGGTATGCCGTACTTGGTGCAGAGCTCGCGCACGGCTTTCAGGTTCTCCATCGAGACCGGCTGGCCGCCGAGCGAGTTGTTCGTGACCGTCATGATGCAGAGCGGGATGCTCTTGGCGCCCTTGTCCTTAATGAACTTCTCCATCGCCGCCACGTCCGCGTTGCCCTTGAACGGCGCGGGCTTGCCGAAGTTGAGCGCCTCCTTGACCGGGAAGTCCACCGCTTCCGCCCCTGAGAACTCCACGTTGGCGCGCGTAGTGTCGAAATGGGAGTTGGAGATTATGCATTTGCCCTTGCCGCCGATGACCCCGAACAGGATCTTCTCCGCGGCGCGGCCCTGGTGCACCGGTATCACCTCCGTGAAGCCGGTAAGGGAGCGGATCTCCCGCTCGAAGTTGTAGTAGCTGCGGGCCCCGGCGTACGACTCGTCGCCGTTCATGATGCCGCCCCACTGCGCCGCGCTCATCGCGCCGGTGCCGGAATCGGTCAGCATGTCTATCAGCACCTTGTCGGCCTTGATGTTGAAGAGATTGTAGTGGGCCAGTCCCAGGGCTTCGAGGCGTTCCTCGCGGGTCGTGATGCCCAGAGGTTCTACGCTCTTTATCTTGAACGGCTCTATGATGGTCTTCCAGTTCCATTCCATAAGCGCGGCTCCTTTATCTGACAAGCAGCATCAGCAGAACGAAATAGGCCGTCATCAGCGCGGCGCCGAACGGCAGGGCGGCTTTGGCCCATTCCTTGGACTTGATGCCGAGCTTGGCGGAGCTGATGATGTTCGGTATGTTGCCCGGTATCAGCATCCCGCCGGAGATCAGCAGGCCCATCAGGATGAACGTCACCTGGCGGTCCGTCATGGCCGGGGTTATCTCGGCCGCGGCCAGCGTGGCGTTGTCGAGTATGGCCGAGACGGAGTTCACCCAGTAAAGCAACCAGGTGGGCAGGCTTACCATGTAGCGCTCCGCCAGCGGCGTCAGGCCGGCCCCGAGGAAGATCAGCGCCATCACGAAGATGTAGACCTTGGCGGCGCGCGTCAGCACTACCTTCACGGAATCGTGCGCGTCCTCCTGCAGGCCGCCCGTGCTGGAATAAGCCGCCTTCGCGCCCCTGGCGGCGAGAGCGGCGCAGAGCAGGACGCCGGGTATTATCCATTCCCCGACTTCTCTCAGGAGATAAAAGAAGTCCGCGTTGTGCGGCGGGGCCTTCAGCTTGGCCACGACTATGGTGGAAAGAGGTTCTCCCAGGGGCGTCAGCGCGGCGCCAAGGCCTATGGCGTAGCAGGCCAGCACGGTGAGGCGGATCTCGTAGG
The DNA here is from genome assembly GCA_021812825.1 of bacterium. Next base: position 7,814 of record JAKAMO010000043.1, on the reverse strand, counting down.
AGCGGTTGAACTTCAGCAGCGAGATGACTTCCGCGAGTATGATCGCCGAGACGATGGCGGTCAGGAAGCTGGAGCCGAGACCCAGCGCGGCCACGATGACGAAGATGGTCGCCGTCACGCCTATCTTGCCGGTCAGGGCGTGCACCAAGTGGCGCAGGCGGGAGCGCACCTGGCGGAAGATGAGGCCCACCACGGCCACTGTTATCGTTATGGGTATGGGTTCCCGGAAAGCTTCCCCTATGAGGTGCATGCTCCAAAGGCCGGAGATGCTGACCGCGGAAAGGCCCATCACGAACAGGAAGGCTTCCAGGTCCTCCTCCACGCGCTTGACCGAGAACGGGAGTACCAGCGTCATGCCCATGACCAGCGCGAGGCCTATCAGTACCAGGTAATCCGAGATCATTATGGTCCTCTTCAGAGTGCCGCCCGCCCGCCGGCGACCCTTTATTGTGCTAAAATAATATTCTATTAATTTAATAGAGGCGATATAAAGGGCATGTTCAAGTTCAGGAGGCCTGCGGGCCTTTTTCTCTGCGGCGGAGGGGCCCTCGGGGCCTGGCAATCCGGCGTTCTGGCGGAGCTGGTGAAGCAGGGGCTGCATTTCGACGTCCTGGCCGGCTTCAGCATAGGCTCGCTGAACGGCGCCGCTTACTGCTACAACAAGACTACCGAGCTGCGCGGCATCTGGGAGTCGCTGACCTCGGAAAAGATACTCAGCTTCAGGCCGCGCTACAGCAACATCCCGCTCGAACTCTACCAGCAGGACAGCGGCAGCATGGCCGCGAAGCTCAACTTCTTCATGCAGAACAGGCTGGCCAAACTGAGCCTGTTCTCCAACAAGTCCATTTACGGCTTCCTGAACGGCTTCCTGGCCAGGAGCGGCCCCACCTTCCCGCGGAACATCAAGTTCTACGTGATCAGCCACGCGGTGGAGACCAAGCTGCCGTACATAGCCCGCTTCGACGGCTCCACCCAGGGGCACGGCTTGGCGTTCAACGACGCGCTGGTGGCCAGCTGCTCGATACCGATGATATTCCCGCCGGTGCCGGTGGAGGAGCACGGCCGCCGATACCATCTCGTGGACGGCGGGGTGATAGGCATAGCCACGATCAACCTGAGCATCTTCGAGGGCTGCCGCACGATAATAATGATCGGCAACTCGCGCCCGGAGGACATGGATTTCCCGGCCTATGGGCCGTTCGGCTATTTCGAGCGTAAGGCGCGCCGCATGCTCGCGATACACACGCAGAAGGTCTACGAGTCCCGCGTCTTCATCAAGTCGGAGCCGGAAGTATACCTTATAAAGCCCCCGATAGACCTGGGCCTGAACCTGCTCGAGTTCGAAGGGACAAAGTGCACGAAAGCCTACGATATCGGCGCCGCCGAGGCCGTCAATTTCCTGCGCTACGCGGAACAAGCGGAGAGTTGAGATGATCGAATTCACGCTGCTCAACTTCCTGGCGCTGATAGCCTTCGGCGTCTTCATCGGTCTGCTGGGCTCGGCCCTGGGCGTAGGCGGCGGCATCTTCATGGTGCCTTTCCTGGTCCTCGCGCTCAAGGTCCCGATACACCAGGCCGTCGCGGCCTCGCTGGCGGCCATAGTGGCCACCTCCAGCGCCGTGGCCGCGGTCAACGTGGAGCGCGGCTTGACCAACATAAGACTGGGGATCACGTTCGAGGTCACCGCGGCGCTGGGGTCGCTGACCGGGGCCCTCGTGGCCAGCAGGCTGCCGTCGGGAGTGCTGCAGCTGTTGTTCGCGCTTATGCTCTTCCCCGTTTCCGGCCTGATGTTCATAAAGGTCCGCCGCGGGACGCGCAGGCAGAAGGTCGCCGAGCCGGCGCCTGCCGCGGCGGGCTCCGCTTTCGATTCCGCTTTCTTCGATCCGGCCGTCGGAGAGCATACTCCGTATGCGGTCAGGAACCTGGCCCCGGCCTCGTTCGCCGCTTTTTTCGCCGGCTCGCTGTCGGGCCTGCTGGGCATAGGCGGAGGCATAGTGCATGTCCCGCTGATGAACCTCGTCTGCGGGGTCCCCATGAAGGCCGCCGCGGCCACCAGCAACTTCATCATAGGCGTCTCGGCCGCCGCCAGCGCCTACGTATATTTCAGGAAGGGCATGATGCCGCTGGAACTCACCGGGGTCATCGTTACCGGAGTGCTTATAGGCTCCTTCGCCGGCATCCACGCCCTCTACAGGGCGAAGTCGGAGAAGCTGCAGCTGGTCTTCTCCGCGCTGACGCTGGCCGTGGCGGTCAAGATGTTGATGAAAGCGCTGGGAGGGTAACGGTCGGATATGGGAGAGACCTTCTCGCAGAAACATTTCGCGGCGCTGATACAGCGCACGCTGCTGGCCGGGGTCGTTCTCAGCATGACGCTCATCTTCGGAGGTTTCGCCTTCTCCGTCGCGGGCTTCGCGCACGCAGAGGCTGTCCTCAGAGCGGGCCTGCTGATACTCCTTCTCACCCCGGCCGCGCGCGTGATCATGCTGATCTACGGCTACTGGCGCGGAGGGGAGTACTATTTCGCGCTGGCCTCCTTCGTGGTGCTGTCGCTGCTGGGCGTCTCCCTGCTGATCGGATAACCTATGAAACGACTTCTGCTGCCAGTCCTCCTCGCGTTCCTGCCCTGCCGGGCCCTTGCCGCCTCCGACGACGATCTCGGGCCGGCCCTGGTGGACCTCGGCGCCTCCACCCGGCCGTTCACGCTCAGCCCCGGCGCCGACGAGCGCTACGACATGGGCATAGCCTACATGTACAGGCTGGAGTTCGACAAGGCCGAGGGGCAGTTCAGGCAGATAACCTCGCTGGCTCCGGAGAGCCCGGCCGGCTATTTCGCGCTGGCCGCGCTTTCCTGGTGGCGCTACTCGCAGAACTTTGACGTGCAGGACAGTTTCAAGAGCGTGGAGAAGGACTTCATCTCCAACGCGGAAAAGACCATAGACCTCGCGGAGAGGATGATCGGGGAGCAGAAGGACCTGGACCAAGCCTACTTCTTCATGGGTAGCGCCTATGGCCTGGAGGGCCGCTGGTACGCGGTGCAGCGCAGCTGGTGGAAGGCCTACACCCGCGGCAGGAAGGGCAGGAAATACCTGAAGAAATGCCTTGAGGTCAATCCCGCCGTCTACGACGCTTTTCTGGGCTTGGGCATCTTCGACTATTACGCCGCCACGCTGCCGGGCACTCTGGGCCTGGCCGCGAAGCTCTTCGTCGGAGGGGACAAAGAGCGCGGCATCGAGTACGTGAAGCTGGCCAAAGAGCGCGGGCGCTTCTTCAAGGTGGAGGCCCGCTTCTTCCTGATAGAGATCTATTCGATGCACGAGCACGATAACAAAGCCGCTTACGCCGAGACCGACGCGCTGAAGGCCATAGACCCGACCAACATGCTGTTCCGGGTCGGGGAGATAATGACGCACATCCAGGCCGAGGACTGGGCCGGCGTGCTCGCGGAGAGCGAGGCCTTCCTGGGCGCCTGGCACGTGAGGCCGCAGCTTGGGCTGGAGCAGCAGCTAGCGATGATCTACCTCTCGGCCGGCGACGCGCTCATCGCGCTGAAGCGTTACGAGGAGGCCGTCGGCTGGCTGACCACCGGCATAGAGAAGACGGGCTTCCCCGACAAAGGCTGGGTCACCTACTGCTACCTGCGTAGGGCGGAGGCGCTGGACCTGCTCGGACGGCGCCTTGACGCGCTGGCCGACTACGGGACGGTGCTGAAGCGGCCGAATTTCTGGGACTCGAGGAAGTACGCGAAGGCGGGGCTGAAGCAGGCCCCGGACTACGCGGAGGTCTACAGGCAGATGACCGTGGACTGACGCGGATCCGATATTCCGGAGGCTGGAGAGGAACTTATGGCAAAGAGCGAATTCACGGCGGTGGTACCGGTGGCGGGCGCCGGCACGCGCCTGCGTCCCCACACCTATACCTATCCCAAAGTGCTGCTGACGGTGGGCGACAAGCCGATAATCGGGCATATTCTCGACGATCTGCAGGCCGCCGGTATCAGGAAGGTCTGTCTTGTCATCGGCTATCTGGGCGAGAAGATAAAGGAGTACGTCTCCGCCGGCTACCCCGGGCTGCACGTGACCTACGTGGAGCAGCCCGAGCCGAAGGGGCTGGGCCACGCCATCTGGCTGACCAGGCGCAGCGTCGGCGGCCCGGTGCTGGTGATGCTGGGGGATACGATACTGGACGCTGACATCTCGAAGTTCCTGACCTCCAAGGACGACTGCATCGCGGTCAAGGAGGTCGCGGACCCCCGGCGCTTCGGAGTGGTGGAGACCAGGGGCGGCTATATCTCCGCGATGGTGGAGAAGCCCGAGAAGCCGAAAACCAACCTGGCCATAGTGGGCATCTACTCCTTCCACAGCTCGCAGCTGCTTTACAACAGTCTGGAGAAGCTGGTCGCCTCCGGGGTGACCACGCGCGGCGAGGTGCAGTTCACCGACGCGCTGTCGCTGATGGTGAAGACCGGCCACAGGATAAAGCCTATGCCGATAGAAGGCTGGTACGATTGCGGCAAGCCGGAGACGTTGCTGGAGACCAACCGGCACATACTGGACCGCAAGAAGTTCTCGCCGAAGGCGAAGAACACGCAGATCATCCCGCCGGTCTATATAGCACCCACGGCAATGGTGGAGAACTCGATAGTCGGCCCTTATGTGTCGATAGGGGACGGGGCGAAGATAACGTCCTCCATCATCTCCGACTCTATAGTCAACGAGAACGCCGTCATCGCCGACATGAACCTTACCGGCTCGCTGGTGGGGCCCAGCGCCACCGTGGTCGGCATGAAGGACAGGCTGAACGTCGGTGAGAACTCGGAGATCAGGTTCGACAGCAACGCCTGCGAATAGCCTCAGTGTGCCGGAGCGCAAAACGCGCTCGCCCATAAACGGGCGCGGTTCTGCAGTGTCGGGGCTGTCGGGGTGTGGAGCCCTCAGGCACGCGGTCGCGAACACCGTTCGCGCCGCTCGTCACACTGCGGTGTCGCTTCGCTCCACTCAGTCGTCGCGCTGCGCAAGCTCCTCCCTCCGTGACGGCCTTCGGTCCCCACACCCCGCCGCGCCCCGCCAATCAACTGTGCCCTGCGCCCTGGGCTATGCCCGTGCCGTATCAGGAGCTTTGCTCATCAGACGGCCTGAAAATCGCTCGTGTGCGGCAGTCAGCGCTGCAGAGTAAAAAAGAAAGCCCGGTTTTGCCGGGCTTCCTTTTTTACGGCAGTTCAATCACTTTAGCGAGGACCAGTCCAGGGCCTTCAGCCGGCGCAGGACCTCGTTAAGGCGGGGGTCCGGCTCGGTGAGCGAGAAGCGGATATAGCCTTCGCCGTGCCTGCCGAAGCCTGAGCCGGGAGCCGTCAGCAGCGAGGCCTTCTCCAACATGAAATAGACAGCGTCCATGGAGGGGACGTCCGCCGGGGGGCGGGCCCAGACGAAGCAGCTGCCGCCAGGCGGGATGAACCGCCAGCCCGAGGAGGCCAGCGCCCGGCAGAAACTGTCGGCCCGGCGCTTGAAATGCGCCCTGATCGGGGGCACTATGCTCTCGTGATTCTTCAGGCCGTAGGCCACGGCGTTCTGGATAGCGTTGAAGGGACCAGAGTCGATGTTCTCCTTCAACTGGTTCAGCGCGCAGACCAGCTTCGAGTTGCCGACCACCCAGCCTATGCGCCAGCCGGCCATGCAGTAGGTCTTCGAGGCCGAGTAGAACTCCACGGCCACGTCCCGCGCGCCGTCGACCTGCAGGATGCTCGGGGCCGGCTCGCCGAAATACATGTCGCAGTAGGCTGCGTCCTGCGCTATTATCACCCCGTGCTTCTTCGCCCATTTCACCAGGTCCCGGTAGAAGTCCAGCGTGGCGCAGGCCCCGGTGGGGTTGTTGGGATAATTGAGGAAGAAGAGCTTCGCGCGGGACAGGACCTTGGCGGGGATCTTCCCGAGGTCGGGCAGGAAGCCGTTCTTCTCCTCGAGCGGCACGTCGTGGATCCGGCCGCCGGCCAGCACCACGCCGGTGCGGTACGTCGGGTACGTCGGGTCGGGGATAAGGCAGCAGTCCCCTTCGTTCATTACCACCAGCGGCAGGTGGGCTATGCCCTCCTTCGAGCCTATAAGTATCGAGACCTCGTCGCTGTGGTGGAAGGTGAGGCCGTGGCGGCGCTTGTGCCAGGCCGAGATCTCCCGGCGCAGATTCTCGTTTCCCTTGGTGTTGGGGTAGCGGTGGTTGGCCCCTTTGCGCAGCTCGCTGACCGCGGCGGAGACTATCCGGCGGTCGGTGGGAATGTCGGGGTCGCCTACCGCCAGGCTTATGATGTCCTTGCCCTTGGCGCGCTCGGCCCGCTCCTTGCGGTAAAGTTCCTCGAAGAGGAAAGGCTTGAAGGTCTTGAGCTTGTCGCTGAGTTCTATCTTCATGGTTTTAACGCCGCTCCGTCGGCAGATAAATTATAACACATCATCGGCGCCCGGCCTAAAATGGTAGAATCAGGACAGCAGCTATGCCCGTGCTCCTCTTCACCGCCATCGTCGCGCTGGGCGCTTTCGCCGCCGGCTTCCTGGGTTCCCTTACTGGCCTGGGCGGCGGCGTGGTCATCATACCGCTGCTGACGGTGGGCTTCGGCGTGGACATCCGGTACGCGATCGGCGCCTCGCTCGTCTCGGTGATAGCCACCTCCTCCGGCGCCGCCGCGGCCTACGTGCGCGAGGGCTTCAGCAATATCCGCATCGGCATGTTCCTCGAGATAGCCACCACGCTGGGCGCGCTGCTGGGCGCTTTCCTCGCCCTTCGCCTGCCTACGGCGGCCATCTCGCTGATCTTCGGCCTGGTCCTCATACATTCCGCGTGGGTCTCCAGCCGCCCCCGGGAGGACGGGGCCGCCGTCTCCCGGCCCGACCCGCTGGCGACCCGCCTGCGCATGAACGGCTCCTACCCGACCAAGGACGGGACGAAACATTATAACGTCGCCTCGGTGCCTTCCGGCTTCGGCCTGATGTTCGTGGCCGGCACCCTCTCGGGGCTGCTGGGCATCGGCTCCGGCGCGGTAAAGGTGCTGGCTATGGACCAGGCGATGAGGCTGCCTTTCAAGGTCTCCACCGCCACCAGCAATTTCATGATAGGCGTGACCGCGGCCGCCAGCGCCGGCATCTACCTGCGCCAGGGCTACATAGACCCCGGCCTCGCGATGCCGGTGATGCTGGGTGTGCTGGCCGGCTCCACCTTGGGCGCGCGCCGGCTCTACGCGGCCGATACCTCCACGCTGCGCAAGGTCTTCGGCGCGGTGATCTTCGTGCTGGCCCTCGAGATGATCTACACGGGCTTAAGGGGGCTGCTGTGAGGCGCATGGCCCGAAAGCTGATGGACCAGGAGATAGAGGTCACGATAGGCCAGCTGCTGCGCGCCGGCGTTCTCTCGTCGGCGGCGGTGGTGGCGGCGGGCGGCGTCCTGTACCTGGCGCGCCACGGCCTGGCCACGGCCGAATACTCCGTTTTCACGCGCCAGCCGCCGGAGCTCTCCGGCGCCGCGGGGATATTCCGCTGCGCCTTCGCGCTGCACGGCAGGGGCCTGATCCAGCTGGGCCTGCTGATGCTGATAGCCACGCCGATAGCGCGCGTGGTCTTCTCCGTCTTCGGCTTCCTCAAGGAAAGGGACTGGCTCTACGTGGCCGTCACCCTAGTAGTCCTCGCGATACTCCTCTATAGTCTTATTAACGGCTGACGGCGGAAAGCCCGCCGCCCGCGCCTATTTCGCGCCGATCAGGCTTATTCCCGGCAGGTAGGTCACCAGCGCCAGCATGGCCAGCAGTATCAGCAGGAAGGGCCCGATGGCGCGGTAAA
>JAKAMO010000178.1 GCA_021812825.1 bacterium | reverse complement strand
GCAGACTCCACGCCGCCAGCGCCGCTTATCTCGTAGCGGCTCGCCTTTACGCCCGACGCTTCTCCTGCCGGCGAAGGGTCCGCGGCCGAAAGCTGGAACCGCGTGCCGGCGTTCACGTAAACCACGCCGCCGGCCGCGTTATTGACCCCGGAAGCCGACAGCGCAGTGGCCGGCGGCGTGTTATCCACCGCCAGCAATGCCGTCCTGCTTTGTTCTGCATTCTGCACGCGGTCCAGGCTGTAGTATTCAAGCGTATGGCGGCCTTCCGCCGTTATGGTGAAGCTGCCCTCATACACCCGCCAATCGCCGCCGTCCAGCTTGTGCTTGGTCAGCAGCACGCCGGAGGCGGCCCCGTTGCTGACCGGGTCCGCGGCCGCAAGCGCCAGGCCGGAAGCGCCGGTTATATATATCAGGCCGCCCGCGTCGTAGCGCGCGCCGCTCACCGTAAGCGCCGTAACCGGCGTGGTGGAGTCCACCCACAATTCGGAGGTCTTCGCGGCTTCCACGTTATTCACATTGTCGGCCGAATAGTACGCCACGATGCGCTTTCCTTCCGCCGACAGCTCGAACGCGGCGTACTCCGCGAACGCCCCGCCGTCCACGGCGCAGCTGGTCACCCGGACGCCGGAAGCCGCGCCGTTCACCGCCGGGTCCGCGGCCGTTATCACTACCAGCGACCGCGGGCTGACGTAGAGCCTCCCGCCATGGTACTGGTCGCCCGACACCGACAAGGCGCTTGCCGGCGCGGTATTGTCCAGCGCGAAGGTGCTCACCTTCACCGCCTCCTCGTTGCCAATAACGTCCAGAGCGTTATAGCGCGGGAAATAAAGTCCGTCGGCCTGCGCGTCCAGCGCGAACGTAGAGACGAACACCGCCCCCTGCCGCGGCTCCGGGTTCTCGAAGCTCCAGCCGCGCCCCGGCACGGACACTAGCTGCCGCCTCACGCCCAGCCCGGCCCCGTCGTCCGCCAGCACCAGGTCGTCGGCGCTGGCCAGCGACAGCACGGTGTCCTTGCTTATATAGGCCGTACCGCCGGCCTCGTACAAGGGGCCGCCCGAGACCGCCAGCGCGCTCCTCGGCGGACGCACGTCGTGTATGATCTCGAACGTTCCGCCCGCGGCGGTGCTGGTATTCAGCGCGAAATCCGTGGCGCCCGCGGCCAGCTCCCAAAGCCCGTCGTCCAGGTCGAGCGGCTCCAGGGCCTGGCCGTTGACCACGGCTATCTTAGCCGGCCTGCCGCCGCGCGGGCCGCCCCTGTCCTCTACCTGCTCCAGGTAAGCCAGCGCCTCCGGCGCGGGGTCCAGGTTGTCCTTCACCGCAAAGAAGGTCCGCACCTTGTCCTTCGTCGCCACGAACACGTCCCCCGCGGCGGGCGAGGAGATATGTATTTCCGGCGGGGTCCTGTCTATGTTGACGCTGGCGGTAACGGTGGACACGTTGCCGGCCTTGTCGGAGGCCGCGACGGAAGTGGAGATGCCCGGCCCCTCGCCGGCAAGCGTGACCGCCTCCGGGCAGGAGAGCAGGCCGGACAGCGCGTCCGAACAGGCGAAACGCGCCGTGACGTCGCCGTTGTACCAGCCGGCCGGCGACGCGGCGCCCGGCAGCGTAAAGCCTATGGCCGGAGGCGTGGTGTCTATATTGACGGCGACCGAGGCCGTGGAGGACCAGCCCGCGTAGTCCAGGCAGTAGCCGGACAGCTCCCGTGCCGCGCCCTCCAGCGAGACCGTGCTGCCCGCCGCGCAGTACGCTATCCCCGACACCGCGTCCGTGCCGGCAAACGACACGTAAACGGCCGTGTTGTTCCAGCCGGCGGCGTTAGGTGCAGGCACCAGGGCCGCGCTCACCACAGGGGTGGACAGGTCTATGCCGAAACGCGTCTCCGTTTCAATACTTGTATTCCCCAGAACGTCCGCCGCTTTGAAATACAGGCGGTATACGCCCTCCAGCTCCGCGCCGAGCGGCGCCTCGTACGCGGCCTCGGGACCCGGCTCTTCCCCGGGCGGCGCCAGGCGGTAGCTGATCTTCTCCACCCCGGCGCCGGCATCTTCGGCCGCCAGCGCCGCCGTAATGGTGGAAACGTACCAGCCGTTTGCGCCGGGCGTGCCGGCCAGCGAGGCCGCGGCCGACGGAGGAGTATTGTCCAGGCTTATCTCCAGCCGTTTCAAGGCCTCCTCGTGCCCCTTGAGGTCCGTAGCCGAATAGTCCGCGAAATACGCATCGTCCGCCAGCCCGGCCAGGCTGAAAGTGGACACCTCCGCGCGCCCGAAGCCCGGCTCCGCACTGGTCCAGTCGAATTCCCTCAACGGCGCCGCCCCCGTGCTTACGGCCACGTGCTGCGCCCTCACGCCGAAGCCCCTGCCGTCGCCGGCCGCGGCCAGGTCGTCCAGGCTGGTAAGGCTGAACACCGTCCTGTCCGAAGCGAACCGGACCCCGTCGGCGCGTTCGAACCACGGCGCCGCGAGCCGGCTCGACGGCGGCTTGCCGTCCACCGCGCGCATCGCCGCGTACAGCGAGGTATGCGAGATATAGCCTTCCACGTAGGCCCTGCCGTCGGCCAGCAGGCCCGTAGTGACGCCCGACACCGGGGCGCTCGTCCAGGCTACCCCGTCGAAATAGTAGATGCCGACCGCCGAGATGTCCTGCCCGGCGGGATCGAAGATGAAGGTAAGCTTTACCGGCGTCCCGAACTGCAGGCCGGAAGGCGTTATCTCGTAGAACCCGCTCACCGGCTGCACGCCCTGCGCCGGCGCCGCGGCGGCCACGGCCGCGGCCGGCGCCTGCGGAGCCGCCACCGGCGCTATGACCAGCGCTTCGGTGGAGCCGGCAACCGAAACGGCGCCGTCCGGGCTGGCCGCCGGCGCGCCCGCGCCGCCCGAGATGTTGAACACCAGCATCTTTTCAGACTCCGTGTTGCCCGCCGCGTCTTTCGCGAAATACCGCACCGCGTGGAAGCCCGGCCCGGAAACCGTCACCACCCCGCCAGGCGCGCCGCGCTCCACGGAAGGCTGCGCCGCGGCGTACTTCCTTATCCTGAAGTTGTCGTAATAGACGCTCGACGGCGCGGGGTAGTCGCGCCCGCTCAGCGCCCACAGGTCGCCCCAGCGGTTGGTGGTGTCGTAATGCACCACGGTACGCCCGTCCACCGAGACGTCCAGACTTTGCGCGTCGTCGGTTATCCCCAGCGTCTGCCATTTCTCCGGGAACAGCGCGTTCTCAGCCCCGGCCACGGCAGCGACGCCGTATTCCGAGGCCAGCCGCACCAGGGAGACCGCTCCCATGGGCGAGCCGCCCGTGAACGTGGCCAGGATATAGCCGTTGGCCGGGTTGTTGGGCCCTATGAAGTTGCCGTCCCAGCGCAGCGCTATGATCTGCGCCTGCGCGTTGTCCCCGCCGTAGTTCAGGCCGTACACTCCGGTCTCCATCACGTACTTCTCCGGCCGCGAGTTAAGCGGCACCATCCACGGCTTGGTCAGCGTGGCACCCGTGCTGCAGGCCGCGAACTCAAGCTTGCCGCCGCGCACGTACATGGGGCAGGCGCCGCCGACGGTCCGCCAGCGCAGGTAATCCACGTAGTTCTCGTCGAAGTCGTCAAAGAAGTCGAACGTGTTAAGGCCGCTGGAGGCCGATAAGGCCGACGGATTGCCGTAGATCATGGAGACGTCCGACAGCCCGCCCGCCGGCAGCGAGGAGACCTTCACCCACACCCTGGTCTCCGCCGTGCCGCAGCCGCCTTCCAGCCAGTAGTCCAGCTGCGCCGCGTTCTGGTAGAAACGCAGGTCGCCGCAGTCCGCGCGCATCTTGCCCGAGGCTATCAGGTCGGCCGTGTTTAGCGTCACCGCCACCTGATGGTCATAAAGCGCCGCGCCGGAGCGCTCGGCGACGCGCAGGCGCTCGCCGTACAACCAGCCCGCCGGGAGGATTCCGGCGGAGGAAAGCGCGGTCACGCTGCCGCCGTCCACGCTGTAGTAGACCGCCTCCACGCCGCTGCCCTGGTCGGAGGATTCTATGTTGACGGAAACGTCGCCGTTGTACCAGCCGTTCCCGCCGGCCCCGACCGCCGCGGCCGTGGAGACGGGCGGCAGGGAGTCGATAGTGAAAGAGAGCGCGTTCAGCGGCTCAGGGTTGCCGGCATTATCCACCGCGAAATACTCCAGCTTATGGGAACCCTCGGAACTCACCTGGATGCCGCCGGCATAAGGCGTCACCGGCCCGTCGTCGAGCAGATAGTAGCGTTCGCGCACCCCGCTCACCGCGTCAGCGGCCGTAAGCGTCACCGTCACCGGGGACCTGAACAACATGGCCCCGCCGGAGAGCCCGGTAAGAGTCGCCGTTGATACTGGAGCGCCGTTGTCTATCTTAAGTCCGGTGAGCGTCACTTCCGTGGCGTTGCCGGCAAAGTCCTCCGCGCGCGCGGCGGTAGATACGTTAACCCCCTCGGTCTCCACCGGCCCGGACGAGGAACAGATCCGCAGGCCGGACAGCGCGTCCGAGCAGCCAAAGCGCAGCCGGTTGGCGGCGTTGTACCAGCCGCCGTTCTGCGGGTCCGGCAAAGTGTAGGCTATGGCGGGCGGCGTGGTGTCGATATCGGCCGT
>JAKAMO010000042.1 GCA_021812825.1 bacterium | reverse complement strand
AGCGTCGCCCAGGGCGCCGCCGACAAGGCCGCCCTGTTCGGCACCACCCGCGCGCGCATCAACAACATGGTCGCCGGCGTGACCAAGGAGTTCGAGAAGGTGCTCGAGATCAGCGGCGTAGGCTTCAAGGGTTCCGTGGAAGGGAACCGCGTGTCGCTGACGCTCGGCTTCTCCCACCCGGTGCTGATGGACATACCGAAGGGCATCAAGATGTCCTTCGACCCCAAGCAGACCGTGCTGACGATCAAGGGCATCGACCGCGAGGTCGTCGGCAACCTGGCCGCCCAGATCAAGAGGATCAAGAAGCCCGAGCCTTACAAGGGCACCGGCATCAGGTACCAGGGCGAGCACATCATCCGCAAGGCCGGCAAGACCGCGGCCGGCGCCGGCGCCGCCAAGAAGTAACGGGCGCGCAAGCACGACAGGAGAACGAACCGATTATGATAAGCAAACAGGAAAGATACGAGTTCCGCAAGACCCGCTCCCGCAGCAAGCTGCTGGAGAACGGCATCAAGAGGCCGCGCCTCAGCGTTTACCGCGGCGCGAAGCATCTGTACGCGCAGGTCGTCGACGACGTGAAGGGCACCACCCTCGTCGCCGCCTCCAGCGTGGACAAGGAACTGAAGGGCAAGCTGAAGTCCGGTAAGAGCATCGCCTCCGCGAAGGTCGTGGGTGCGCTGCTCGCCAAGCGCGCCGTAGCCAAGGGCGTGACCGAGGTATGTTTCGACCGCGGCGGCAGGATCTACCACGGCCGCATCAAGGCGCTGGCCGACGCGGCCCGCGAAGCCGGCCTGAAATTCTAGACTATGTCTGTGCCGCACAAGAGCTATGCTCATCAAGCGGCCTAAGGGAGAAGCCAAAATGCTCAGAAACCAGAAACAGCTCAAGACCAGCAAGGAACTCAGCGCCCAGGGCAAACCCGGAGAGGCGATGGAACTCGACCTGACCGACGCGAAAGAAGAGAAGGTCGTCACCGTCGTCATCAACCGCGTTACCAAGGTCGTCAAGGGCGGCAAGCGCTTCTCCTTCAACGCCCTTGTAGTGGTCGGAGACAGCAACGGCAAGGTCGGCGCCGGCCTCGGCAAGTCCAACGAGGTGCAGGGCGCGATCCAGAAGGGCACCGCCGGCGCCCGCAAGGACATGTTCCAGTTCCCGATCGAGAACTTCACGATCCCGCACGAGGTGGAGGGCAAGTTCGGCTCCGGCAAGGTGTGGATGAAGCCCGCCGTGGGCGGCACCGGCCTGATAGCCGGAGGCGGCGTGCGCGCCGTGCTGGAAGCGGCCGGTGTCAAGAACATCCTGACGAAGAACCTCGGCACCCGCAACGCGTTCAACTCCGTCTATGCCACCATCGACGCGCTGAAGAAGCTGCGCACCAGGGACGAGGTCATGAAGCTCCGCGGCAAGGAATAAGGCCGCCCCGGATACCAAAGCACACAGGAGAAAAACTATGGTCGGACTCAACAATCTCAAACCCAAACCCGGTTCCGTGCACAGGAAGAAGCGCCTCGGCACAGGCCAGGGCTCCGGTCACGGGCAGACCTCCACCCGCGGTCAGAAAGGCCAGAACTCCACTTCCGGCGGCCCCAAGCCGTCCGGTTTCGAGGGCGGCCAGACCCCGCTGCTGAGGCGCGTTCCGAAGAGCGGCTTCAACAACGTCAACTTCCGCACCGAGTACCAGTGGGTCAACGTCTCCTCGCTGGAGAAGAACTTCGCCTCCGGCTCCGAGGTAACCCCGGAAGCCATGGTCAAGGCCCGCCTCGTCAAGAAGCCCGAGCTGATAAAGGTGCTCGGCGACGGCGAGCTGAAGAAGGCCCTGAACGTTAAGGCTCACGCTTTCTCCGCTTCCGCCAAGGAGAAGATCGAGAAGGCCGGCGGCAAGGCCGCCCTGATAACGGCCCCCAAAACGGATAAGAAATAATGCAGCAGATAACCGACATTTTTAAGATACAGGACCTTAAAAAGCGGATATTCTTCGTGCTCGGGGCGCTGGCCGTCTACCGGCTCGGCGCCTCCATCCCGATACCCGGCATAAACACGGCCGCTCTGCACGCTCTGTTCGAGTCGCAGAAGGGCTCGCTGCTCGGGTTCCTGGATATCTTCTCGGGCGGCGCGCTGGGCAGGTTCTCCATCTTCTCGATGGGCGTGATGCCGTACATCAACGCGTCCATCATCATGAGCCTGGTGCAGGGCGCTCACATCTTCCCCATGCTGGACAGGCTGGCCAAGGAAGGCGAGAGCGGCCGCAAGAAGATAACCCAGTTCACCCGCTATTTCACGCTGTTCCTGGCGGCGTTCCAGTCGCTGGGCCTCACGATAGCCCTGACCAAGATGGGCGCGAATGGCGACGGGCCGCAGATAGTGGCCAACCCGACCTTCGCCTTCTACTTCGTCACCGTGCTGACGCTGGTCACCGGCACCGTCTTCGTGATGTGGCTGGGCGAGCAGATCACCGAGCGCGGCATAGGCAACGGCATCTCGCTGATCATCTTCGCCGGCATCGTGAACCGGCTGCCCTCCGCCGTAATGGGCATGATAGAACTGATACGGATAGACGAGATCACGCTGATCTCCGGCCTGCTGATACTGGCAGCGGTCCTGGCCATCATCGCGTTCGTGGTGTGGGTGGAGACCGCGCAGCGTAAGATCCCGGTGCAGTACGCGCAGCGCATGGTGGGCCGCAAGATGATGGGCGGCGCCTCCACGTTCCTGCCGCTGAAGGTGGACCAGAGCGGCGTCATCGCGGTCATCTTCGCGGTATCGCTGCTGAGCGTGCCTTACACCATAGGCTCCTTCAACCCGCAGGCCGCCTGGGCGCAGAAACTGATGTCGCTGATGAACCACACCAGCGTCATCTACCAGCTGACCTACGTGGCCCTGATCGTCTTTTTCTGCTACTTCTACAACTCCGTCAGCATCAACCCGAAGGACCTGGCCGAGAACATGAAGAAGTGGGGCGGCTTCATCCCCGGCATCCGCCCGGGCGAGCCGACGGCCCAGCACATCGAGTGGGTGCTCAACCGCATCACGCTCGGCGGCGCGCTGTTCGTGGCCGCCATCGCCGTGCTGCCCGACTACCTGCGGGCCAAGTTCAACGTGCCGTTCTACTTCGGCGGCACCTCTCTGCTGATCGTAGTGGGCGTAGCCCTCGATACGATAGCGCAGACCGAGGCGCATCTGGTGATGCGCAACTACGAGGGCTTTTACAAGAACTCCAAGGTAAAAGGCCGCTGGTTCAACGTCGGGACCTGACCCGGGCCGCGGCGACCGGCCCGGGAACAGGCTGGAGGGAAGCATGAATATTGTCCTGCTGGGGTACCCTGGTTCCGGGAAAGGGACACAGGCCAAGGTTCTTTCTCAGAAGCTGAACATGTTCCACGTCTCCACCGGGGATATCTTCCGGGAGGAGCTGGCGAAGAAGACGCCTCTCGGCCAGGAAGCGGCCGGTTATCTTAACGCCGGCCGGCTGGTACCGGACAAGCTGGTCCTCGAGGTTCTCAAGTCGCGGCTGAACGGCGAGACGCGCGGGCTCCTTTTCGACGGCTTCCCCCGCACGGTGGAGCAGGCGGAAGGGCTGGACGCGTGGATATCCTCCCGCGGCCAGGCGGTGGACGCGGTCGTCTTCCTCAATGTTTCCGAGGAAGAGGTGACCAGGCGCCTGGGCGCGAGGCGCACCTGCACCGGCTGCGGGAAGATCTATAACACCATTTCGGCCCCGCCGGCCAAGGAGAACGTCTGCGACGCCTGCGGCAAGCCGCTGATGGTCCGCGACGACGACAAGCCGGCGGTGATAGACCGGCGCCTGCAGGTCTACCGCGACCAGACCGAGCCGCTGCTGGCCTATTACAGGGCCTCCGGAAGCTTTTACGAGGCGGACGGCTCGCAGCCCCCGGAAGCCGTGGCGGAAAAGGTCTCCGCCCTGCTGCGCAAGCCGTGATCGAGATAAAGACGCCGGCAGAGATAGAGAGCATGCGCCGGGCCTCCCGCGTGGTGGCCGAAGTGCTGGCGCAGCTCAAACCCCTGGTCAGGCCGGGGGTGACCACGGCGGAACTTGACAAATTCGCGGAGAAGCGCGTTCGCGAGCTGGGTGCGGTGCCCGCCTTTCTGGGCTACCGGGGATATCCCGCCACGCTGTGCGTGTCCATCAACGAGGAGATAGTCCACGGCATACCCAGCCCGAAAAGGGTGGTCCGGGAGGGCGACATCGTCAGCCTGGACATGGGCGCGGTCTGCGGAGGTTTCTACGGCGACGCCGCCGTCACCGTGGCGTCCGGCGAGATCTCGCCGCAGGCAAGGCGCCTGATGGAGGTCACGAGCGGATCGCTCGAGGCCGCTCTCTCGAAGGTGAGGGCCGGCGCGAGGCTCGGAGACGTCTCCCGCGCGGTGCAGGAGTATGCGGAGGGCAACGGGATGTCGGTGGTCAGGGAGTTCACCGGCCACGGCATAGGCCGGCACCTGCACGAGGAGCCCTCGATACCGAATTTCGGGAAGCCCGGAACCGGGCCGGTCCTGAAGCCGGGGATGACCCTGGCGATAGAACCGATGCTCTGCCTGGGCAGGGCGGACGTGATAGTGAGGAACGACGGCTGGACGGCCGTCTCGGCGGACGGGAGCCTGGCCGCCCATTACGAGCACACGGTGGCCGTTACGGAGGATGGCTGCGACGTGCTGAGCAGGGCGTAGTTTCGGAGAGAAGCCCTTATTTTGTATAATATATAAATATGTCCGAGAACAGCGACAAGATAGAGCTGGAGGGGATAGTCAAGGAGTCCCTCCCGAACGCCACGTTCAAGGTGGAGATAGCCCCCGGGAAGACGATACTCGGCATAATCTCCGGCAAGATGCGCATCCATCACATCAAGATCCTGCCGGGCGACAAGGTGAAGCTGGAGCTTTCTCCCTACGATCTCAGCAAGGGCCGTATAGTTTACAGGGAAAAATAAGCGCCGTCTCGGCGCACAGAGGTGCTTCAATGAAAGTAAGAGCGAGCGTGAAGAAGATTTGCCAGAAGTGCAAGATAGTCAGGCGCAAGGGCGTTGTGCGCGTTATATGCGGCGACCCCCGCCACAAGCAGCGCCAGGGCTAAAGCCCGGCTGGTGACCAGCGTCATCCGCCGGTGACCGATTACAGCAGCAGCAAGGAGAAAGTATGGCACGTATAGCAGGTGTGGACTTACCGAGAGAGAAGAAGATCAGCGTGGCTCTGGCCTACGTTTACGGCATAGGCCGCCCGCTGGCCGCCAAGATCCTGGCCGCCCTGAGCGCCCAGATCAACCCGGATACCCGGGTGAAGGACCTGAACGAAGATCAGGTCGGTCTGCTGAACTCCGTCATTTCCAAGGAGTACAAGGTTGAGGGCGAGCTCCGCAGAGAGATCACCGCCAACCTGAAGCGTTACGTCGAGATAAACAGCTACCGCGGCTACAGGCACCGCAGGAACCTGCCGGTGCGCGGTCAGCGCACCCGCACCAACGGCCGCACCCGCCGCGGACGCCGCCGCACCGTCGGCTCGGCCAATAAGACAGCCTCCCCGACCGGGAAGGCCTAAGCCGCAAACCCCCGCCGCCCAGGCGGCGGGGGGAGAAAACTAAATAAGGAAGATCCAAGACTATGGCAGAAGAGAACAAGAACCAGCAGCCCGAAGGGGCGAAGAAACCCGAGCAGAAGGCGGCGCCTCGCCGCCGCTACCGCAGCGTGCCGTTCGCCCGCGTGTACGTGAACTGCTCGTTCAACAACACCATCATTACCTTCACCGACGAGAAGGGCGGCGTGATAGCCTGGTCCACCTCCGGCGGCAACGGCTTCCGCGGCACCAAGAAGGGCACGCCGTTCGCGGCGCAGATCACCGCCAGCAAGGCGGCGGCCCGCGCGGCGGAGTACGGCGTGCGCCAGGCCATGGTCTTCGTCAGCGGCCCCGGCCCCGGCCGCGAGACCGCTATCCGCGCCGTCGCGCAGAGCGGCATACACGTGGTGTCCATCAAGGACGTCACCCCGATACCGCACAACGGCTGCAGGCCCCCGAAGGCCCGCCGCGTGTAACGCCAGAGATCAGCAAGGAGACCTTTACAATGTCGAGATATACCGGACCCAGCTGCAAGAAGTGCAGGAAAGTCAACCAGAAGATGTTCCTGAAGGGCACGAAGTGCCACACGAACTGCGCCGTGGACAAGGCGCAGCGCGCCGAGAAGGAGAAGCGCTTCTCCTCCGGCGGCCGCCCGAACAAGATGTCGGACTACGGCAAGCATCTGCGCGAGAAGCAGATAGCCCGCCTGTCCGCCCAGGTGAACGAGGCCCAGTTCCGCCGCTTCTTCGCCAAGGCCTCCAAGGACAAGGGCCAGACCGGCGCCGCGCTGCTGCGCTTCCTTGAGGTCCGTCTGGACAACGTCGTGCGCAGGCTCGGCTACGCGGTGTCGCTGAAGGGCGCCCGCCAGCTGGTCAACCACGGCCACGTCTGCGTCAACGGCCGCGTGCTCTCGATCCCTTCCGCGATGCTGAAGCCCGGCGACGAGATCAGCCTGAACCCGGCCAGCCCGAAGGTGTCCGAGACGCTGCTGGTCAAGCAGGGACTCGAGCACGCCGAGAAGACCTCTTACCGCCCCAGCTTCCTGTCGTGGGATGCCGGCTCCAAGAAGGGCAAGCTCGTGCGCTGGCCCGACCGCGCGGAGTCCAGCATCTCCGTGGACGAGCAGCTGATAGTCGAATTCTATTCAAAGTAAGCGAGGAGACCGAATGTCAACTTTCTCTAAACAGCTCGTTATCCCCGAGGCCCTGGGCGTCGAGGAGAAGACCAAGACCGAAAACTACTCCAAGTTCACCGCGGAGCCGTACGAGAAGGGCTACGGCCATACGATAGGCAACTCGCTGCGGCGCATCCTGCTGTCGTCCCTCGAGGGCGCGGCCGTGGTGGCCGTGCGCATCAAGGGCGCCAGGCACGAGTACTCCGCCGTCAACGGCGTGCAGGAGGACGTGGTCAACATCATCCTGAACCTCAAGAAGCTGCGCGTGCGCCTGAAGGGCGATGGCCCCGAGACGCTGCTGATCAGCGTGAAGGGCAAGAAAGAGGTCAAGGCCTCCGATATCAAGGAGAACGCCAACGTCGAGGTGATCAACAAGGACCTCGTGCTGGCGCACGTCGAGTCCGGCGCCGAGTTCGAGGCCGAGCTCGAGATCGCCAAGGGCGCGGGCTACCTGACCTCCGACGAGATCCGCTCCAGGATGAACCTCCCGATGGAGTTCATCCCGATGGACGCGATCTTCTCCCCGATCCAGAAGGTCCACTACACCGTGGAGAACGCCCGCGTGGGCCAGCGCACCGACTACGACAAGCTCGTGCTCGAGATCTGGACCGACGGGACGATGACCCCTTCCGACGCGGTGTCCAACACCGCCGCGCTGCTGCGCCGCTCGATCATGCCGTTCCTGCCGGCCGAAGAGGCCGCCAAGGAGCCGGTGAAGGCCGAGGACAAGAGCGAGGCCGCCGGCGAGGCGTCCTCCAAGCTCGACCAGGGCGTGGAGATGATAGAGCTCTCCTCCCGCGCCTCCAACTGCCTGAAGGTGGCCGGGATCCAGACGATAGGCGAGCTGGTCAGCAAGACCGAGGGCGACCTGCTGTCCGTGAAGAACTTCGGCCAGAAGTCGCTGGACGAGATAAAGGAAAAGCTCAAGGAAATGGGCCTTTCCCTCGGAATGAAATAACCCAACTTACGTCAAGGAACGCATTATGATAAAGAATCTGGGCGCTAGAAAACTTTCCAGGACCGGCTCCCACCGCCGCGCGATGTTCTCCAACATGGCCTCCAGCCTGCTGCTGCACGAGCATGTGCAGACCACGCTGCCGAAGGCCAAGGAGCTGCGCAAGGTGGCCGAGCGCGTGATCGCCGACGCGAAGAACAACCGCCGCGTCGAGGTACGCCGCGTGATAAAGGACAAGGCCGTCTACCAGAAGGTGTTCGAAGTTATCGCCCCGCGCTACAAAGAGCGCGCCGGCGGTTTTACCCGCATCCTCAAGCTCGGACCACGGAAGGGCGACGCCACCGAGGTCGCATTGGTGAAACTGGTCTAAACTAAAATGTTCGACTACTTCTTCAGCCTGTTCTCGAACGACATCGGCATAGATCTCGGCACCGCGAACACCCTCGTCTACGTAAAGGGCAAGGGGATCGTGCTGCGCGAGCCTTCGGTGGTCGCGATAGACAAGAACAGGCGGAAGGTGCTGGCGGTGGGCGCGGAGGCGAAGTTGATGCTGGGCCGCACCCCGTCGAGCATAACGGCCGTTCGTCCGCTGCGCAACGGCGTGATAGCCGACTTCGAGCTCACGCAGGAGTTGATCAAGTATTTCATCCGCAAGGTGCATAACAGGCGCAGCCTGCTGCACCCCCGTATAGTCATCGGCATACCGTCGGGCATAACGGAAGTCGAGAAGCGCGCCGTGCAGGAGTCGGCCGAACAGGCCGGCGCCCGCGAAGTGGCGCTGATAGAGGAGCCGATGGCCGCCGCGATAGGCTCGGACCTGCCCGTCTCCGAGCCGCACGCCAGCATGATCTGCGATATAGGCGGCGGCACCACTGAAGTAGCTGTCATCTCCCTCGGCGGCCTCGTGGTCGCCAAATCGCTGGACGTGGCCGGCGACGAAATGGATGACTGCATAGTGCAGTACTTCCGCCGGAAGCACAACCTCGTGATAGGCGAAACTACCGCGGAAGAGGTCAAGATACAGATAGGTTCGGTCTTCCCGCTTAAAGAGGAGAAGACCATCGAAGTGAAGGGCAGGGACCAGGCCAAGGGGCTGCCCAAGACGATTCTTGTGACATCGGAAGAGATAAGGCAGGCCCTGATGGAGCCTGTTCAGCTGATAGTGGACGTGATAAAGCAAGTGCTGGAGGCCACCCCGCCGGAGCTTTCCTCCGACCTGGTGGACCGCGGCATGGTGCTGGCCGGCGGCGGTTCGCTGCTGCGCGGTTTCCCGGAGCTGATCCGCCAGGAGACAGAGCTCCCCGTCCACAGGGCTGCCGATCCTTTGAGCTGCGTCGCCTTGGGCTGCGGAAAATACCTGGAAGAGCTGGACAAGATCCAGCGGCCCGAATCCCTGAACTCGTACCGCTGACGTCCGGCCTCCCGGCCGGCCGCGGTTCCAGGAGGGTCCCCCCGGGGGACTGGCGATGAGCAGAGAGAAAGACGCCGCCAATTACGCTTTAATTTCCTTCGCCGTTCTGTCGGTCCTCCTCCTCCTTTTCCCCGCTTCCCGCCTGGCCCACACGGCCCGTATCGTCGCCAGCTACAGCCTTTACCCGTCCCTGCACTACGGGGCCAAGTACGCCCATTTCGTCCGCAACGTGCCGTCCAACATAGTGTCGCTGCTGGAGACGGACCAGGAGAACAGGACGCTGCGCGCCAGGAACAAGGAGCTCGAGCTGCAGCTGCAGCGGGCCGCCGTGATAGAGGCCGACAACGAGCGCCTGGCCGCGGCGATGCGCCTGTCCAGGTACCTGCCGTGGGCCGGGGCCTGGGCGCGCGTTATCAACAAGGACCCTTCCGACTGGTACGGCTCCTTCTTCATAGACAAGGGTTCCGACGACGGGATCGCGGTCAACGACACCGTGCTCGGCCTGCAGGGCGAGAAGGCGGGCCTGGCCGGCCGGGTCTTCGAGGTCTATCCCAAGTTCTCGAAAGTGCTGCTGCTGACCAACCCGTCGGCCTCGGCGGTCTGTTCGATAGCGCCGGCCGGCATGGAGGCGCTGGTGGAGGGCCGCGGGACCTGGCGGCTGAAGATGAACTACGTGCCCGAGGAATCGGGTCTGACCGAGGGGGCGGAGCTGGTGACCGCCAAGGGCGGCATCCTTTTCCCGGCCGGATTGCCTGTCGGGACCGTGACCAAGATCTATCCCCGCGAATCCTCGATGAACTTCATCACCGCCGAAGTTCAGCCGCTGGTGAACGTCAACACGCTGAAGGAAGTGTACGTCGTCCGCCGTAAGCTCCCCCGCGAGTTCTCCGAGCAGGAGGGGAGGCCCCAATGACCCTGCTGCTGGAGATACTCATCTACCTGGGCACCGGCGTCTTCTACTGGTGGTGGACGCAGAACCTCTCCTTTTTCGGACTGGCCCCCGACTTCATCTTCGCCGCCGCGCTCAGCGCCGCGATACTGGCCGGGCCGGTCAAGGGCATAGCCTGGGGCTTCTTCCTGGGCCTGTACGCCGACATGCTCGGCTCCGGCCCGCTGGGCGCCTACGCCCTCACCTACACGCTGATGGCGTACATCGTCCACCTGGTGAAACGCCAGTTCGACATGGACAGCTTCTTCTCGCAGCTGGTGGCTTCCGTTTCCCTTTCCTGGATCAGCATGCTTTTCTACATGGGTTTGAGCCTGGCCTTCGCCAGGATAAACCCTACAGGGCTTAAAATTTTCCTGGCGGAACCTTTCCTGAACGCGCTGGCGGTGCCGGCGGTGTTCCAGCTGTTCTACCGGGCGAAACGGCGGCTGCACGTCCTATGAGGGACAGCCAGACCTCGCAGGAAAGGCTGGACCTCCTCTGGGTGCTGGCCTCTTCCGCCGCGCTGATCTTCATCGTCCGCCTCATAAGCCTGCAGGTCATAGGAGGCTCCTACTACAGGGAGCTCGCCGAGAAGAACCGCACGCAGGTCATCAGCCAGACCGCCCCGCGCGGCCGCATCTACGCGGCGGACGGAGAGGCCATCGCCACCAGCAAGCCTTCCTTCAGCCTCATCTATTTCCCCGGGCAGACCAAGCCGGGGCCGGAGCTGGACCGCATGGCGCGGTCCCTCGCCGGCCCGCTGCGCGCCGACTTCGAGGACCTCCGCCGGACGATAACCAGGGCCGCGACCAGGGAGACGCCGGTGCGTCTGGCAGAGAACCTGCCGTCCAAGGTGATGCTGTCTCTGTCCGAGCTGAAGGCGGTCTACCCCGGCATAGACATTATCGTCGAGGCCAGGCGCTACTATCCGTTCGGCGCGTACCTCAGCCATCTCGTCGGCTACATAGGCAAGATGGACTCCCGGGACTGGGCACGCCTCTCCGGGGACAAGACCTATTCTATGGATTCGCGCCTCGGCAAGGCCGGGCTGGAGAAGATGTACGAGAAGGAGCTGAAGGGCAAGGACGGCGGCATCTACCTAGAGGTGGATTCCCGCGGCAAGCTGAACCGGGTGCTCGAGAGCCGCAAATGGTCTCCTGGGGCTGATATCTACCTGACGATAGATTCCAAGGCGCAAGCCGCGGCCGAGGAAGGCCTGAAGAAGTCCGTCAGCGGCAAGGGCGCCGTGGTGGCCCTGGACCCGCGCACCGGCGCGGTGCTCGCCTTCGCGTCGATGCCGGACTACGATCCCAACATGTTCGTTATGTCCGGCTCGGAGAAGGAGGGGCTGGCCGCCGGCGAAGTGCTGCCGGAGTTCAACGTGGCGTTGCAGGGCACCTACCCGCCCGGCTCCATCTTCAAGGTCATTACCTCCGCGGCCATACTCGAGAGCGGCCGTGTCGATCCTTCCGAACGGGTCTTCTGCCCGGGCTGGTACGACGCCGGCAGCAGGATCTTCAAATGCTGGGAGAAGAAGGGCCACGGCAACGTGGATTTCATAGAGGGCCTGGCCAAGTCCTGCGACGTCTATTATTACACGATGGGCCAGCGGGCGGGCGCGCTCGCGATAGAGAAATACGAGCGCGCCTTCGGCCTGGGCCGGCCGTCCGGCATCTCCCTGCCGGACGAGAGGTCGGGCAACGTCTTCGGTCCGAGCCAGCGGGCCGACAAGAAGAGCTACTGGTTCATAGGCGACACTCTGAACCTGGCCATAGGCCAGGGCGAAACGCTGGTCACCCCGATGCAGGCCGCGGACATGATAGCCGCGGTGGCCAACGGCGGCGTCTTACACAGGCCGTACTACGTCGACCGCATCGTACGGGGAGACGGCCAGGTGATGAAGCGCTCCAAGCCGGAGATCACCGGCGAGGTGAGGCTAAAGGACAGCACGTGGGCCCTGATAAGGGAAGGCCTGCACAGCGTGGTGGACGAGGGGACGGGCCGCGCGGCCCAGATCAAGGGAGCGGAGGTCTACGGCAAGACCGGCACCGCGCAGAATCCGCACGGCAAGGACCACGCCTGGTTCGTTTCATACGCCACCGTTAACGGAGAACCCTCACGGGTGGCCGTGGCCGTGATGGTGGAACACGGCGAGCACGGCGCCTCGGCCGCCGCTCCGATAGCCAAGGCCGTCATAGAGGCGGTGCTCAGGAGCGATCTCCCTGGAAAGCAGGCCAGGCCGGCCCAGGGTGAGCCGCCGGCGCCCTCCACGGCCGCGCCGGCCGGAGCGCGCGCGCAGGAGGCCACATGATATTCACTCCCGGCGCCTCCCTCAAGAAGAACAGGATGGACTGGGTCCTGTTCATCGCGGCCATGGCCCTGCTGGCCATCGGCACGATAGCCATACTTTCCTCCGTCGCCGCCCTGCCCGGGCAGACGCGTATCGTGCGCGTGCAGTTCACCGCCATCCCGCTGGCCCTGATAGCTATGGCGGCCGTCTGGAGCGTCAACTACCAGGTCTACCAGGACCAGTGGAAGTTCGTCTACGGCGCGCTGCTCGTCTTCCTGGCCGGCGTGCTCTTCATCGGAGTGGTGGACAAGGGCGCCCGCTCCTGGTACCGCCTGCCTTTCTTCTCGATACAGCCCTCCGAGTTCGCCCGCGTCGGTCTGATACTGGTGCTGGCCAATTTCCTCGACAAGCGCATGGGGAAGATCAAGGAGCTGAGGACGGTGCTGGGCGCCTTCGCGCTCTGCGTGCCGGTCTTCCTGCTGCTGATAAAGCAGCCGGACTTCTCGGCCATCCTGATAACCTTCCCGGTGGCGCTGATCATGCTGTTCGCTGCCGGCGCCAGCGTCTTCCACCTTTCCATCATCGTGGGCTACGCGGTGATCTCCGCCCTTTTCCCGGTGCTGTGGACCATCATCAACCTGAACCCGGAGCTGCTCGACAACTCGCTCGTCTCCTATTTCTTCCACCTCTCGGACTCCTGGGCCGGAGCGGCCGTGTTCGTGGCGGCCGCGGCGTTCGGCTTCTGGCTGCTGTGGCGCCTGTCGGTGCAGCTCTACGCCAACCTGTCCGGCGTCTATTTCGCCGGGGCGGCGCTGGTGCTGATACTCGGCTTCTTCTCGGGTGTCATGGTGAAGAACCAGATGAAGGATTACCAGCAGAAACGTCTGGAAGTCTTCCTGTCCCCGGAGTCGGATCCGCGCGGAGCGGGATACAACCTGCTGCAGGCGCGCATAGCCATTGGTTCCGGCGGCATACTCGGGCGCGGCATCTTCTCAGGCACGCAGTCGCGCCTCGGCTTCGTGCCGGAGCGGCACACGGACTTCATCCTGGCCGTTGTCGGCGAGGAAATGGGCTTCTGGGGGATGCTGCTGGTCACCGGGCTGTACGCCCTGATGATGCGGCGCATCATGCTGGGCGCGCGACTGGCAAGGGACCGCTTCGGCTACCTGGTGAACTGCGGTGTCCTGGGCATGTTCCTGGTCTATTTCTGCATAAATTTCGGCATGCTGCTGGGGCTGGCCCCTGTGGCCGGGGTGCCGCTGCCGCTGGTCTCTTACGGCGGTTCCAACCTGGTCGCCACTATGATGGCGCTCGGCATAGCGGAGTCCGTCTACGCCAGGAGGTACGCGCTGGTCTGAGCGGAGCGGCCGGACTAGTAAGGCTACATTATGAACGAAGGACCAAAGTCCCGCATAAGGCTCAAATTCGCGCGCCTCGCCGCGGCGAAGGACATGACGCACCTCGAGCAGATAAGGGAGCTGCGCTCCAGGGCCGCGCGCTCGGGCCTGAAGTTCTGGCCGGCCAGGATAGGCGGCCAGGCGGTGCCGAAGATGGCCTTCGGCCCGGCGGCGTCGTCCGGCCACGAGAGCCTCTGCGAATACGCCGATCTCTACCTGGAGGAGTTCGCCAGAGAGGAGGCGGCCGCGGAGAGCATCCGCCCCTTCGACGACGATAATTTCAGGCTGGTATCGGCAAAGCGTGTGCCGGTCTTCTTCCCGGCCATAGAGGCGGCGGTCAACGCGGCGGAGTACTTCATGGAGGCCGACTTCCCCGCCGGCTTCTCGGACGCGGCCGTGGACGCCTTCATGGCGCGCAAGAGCGTGGAGTGGGAGAAGGTGAAGTCCACCGGAGAACGCAAGATGCTCGACGCCCGGGCCCCGGTGCTATCGGCCTCGTTCGACCCTGCGGCCTCGCTGCTGAAGGTCACGCTGAAGCTCGAACCCGGCAAGAACATCAAGCCGGAGGTGGCTGCCGAGCTGATGGCCGGTGCCCGTCCCGTTTTCAGGCGCATAGTGCGCAAGGAGCTGTACTGGTTCGGCTCGGGAGGCCGGCTGGAAGTTTTTTAGCGATCCCCAAGGAGAGACAAAATGACGACCAAGAAAGTAAAGAGAGAGATTTTCGCAAATACCTCGTTCGAGGAGACGCGCATAGCGATACTCGAGGACGGCAAGCTCAGCGAGCTGTTTTGGGAGCGCAGGAGCTCGGGCAACATCGTGGGCAACATCTACAAGGCCCGCGTGGAGAACGTGCTGCCCGGCATCTCCAGCGCGTTCATGGACATAGGCCTCGACAAGAACGCCTATATCTACATTTCCGACGTGCTCGGGAACCAGAAGGACGCGATAGACAAGCTGCTGAAGAAGGACCAGGAAGTCATGGTGCAGGTCACTAAGGACGCCATCGGCACCAAGGGCATGAAGGTGACTATGGACGTCTCGCTGCCGGGCCGCTACCTGGTGCTGACGCCGTTCCAGGACTTCGTCGGCGTGTCGAAGAGCATCGAGGACGACGGGGAGCGCAAGCGCCTTTCCGCGATCATGCGCAAGATAGCCGACTCCAAGATGCTGGGTACCAAGGGCTGCATAGTGCGCACCGAGGCCGAGGGGGCCACCGAGGAGGAGATGGAGCGGGAGATAAAGTACCTGCTGCGGATGTGGGACACCGTGCAGGGCCGCTACGACAGTTCCCGGCCGCCCGCGCTGCTGCACAAGGACCTCGACATGACGATGCAGGTCACGCGCGACATCCTTTCCGACGAGACCGCGATCTACATGCTGGACAACAGGGACGATTACAACAACGTGCTGGAGCTGGCGGCCAAGATCTCGCCGGACCTGAAGGACCGCGTGAAGTATTACGACAGCAAGACGCCGATCTTCAAGGCCTTCAACATAGAGAAGGGCATAGAGGAGCTGCGCAAGATAAAGGTGCCGCTGCCGAACGGCGGCAGCATCATCATCCAGGAAGCGGAGTCGCTCTGCGCGATAGACGTGAACACCGGCCGCTTCACCGGCAGCAAGTCCCAGGAGGAGACGGTCACCGCCACCAACATCGAGGCCGCCGGGGAGGTGGCCCGCCAGCTGCGGCTGCGCAACATCGGCGGGATCATCGTGATAGACTTCATAGACATGAAGAAGGCCTCCAACCGCAGCAAGGTTGTCAGCGCGCTGGAGGCGGCGGTGGCGCGCGACCGCGCGAAGATCCGCATCCTGCCGATAACCCGGCTCGGCCTCGTGGAGATGACGCGCGAGCGCAAGCGAGAGAGCACCAACAGCCTGCTGACCGAGGAATGCCCGGAATGCCACGGTTCCGGCCGGGTGCTCTCCAGTGAGAGCATCCGCATACAGATACAGCGGGAGATACACAACATCACGATGGGCCGTCCCGGCGGGAACCTGCGCGTGATTACCCATCCGATCCTCTGCGAGGTGCTGAAGAAGAAGGTCAGCATGATGGAGAAGAACGTCCACCGCAGCGTCAAGCTGGCTTCGGACCCGCAGCTGACCTGGGAGGACTACCGGATAATACTGGAATAGCGTTGCGCGGGCAGGCCCGGTAATTGTTAAATAGTAGCGGGAAGGGGCGGCCCCCCTTCCCGACGGACATGGAGATGAGAGAAATGCTGAAACGTTTAGCCATACTATTCCTGCTCGGCGCGTTCTGCGCCCCGGCTCACGCCAGGGTGGACCAGATCTCGTACATGAAGAACGGCGTCTATTCCGGCAAGATAGGCACCTATGCCCTCGGCGGGACCACTTATCTGGACGCCTCGGAGGCGGCGAAGCTCATAGGCGGCAAGATCTACTGGTACCCGGTCTCGGGGAAGCTGATGCTGCAGATAAAGGGCAAGAGGGTGGTGTTCTTCCTGAAGTCCGACTCGATCACGATCAACGACGAGAAGGTGGAGTACCCTAACCCTATGATAGTGCGCGGCGGGAAAGCCTTCCTGGCGCTCAGCTTCTTCGTCTCCGGCCACTTCTCGGAGGCCTTCGGCTTCAGCCTTGATTTCAACAAGGACACCTCCACCCTCTCGGCGCAGCGCGCCGTCAACGTCACCTCCATCAACTACTTCTCGCACGCGGACAAGACGCGCATAGTGGTATACATGGAGGAGCCGTTGGAGTGGCAGGCCTCGCAGAAGGAGAACAACCTCTACAAGGTCAATATTTTCGGCGGGGTTATAGCCCGCGAGGAGAAGCTGCCCATAGGCGACGGCGTGCTGAAGGGCGTGGACCTGCTGCAGGAGAACAAGACCGCCCGTCTGGTGCTGGACCCTGACGAGAATTTCGGAGAGGTGAAGGCGTTCAGCCTTTCGGACCCTGACCGCCTGGTCATAGACGTGTCCAAGAAGATGGCGCCGGTGCCCCAGGGCATCGGCGGCGCGCCGGTTCCCTCCGCCTCCGCTCCGGCCGCGGCCCCCGGCTCGGCCGACACCGCCGTCCCGGCCTCCGGCGCGCCGGCCGCCGCGGCAGCCGTTGCCGCCTCGATAACCCCGGTGATAGCTCCTTCCGGCGGCGGCGAAGCCGCGCCGGCCCAGCCTTCGCAGCCGCTCCAGCCGTCCGTGCTGCCCAACATCCCCGACAAGATTGACGTCAGCTCCGGCAAGAAGCGCGTGGTGATAGACGCCGGACACGGCGGGAAGGACCCGGGCGGCCGGAAGCTGTTCGGCCTTAAGGAGAAGGACATCAACCTTTACGTCGCCGAGGACCTCTACAAGCTGCTGAAGGCGGACGACGCGTTCGACGTGGTGATGACGCGGGGCAGCGACGAGTTCATCCCTCTGGCGGACCGCTCCGTGATAGCCAACAATTTCAAGGCGGACATCTTCATCTCGATCCACGCCAACGCCTCCAGCGACCGGCGGGAGAAGGGCTTCGAGATCTACTTCATGTCGGAGAAAGCCTCCGATCCGTGGGCGGCGCAGGTGGCCGACTACGAGAACTCCGTGGTCGGCATGGAGGACGGCGGCGGCCAGCAGGACCCGGCCGCGATGCTGCTGCATTCCATGGCCCGCAACGAGTACCTCAACGAGGGCAGCAAGCTGGCAGGTTTCGTCGGCGCGGAGATGGAGAAGCGCACGCCTTTCAAGAACCGCGGGGTCAAGCAGGCGGCTTTCTACGTGCTGCGCGGCACCTACGCCCCCGGCATACTGGTGGAGATGGGCTTCATGACCAACTCCAACGACCAGAAGAGCATGAACAGCGGCAAGGTGCGGGAGAAGATAGCTTCCGCCATCTACCGCGGCGTCCAGGACTACGCCAAAAAGAAGGGCTGGAAGTAGCGGCGCGGCCGGAGCTGACGGCATGAAGGACACGCGAAGGCCGATAGGCATATTCGATTCCGGGCTGGGCGGGCTCACCGTCTTCAAGGAGCTCCGCGCGATGCTGCCCGGAGAGGACATAATCTATTTCGGCGACACCGCGCGGGTGCCGTACGGCACCAAGTCCCCCGAGGCCGTAAGGGCCTTCTCGAGGGAGATAGCGGGCTTCCTGCTGGGCAGGAAAATAAAGCTGCTGCTGGTCGCCTGCAACACCGCCTCGTCGCTGGCCCTGGACGCGATACGCGCGATGTCGCCCGTGCCGGTGCTGGGGGTGATAGCCCCCGGCGCGGGGGCGGCCCTGAGCGAGGCCCCTCCCGGAGGGCGGGTGCTGGTCATAGGCACTTCCGCCACGGTGGCCAGCCGCGCATATTCCCGCGCCCTTTCCGGCGGCCGGGTCAGGGTCACGGAGAAGGCCTGCCCGCTGTTCGTCCCTCTGGTGGAAGAGGGCTGGTGCTCGAAGCCCGTGGCCTCCGAGGTGGCCAGGGAATATCTGGCCCCGTTCAGGGGCAAGGCCGACGTGCTGATACTAGGCTGCACGCATTACCCGATGCTGAAGAAGGTCATCGCCGGGGTGGTCGGCCCCCGCGTCAGGATAATAGACTCGGCCAGGGCCGCGGCTCAGGCCGCGCTCGGCGAGCTGGCGAGGAGGGGCCTGCTGTCCGGCGGGCGCGGCGGCCGCTCCGAGTTCATCGTCAGCGACGCGCCGGAGCGCTTCTCGGAGCTGGCGCGGAAGCTGCTCGGGATAAGGACAGGGAAAGTGAAGTTCAAGCGGTTTTGAAGTTTCTTTAAGAGGCTACGGAGGCAGGATATGAAGAAAGCGTTGGCAGCTGTACTGGCCCTGGCTTGCGCCGGGGTGCTGCTGGCCAAGGACCAGCCGGCCCAGCAGGCGCCGGCGGCCGCCCAGGCCAAGCCGGCCGCCGCCCAGACCAAGGCGGCGGACGAGCAGGAAGACAGCGGCGTCCTTATCGACTCGACGAAATACGACGCCGAGGACTCCGACGTGGGGACCGAGACGCCGGCTTACGTCGGAGCCGGGGTGCCCGGCGGCATACCGTCATCCTACGGCCAGTGCCGGGGAGTGATGACCGAGGGCGGACGCAGCCTGCTGGTCTTCGAAAGCCTTGACGACGGAGCCATTTCGCTGGTGCAGGTGACTTTCGGGAAGACGGGCGTTTCCTGGAAGCTGGCCGGCCGCATACCGCGCAGCGGCGAGTGAGACCGGCCGTCGGGCCGGTCGTTTCGCCGCAGCGCCATAATTGCTAAAATATGCCTGCCGGAGGAGCGCCAGCTTTCCCGGCAGGGAGGAAGATATGAAACGCAAGGACCTGGTTAGACATCTCACGAGCAAGGGCTGCGTGCTCTCCCGCGAAGGCGGAAAATATTCCATCTTCACGAATCCCGTCAACAACAAGGAAGTTCCCGTCACGCGGCACAACGAGATCGCGGACTTCACGGTCCGCAAGATCTGCCGCGACCTCGGTGTGGACCAGCCCTGATGAAGCCCCTGGCGGCCGCCATCCTGCTGCTGGCCGCCTGCGCCTGCGCGACAGCGAAGCTGGACGTCATCCAGGTGGGCC
Source organism: bacterium (assembly GCA_021812825.1). The sequence continues at coordinate 1,837 of JAKAMO010000042.1, read as the reverse complement.
CGTGGTTCCAGCCCCGGGACTGGCGTAATGTGGAGGTGTTCTCCTCGCGCGACCAGACCAGCCGGCCGTGGGGGGGAATAGCGATCATACACAGCCCGAGGGTCAAGGCTTCCGGCAGCGAGGCGGCCCTGGAGAGGATGAAGCTGCAGGCCCGCCGGCAGGCCGCCGAGATAGGGGCCGACGCGGTCATCCTCTCGGTGGACTCCGCCTCGGCCGGGCCGGAGATGGGAGTTTACGAGGAACCGGAGCTTTTCGTCAGCGCGCTGGCTATCAGGTATGTCACAGAGGTCTCTACCCCCGTCGCGAAGTGAGGTCCGGATAGCGCTGGACCGCGCGGAGGCCCGCACCTGGCGCGGCCGCGGGATCGTGATAGACCTTTTCCGGTTCTCCAATACCGTCTGCGCCCTGCTCGAGAGCGGGCGCGCCGACGTCAGGGTCTACGCCACGCCTTCGATGGCCCTCGCCGCCAGGCGGGCCGCTCCGGAAGCCGACATCTTCTCCGAGATAGCGCTGGGCCCGGGCGTGGAGCAGTACGACAACTCCCCGTACACCGCCCTGCACGGCTCCGACCCGTCCCGCCCGGCTTTTTCCGTTACCAATTCCGGCTCGCCGGCCGCGGCCTCGCTGCTGCTGGCCGGGGAGATACTGGTGGCCTGCTTCGCCAACTTCCCCGCCGTGGCGGCCTACTGCCGGGCGAACCCGGCTCCCACGCTGATAGTGCCGGCCTGCCTTTTCTACGACGCCAGCCACGTAGAGGATATGATCTGCGCCCGCGCCCTGGCGGAGGAGTTCGAGGGCCGCGACGCTTTCCCGGCGGCGCTGCAGGAGATACACGCCAGCGGCCGCGTGCTGGATTTCATGGCCTTCAGGCCCGAGACCGGGCGCCGGGACATGGACATGGTCCTGAAGAAGGGCACTATGAAGGCGGTGCCCAGCATTCGTTTCAAAGCGGGCGCCGGCATAGTGAAGAACGCGGCCGCCTGACGTCCTAAACATATGGCAAAGAAAAAAGCGGTAGTACTGTTCTCCGGCGGGCTGGACTCCACTACCGCCCTCTGCTGGGCGCTTGATAAGGGTTACGCCTGCGAAGCCGTCTCGTTCGACTACGGCCAGCGGCATTCCCGCGAGAACGCGGCGGCGCGCGCCATCGCCCGCCGCCTGGGGGTCAGGCTCTACGAGATCAGGCTGGACTTCCCGTGGCTGGCTACCAGTTCCCTCGTGAACAGAAAGCTGGAACTGCCTGACCTGCCCGCCGGCGAGATAGGCAGGAAGGGGGATATCCCGTCGACCTACGTTCCCGGTCGCAACCTGGTCTTCGCCTCCATCGGCTTCTCGCTGGCCGATTCCATGGGCGCCGACGCCGTGGTGCTCGGCCCCAACGTGCTGGACTATTCCGGCTATCCGGACTGCAGGCCGGAGTTCTACCGGGCGCTGCAGAGGGCGGCGGCTTTCGGCACCCGCCGCGGCGCCGCGGGGCGGCCGATAAAGATACTGACCCCGCTGATAAGGCTGAGCAAGGCCGGTATAGCCAGGCTGGGCGTCAGGCTGAAGGCCCCGCTGGAGCTGACCTGGTCCTGCTACAGCGGCGGCAAACGCCCCTGCGGCCGCTGCGATTCCTGCAAGCTGCGCGCGAAAGGCTTCGCCGAGGCCCGGCTAGCGGACCCCGCCCTCTGAGCTCCCGTATGAAGACCATCACAGCTCCGGTGGCCGAGATCTTCTGCTCCCTGCAGGGCGAAGGACTTTACGCCGGACAGCGGCAGGTGTTCCTGCGCTTCTCCGGCTGCAACCTGGACTGCCGCTACTGCGACGAGCCTGCCGCGCTGGACGAGGCCTCTGC
>JAKAMO010000041.1 GCA_021812825.1 bacterium | reverse complement strand
TTTCCGTGATGGCGGCCGAGAAGATCCTGCTCAAGCAGCTGGACCACCGCGCCAACACCGATCTGGCGGCGAAATACCTGGCCGAGATAGAGAAGGAAAAGCCGGAGATCAGCCTGGGGAACAACTGATGGACGTGAACGCCAGGATACTCGCCAAGCGCTACGCCCGGGCCTACATGGCCCTGGACGGCAAGCCCTTCGGCGCCGCACTGGAAGCGCAGGCCAAGGGCAAGCTCGACGGGCTGGCCAAGGTCCTGGAGACGGCCCGCCCGCACATGAGGGCCCTGACCCACCCCTGCGTCAACTCCGCGGTGCGGCTCGAGGTGCTGGCCAAGGTGCTCGGTCCCGCCAATTCGGGACCGGCGGCCGCCTTCGCGGCGCTGCTGGTCCAGCAGGGCCGCTTCGGCCTGCTCGAGGAGATAATGAAGGACTGCGGCCGCATCTACGACGCCTTCCGCGGGGTCGTGCGGGCCGAGGTCTACAGCCGCTTCCCGCTTTCCGAGGGCGAGGTGAAGCGTATCGACGCGATCCTGGCGGCCTCCACCGGCGCCAAGATAGGCCTGCGCCAGGAGCTGGAGGAGCGGGTCATAGGCGGTTTCGAGATAAAGATCGGCGACACGCTGATAGACGCCACCGCGCGCGGCAAGCTCAGGGCCCTCAGGGCCGGCCTGCTGAACTGATAGGCCGTCCGTACGGCGCAGCCATAGCTAACGAGGAATTATGATACGACCTGAAGAGATCACCGAGATTATAAAAGGGCGCATAGAGAAGTTCATCCCCGAGGCCCAGCTGTCCGAGACCGGCCAGGTGCTGCAGATAGGCGACGGCATCTCCCGCATCTACGGCCTCAACGGCGCCGTGGTCGGCGAGCTGGTGGACTTCGAGGGCGGCGTGCCCGGCATGGTGCTCAACATCGAGCGCGAGAACGTCGGCGCCGTCGTGATGGGCTCGGACACGCTGATCAAGGAAGGCGACCGCGTGAAGCGCACCGGCCGCGTGCTCGACATCCCGGTCGGCCCGGAGATGATAGGCCGCGTCGTGGACGCGCTGGGCAACCCGCTCGACGGCAAGGGCCCGATCAACGCCAAGAAGCGCCGCCCGGTCGAGGTCATAGCCCCCGGCGTAGTGGAGCGCCAGCCGGTCAAGGAGCCGCTGCAGACGGGACTCAAGGCCATCGACGCGATGATCCCGATAGGCCGCGGCCAGCGCGAGCTGATCATAGGCGACCGCCAGACCGGCAAGACCGCCGTGGCGATAGACGCCATCATCAACCAGAAGAACGAGCCGGCCGACAAGCGCCCGATCTGCATCTACGTCGCGGTAGGCCAGAAGGAGTCCACCGTGGCCCGCGTCGCCAAGACGCTCGAGGACAACGGCGCGATGGAATACTCCATCATAGTTTCCGCTTCCGCCTCGATGCCGGCCTCGATGCTTTACCTCGCCCCTTACACCGGCTGCACGATAGGCGAGGAGTTCATGTGGAACGGCAGGCACGCGCTGGTGGTCTACGACGACCTCTCCAAGCACGCGCAGGCCTACCGCCAGATGTCGCTGCTGCTGCGCCGCCCCCCGGGCCGCGAAGCCTACCCCGGCGACGTGTTCTATCTCCACTCCCGCCTGCTCGAGCGCGCCTGCAAGATGAACGACAAGAACGGCGGCGGCTCGCTGACCGCGCTGCCGATCATCGAGACGCAGGCCAGCGACGTGACGGCCTACATCCCGACCAACGTCATCTCGATCACCGACGGCCAGATATACCTTGAGTCGAGCCTGTTCCACAGCGGCATCAAGCCCGCCGTGAACGTCGGCATCTCGGTCTCCCGCGTGGGCAGCTCCGCGCAGATCAAGGCCATGAAGCAGGTGGCCGGCCAGCTGCGCCTCGACCTCGCGCAGTACAACGAGCTCGCCGCCTTCGCGCAGTTCGGCAGCGACCTCGACAAGGCCAGCACGGACATGCTCAAGCGCGGCCAGCGCATGGTCGAGCTCCTGAAGCAGGACCAGTACTCCCCGATGCCGGTGCAGGAGCAGGTGGCGGTGCTGTTCGCCGGTACCCGCGGCTACCTGGACGACGTCGACGCGGACAAGGTCAAGGCCTTCGAGGCCGGCCTGCTGAAGTTCCTGCGCGACTCCTACGCCAACCTGCTCACCGACATCATAGAGAAGAAGCAGCTGGACGAGGCCCTGCAGAAGCGCCTCGGCGACGCGATAACGGACTACAAGAAGAAGCACGGCTGATGAAGAGATACCTGGTAACGGGCGGCGCCGGCTTCGTCGGCTCCAACTTGGCCTTCGCTCTCGAAAAAGAGCGCAAGGCCTCCGTTACCGTGCTGGATAATTTCTCGTCCGGCGACTGGAAGAACCTCTCCGGCTTCGGCGGCGGAGTGATAACCGCCGACGTGCAGGACGCCTGCTGGCACGACAAGGCCGGCGCGGCCGACGCGGTCTTCCACCAGGCCGCGCTGGTCGACACCACGGTGGCCGACCAGCGGGCGATGATGGAGGCCAACGTGGACGGCTTCCGCAGCGTGCTGGAATACGCCGCGAAGAGCGGCGTGAAGCGCGTGGTCTACGCCTCTTCGGCGGCCGTCTACGGGAACTCCAAGTGCCCGATGCACGAGGACCAGGTCCCGACCCCCGAGAACGTGTACGGCTTTTCCAAGGCCGTGATGGACAACGTGGCCCGCGAGTTCGCCGCCGCGCACAAGGACGTTACGGTCGTAGGCCTGCGCTATTTCAACGTCTACGGCCCGCGCGAGTACTATAAGGGCAAGATGGCCAGCATGATCTTCCAGCTCTACCGCCAGATGAAGGCCGGCAAGCGCCCCCGGATCTTCAAGTACGGCGAGCAGACGCGCGATTTCGTCTACGTCAAGGACGTGGTGCGCGGCAACCTGAACGCGCTGGACGCCAAGCGCTCCTGCGTCTGCAACCTGGCCACCGGCAAGCCCGGCAGCTTCAACGAGGTGGTCGAGGCGCTGAACAAGGCCATGCGGACTGACCTCGCGCCGGAATATTTCGACAACCCCTACTCTTTCTACCAGAACAGGACGCAGGCGGACCTCCGGCAGGCCAAGGCGCTGCTGAACTACCGTCCTGAGTGGAGCCTGGCCGACGGCATAGCGGACTACGTCAAGATCATGGAGAAGGAGGCGGCCGCGGCCGTCCACGTCTGATTTATGGCCTCACTTCGCGACATACGCAAGCACATTTCCTCGGTGAAGAGCATCAAGCAGATCACCTACGCCATGAAGATGGTGGCCGCGGCGCGCATCAAGCGCGCGCAGGGCGCCATCCTGGCCTCCCGCCCGTTCGCTTCCGACATGGACCGCCTGATAGAGGACCTGTACCTGGAGCTGGGCGACGAGGCCCTGGCCGGAGGGGCCTCCGCGCTGTTCGAGGAGCGCCCGGCCGGAGGCCCGCTGTGCCTGGTGCTGGTCACCGCCGACAAGGGTCTCTGCGGCTCGTTCAACTCCAACCTGCTGAAGGCGGCCACCGCCTGGCTGAAGGCCAACCGCGACCGCCAGATCTTCGTCTTCGTCGTGGGCCGCAAGGGCCGCGACTTCGTCAGGCGCCTGAAGGGGCTGAACATGCTGGTCGTGCAGGAGCTCGTCGGCATCTTCCCGAAGGCCGGCTACGTCCACGCGCAGCTGCTGTCCGAGGCCATCCTGAAGCTTTATTCCGAGAAGCCGCTGGAGAGCGTGACGCTGATCTACAACGAGTTCAAGTCCATGGTGGCGCAGCGCATAGTGAACGACCAGCTGCTGCCGCTTAAGAAGCACATCCTCGAGAAGACGCACGGCGAGCGCCGCGCGCAGGGCGAGTTCTCGTTCGAGCCGCGCAAGGCCGACCTGCTGGCCGCGCTGCTGCCGCGCCACATAGTGGCCCAGCTCTACCGGATGCTGCTCGAGTCGCAGGCGGCCGAGCTGGCCGCGCGCATGAGCGCGATGGAGGCCGCCTCGAAGAACGCCTCCGAGCTGATAGACGACCTCACTTTGAAGATGAACAAGACCCGTCAGGCGATGATAACGACGGAGCTCAACGAGATAGTCAGCGGCGCCGAGGCGCTCGGCGGTTAGGTGCTGGTGGATAGTTTTTTAAGGAGACAGGCATGAACACCGGAAAAATAGTGCAGATAGTCGGGCCGGTGCTGGACATAGAGTTCCAGCAGGGCCAGCTGCCGAAGATACTGAACGCCCTCAGGATCCATTACAAGGAAGAGGGGCAGGAGAAGGTGCTGGTCGCGGAGGTCGCGCAGCATCTGGGCGACAACACCGTGCGCGCCATCACGCTGGGCCCCACGACCGGCCTCGGGAAGGGCATAGAGGCGAAGGACACCGGCGCCCCGCTGAAGGTGCCCGTCGGCGACGCCTGCCTCGGCCGCCTGATCGACGTGCTGGGCGAGCCCAAGGACTACCGCGGGCCGATCCAGACGAAGGAACATCTGCCTATCCACCGCGACGCTCCGCCGCTCACCGAGCAGCGCACCACGCCCGAGGTCTTCGAGACCGGCATCAAGGTCATCGACCTGCTGGCCCCGTTCATGAAGGGCGGCAAGGTGGGCCTGTTCGGCGGCGCCGGCGTGGGCAAGACCGTCGTCATCATGGAGCTGATCAATAACGTGGCCCGCGAGCACTCCGGCTGTTCCGTGTTCGGCGGCGTGGGCGAGCGCTCCCGCGAGGGCAACGACCTGTGGCTCGAAATGCAGGAGTCCAAGCTTTCAGACGGCTCCACCGTGCTGTCCAAGACCGCGCTGGTGTACGGCCAGATGAACGAGCCCCCCGGCGCCCGCGCCCGCGTCGGCCTCACCGCTCTGACGCAGGCCGAGTACTTCCGCGACCAGAAGGGCCAGGACGTGCTGTTGTTCCTCGATAACGTGTTCCGCTACGTGCTCGCCAACGCCGAGGTGTCGGCGCTGCTGGGCCGCATGCCGTCGGCGGTGGGCTACCAGCCCACGCTGACCACCGAGATCGGCTGGCTGCAGGAGCGCATCACCTCCACGAAGAAGGGCTCGATCACCTCGATCCAGGCCGTCTACGTGCCGGCCGACGACCTGACCGACCCCGGCGTGGCCAACGTGTTCACGCACCTGGACGCCACCGTCGTGCTGTCGCGCTCGATAGCCGAGCTCGGCATCTACCCGGCCGTGGACCCGCTGGACTCGACGTCCCGCATCCTGGACCCGCGCGTGATCGGCAACGAGCACTACACCGTGGCCCGCGGCGTGCAGAAGATCCTGCAGCGCTATAAGGAACTGCAGGATATCATCGCGATCCTCGGCATAGACGAGCTGTCCGACGAGGACAAGCGCACCGTCAACCGCGCGCGCAAGATACAGAAGTTCATGTCGCAGCCGTTCTCCGTGGCCGAGAAGTTCACCGGCCGTCAGGGCAAGTACGTGCCGCTGAAGGAGACGATACGCAGCTTCCAGGAGATCCTGAGCGGCCGCCTGGACGACCTGCCGGAGCAGGCGTTCTGGATGGCCGGGGGCATCGACGAGGTCGTGGAGCGCGCCAAGCAGCAGCAGGCCGCCTGAACGGGTTGAACGATGGAAAAGAAGCGCCTTCTGTTGACGATAGTGACCCCCGAGAAGACCGTGGTCTCGGAGAAGCCGGTCGATTTCGTCACGATACCCGCCGTGGGCGGCGAGATGGGGATACTGCCGGAGCACGCGTCTTTCGTGGTGCAGCTCCAGGAGGGCGTCCTGCATTACAGGGACGGCCAGCACACAGAGGTGTTCGCCGTGCTTAACGGCTTCGCCGAGGTCCACAAGGACCGCGTGCTGCTGCTGGCCGAGGCCTCCGAGCTGGCCAAGGAAGTGGACGAGGAACGCGCCAGGCAGGCTTATCGAAAGGCCAAGGAGTCGCTGTCCGTGCGCGGCGCGGACCTGGACCTGGAGGAGGCCGGGGCCGCCCTGAGGCGCGCCGCGGTGCGCCTGAAAGTCGCGGAGTTCCGGAAGAAGCACAAGATACACTGAGGCCCGCCCTGGGCCTGGTGAACGGCCGCCGCCCGACGAGGGCGGCGGCTATTTTTTCGCGGTGTGGACGGCCGCCGGGCCGGGGAAGAGGCGGGCGTGGGACGCGGCCGAGAAGCCGGCTTCCCTGAGCAGCGAGGAGAAGGCGTCCGCCGGATAGAAGCTGAGTATGGTGTCCCGCAGGAAGGAGTAGGAGTCCCTGCTTTTGGGAGAGACGAGGTTCAGCAGGCCTATGGCGGTCCTGACGTAGAGGGACATCGGCAGGCGCAGCAGAGGCGTGCGCGGCACGCTGGTCTCCAGATTGACGAAGGCTCCTCCCGGGCGCAGCACGCGGCGGAACTCCCGCAGCGCCTCCAGCAGCTTCTCCCTGTCTATGTTGAGGTTCCTGGCCGCGAAGGCCATCGTCACCAGGTCGAAGCTGGCGTCGGGGAACGGGAGCTTCTTGGCCTCGGCGCGGACCAGCTTGGCGCCGGGAAGCTTCTTGGCCGCGAGCGACAGCATCGCCTCGTTGAGGTCCGCCCCGGTCAGGCGGATCCCGCCGCGGGCCTTCAGCAGCGCGGCCGACAGGTCGCCGGTGCCGCAGCAGACGTCGAGGACGTCCGCTGCCGCCGGGACGGCCGCGAAGGCCGCCCGCGCCGCGGCAGCGCGCCAGCGGCCGTCCAGCCCGAGCGTCAGGAAGGCGTTAGCGGATTCGTAAAAAAGGTAAATGCCATCGTAGAAACCGGTTATCCCCTGTTCCGTTTTCGACGGCATTTATTACTGCGGAAAAGAACGATGAACTACTTCTTCTCTTCTTTGTTGTCGTTCTCGGCCACGAACTTCTTGATCTCCTCGAAGCCCTCGATGATGAGGCGGGCCTTGGAGAGACCGAAGGAGAACGGGTACTTGTCGTTCTCGTTCCTCTTCAGGATCAGGACGGGCTGGCCTTTGTATTCGGTTCTTTCTACGAGCATTATCTATCCTCCACGCGCTGCGTTAGCGACAGCGCCCAAGCCCCCGTGTGCACGCAACAGCGGCTCATTTACTGCTAATAATAATATATTCTTATTTATAAATCAAGGGGGCGGCCGGAAAGACGTCCGGAAGCGCCCGCTCTGCACGGGAAATGGGCGTGCTGGCGGGTATGGGGGCTTGACAATCGTTGCTTTTGCTGTAATAATTGTTTAATATAATTGCTTTATAATGTATCGGCGTCCCTTTAAGGCTGTCAAGAACTTGCGCGCGCGCTTTGTCAAGTCTGGCACCGGAGGATTTTGTTAATTAGATGCTTTCCAATCTGACGAAAAAATTATTCCCGTCCAAGGACATTCTGGGGATAGACATCGGCAATTATTCCATCAAGATAGTCTGCTTTTCCGAGGAGAAGAAGGTCCTGAAGCTGAGGGACTGGGGCTTCATCCCGCTCGCTCTCAAGTCGGATACCTCCCCCGAAGAGAAAAAAGAGATCATCTCCCAGGAGATCAAGTCCTATATAAAGAAGCGCGGGCTGCAGGCCAAGTACGCGGCCACCTCCATCTCCGGCAACTCGGTGATCGTGCGCTACGTGAAACTGCCGAAGCTCTCGCGCAAGGAACTGGACCTCACGATCAACGTGGAGGCCGAGCCGTTCATTCCGTTCGACATCAAGGACGTCAACCTGACCTACAGCATCCTGAACGACTCCACCGAGGAAGGCGAGCCGAAGATGGACACCGTGCTGGTGGCGGCCAAGAAAGAGGCCGTGCAGGACAAGATAGATATCCTCTCCGGGGCCGGACTGGACCCGCTTATAATAGACGTCGACTCGTTCGCCCTCGAGACGCTCTACGACCAGGTCGGGCCCAAGGGCGAGACCAGCCCGGTGCTGCTGCTGAACATCGGCCAGAAGGTGACCAACCTGTCCATAATCACGGGCGGCGTGACGCGCGTCGTGCGCGACATTTTCATCGCCGGGGCAACGCTGGACAAGGCGATAGTCAAGGCGCTCAAGTGCACCCCCGAGTCCGCGGACGCGCTGAAAAAGGCTAAGACGGTGCTGGTTTCCGACGAGGATAAAGAGGCGGCGATAGAGAGCTTCGACAAGGAGGGGATAATCGTCTCCAAGGCCGCCACCTCCGTGCTGAAGGACCTCTACACCGAGGTTTCCCGGTCCATAGACTTCTATCTCTCCCAGGGCGGCGATCATTCCATCTCGAAGATCCTGCTTTCCGGCGGCCTGTCCAACATGGCCAACATAACCCGCTTCCTTTCCTCCGAGTTCAAAGTGCCGGTGGAGCAGATCAACCCGCTGTCCTTCCTGCCGGAAGCCGACATGCCGAAGAACATGCCCAAGGACGTGCTGGCGTCCCTGGCCGTGGCTACCGGGCTGGCGCTGCGCAGGATGAAGGATTGGGCGTCATGATAAAGATAAACCTGATCCCGCCAGAATACATAGCGCAGATAGACCGCAAGGTGCTGATAGCCAAGGTCGTGCTAGGCGTCGTCCTTTTCGCCGCCACCGTCCTTATGGTCTCGCTCTGGCATATCGGCCGCTCCAAGAGCCTGGAGTCCAACCTCGCCGACCTGCAGCAGCAGATGCAGGTCCTGCAGAAGGACGTGGACAAGGTCAAGGAGATAGAGAAGCAGATAGCCGAGGTGCAGAAGTATCTCAACTCGATAAACAGCATCAACAAGAACCGCTTCATCTACACCAGGTTCATGCAGGACCTGGTGGGCGACCTGCCCGGCACGATGTGGTTCACCCTGGTGAACACCACTATGGCCGGCAGTACGCTGAAGGTGACGCTGGCCGTGAACTCCAACTCCGCGTACGACCTGGCCTACTGGATCAACTCCCTGGAAACGGACGGCGCCTATGCCGACGTGACCGTGGGCGCCATCAACGTTACCGACGGGGAGATGGGCAAGAAGTTCACGGTGCCGCTCACGCTGACGTACAACTATAAATGATATGGGTAAACTAGAGCTTACAAAGGAGCAGATGGCGCAGATCTTCGGCGCCGTGGTGTTCGGCGGTCTGTTCATCTACCTCTATCTTTTTTACTTCTGGTTCCCCACGTCCAAGAAGATAGACGAGAACACCGCCAAGGTCGAGTCCATGCAGCGCGACATAGACAAGGCCAGGGAGCTCAAGAAGAAGTTCAAGGATCTAGAGGGCAAACTGGAGAGCCTGAAGGCGGAAAGGGAGGCCGCGGTCAAGAAGCTGCCCGGCGGCAAGAACATCCCCGAGCTGATACGGACCATAACCCGCCTCAGCCGGAAATACCGCCTGAACGTCGTGGCTATCAACCCGTCCGGCCAGTCCAGGGTCGAGTACTTCACCAAGGTCACGTACCAGATACAGGTTAAGGGCAACTATCACGATATCGGCCGTTTCCTCACCGCGCTGGGGCTCGAGGAGCGCATCCTCACCTCCGAGAACCTGTCGCTTACGGCCTCGGGCGGGGAGTATTCGGCCAGCGCGACCTTCACCCTCGCGGCCTACCAGTACAGCGGCTAAATTTATGACCTCGATAATGACGGCCTTCCTGATCTGCTGCGCCGCCCCGGCGGGCGCGCAAGTGGCTGTTTCCACGCCGCCGGTCACCGTGGACCAGGCTTACCATCCCGCCAATCCGCGGGACCCGCTCGTGGTCTCAACCATGTACGGCGACCAGAAGGGTACCGGCAAGCTTAAGTCCAAGAAGGACGCCGAGGCGCAGAACGTTTCCAAGGACACGTTCACCGTCTACGGCCTGACGCTGACCGGCATAATGGCCGACGCGAATGGCAGGCAGGCCCTGTTGAAGGACGCCGCGGGCAACCTCTACACGCTCAAGGCGGGACGTCTGGTTGATTCCGAGAAGAGAACGGTGCCGGGGATCTCCGGAGTGATAAAAGGCAAGCAGGTAACGCTGATGACCGACGACAAGAAGGTGCACCAGCTCAGCCTGCGGGAGAGAGAATAAGATGAAAAAGTTCATAGCCGCCTTTGCCGCCGCGCTGCTGGTCGGGCAGAACCCCGTCCTGCTGTTCGCGGTGGAGAACGCCACGGTCAAGGCCGTGAGGGTCTCCGCCGGCAGCGTCTACATAGACGCCGACAGGCCGGTGGAGTACAAGGCCTTCACGCAGGAGCAGCCGCCCAAGCTGATACTGGAGCTGATGGATTCCCGGATGCAGACGCTGCAGGACATTCCCGTCGGCAGCGGAAACCTGATAAAGGTGCGCACCGGCCAGTTCCGCACCGAGCCGGTCAGCATCTCGCGCGTCGTAATGGACCTGTCCGCCAAGACCGCCTACGAGATCACCAGGAAGGGCAACGAGCTGATCGTCATGCTTGGGCAGCATAAGCCCGCCGCCGCGCCGCAGATCAAGGACGCGCCCGCGGAGCCGGTGAAGGTCATAACCCCCTCCCCCGCGGCCGATAAGCCGATAGAAATGACGCTCGAGGCGGCCCCGATAAAGCCTGCCGACGTCTCTCCGGCCGCCCCGGCGGCGATAACGCCCCGCAAGGTCTCCCGCGCGCCCTCTTCGCGCAGCATCATGGAGAGCCTGCCCCGCGACCCGATCAGCTTCGACTACAGCGACGCCGACGTGCGCGAGGTCATCGATATGCTGGCCGCCCGCGCGAACATCAACATCATCTACGGAGACGACGTGACCGGCACGGTCACGATCAGCCTCTCCAAGGTGCCTTTCGACGAGGCCTTCAAGACGCTGCTCAGCGTCAAGGGCCTGGCCGCCCAGCAGGCCGGCGACAACATCCTGCGCATTGCCTCCCCCGCCACGCTGCTGGCCGAGGAGAAGAAGGCGATGCCGCAGACCCGCGTGTTCTTCCTGAACTACGCGAAGGCCACCGAAGTGAAAGGCCAGGTCGAGGCCGTGGCCACCGCTGAGAACAGGCGCGCTTCCTGCAGCACGGACGATACGAACAACGCTGTGATAGTCACCGATACCCAGATGGGCCTCGACGCGACCGCGCGCCTTATCCGCAATCTGGACAGGGCTCCGCGGCAGGTCGTCATAGAGGCCAAGCTGGTCGAGGTCTCTCTCGACAACTCGCTCGACTACGGCATCAGCTGGTCCGGCTACGGAGAGAAGAACGGCACTTATTTCGGCGCCGGCGACTCCTCGAACAAGATCGAGCTCGGAGGGAATTCCCCGGGCATGCAGTCCCCCGCGGCAGGCTCAGGCCGCTACGTCAGCTCGCCGTATGGCGGCACTTCCGGCGGCTCGGGAGTCAACCTTCCGGCCAACGTGGTCTACGGCGCGTTCCGGCTCGGTAAGGTGGCGGCCAACTACATGTTCGACGCCGTGATAACCGCGGCGGCGAAGAAGGGGAAGGCCAAGGTGCTTTCCGACCCGAAGGTGGCCACGCTGAACAATAAGGAAGCTAATATTAATATCACCACCCAGATACCGTACACCACCACGGAGACCACGGCGGCCACCCCGCCCATCTCCACGACCAAGGTGACCTATCTGACCACAGGCATAGTGCTGAAGGTCACGCCGACAATAACCTCTGACGGCCGCATCGCGATGAAGATCAACCCGTCCGTCAGCCAGCCCTCGGCCACGATAACGCCGGTGGCCGGCGGCGCGCCCGGCATAGACACCCGCTCGGCCGATACCAACGTGATAGTGAAGGACGGCGAGACCATAGTGATCGGCGGCCTGATACACGACACGCAGTCGGAGGCCGTCTTCAAGATCCCGATACTCGGCGACATCCCGATACTCGGCTATCTTTTCAGGAAGAAGTCGATGTCCCGCAACCGCATGGAGCTGCTGATCTTCGTGACCCCGAGGGTCATAGAGGACTGACCGGTCCCGCGGTTCGGCGAGAAGAGGCCGGGGCCGCCATGGTCCTGGCCTCTTTTTTTCGGCAGGGAGAAGGGCATAGCATGACGCTTTCCTATACGCTCGCCTTCGTACTGGGTCTGGCGCCTGCGCTGCAGGCCGTCTTCGACCTGCCGCTGCAGCTGGCCCTGCAGCGCGGCGTGCTCGCCGCTTTCCTGGCCTGGATCTTCCTGTCCGCCTATCGTTCCGGTATTCCGCGAGCCCTGGCCGGCAGACGCTTCGTCCCGCTCTGGGCTGCGGCGGGGCTGTCGCTGCTCTCGCTGATCTCGAGCCCGTTCCGGGGCTACGTCCTCAACGAGTGGGGCAACTATGCCGCGGGCCTGCTGATATTCCTGGCGGGCTCTTTAATGGCCGCCGGGGAGAGGGACCGCGTGGAGAGGGCGCTGCGCTGGGGGGGCTGGCTGGTCTTCGGAGTGGCGCTGCTGCAGGCCTTCGCGCTCAGGAATTTCCTGTCCGCTCCGCCGCTGACCAACCTGAACGCCCTCGCCCTGTACGCCGTAATGGTTCTGCCGCTGGCCGCCGGCCGCCGCGACTGGCTGCTGACCGTGGCGATGGCCATACTCGTCATCTGGACCCAGTCCATCGGGGCCATTCTGGCGGCGGTCGTGGCCGCCGGCTTCTACGCGGTCTCGCGTCGCGATTCGGCAGGGTTCAGGGAGAACCAGTGGATACTCGTCCTTCTCGGCGCGGTAGCCGCCGCCGTTCTCTTCCTGCTGCAGGCCGATTCGGTGGCGGGCAGGCTGGCCTGGTGGCGCAGCGCCTGGGAGATGTTCCTGGCGAGGCCCTTTACCGGCTTCGGGCATGCCTCGTTCACCTGGGCGCAGGCCGCCTTTCAGCAGGCGGGCGCTTTCAGGGAGCACTCGGTATACGCTCATAATTATTATCTTGAATTCCTGGCGGAGAACGGCCTGCCTGCCGCCGCGGCGTGGTTCTTCCTGCTGTTCCGGGAGACGCGCGTTCGCGAGGGGGCGGCCAGGTACGCGCTGATAGCCGCTCTTACCCATTCCTTCGTGGATTTCGGCCTGTCCGTGCCGGCGAACTTCTGGGTGTTCTGCTGGCTGCTCTCCTCCCCGGCGGAGGAAGCTGGTCTGGCCGTCCCGCCCCGCTCCGTCCTGAACGCGGCGCTGGCTTTCTCTCTGCTGCTGGCGGCCGCGCTGGCGCGGCTGGACCTGCGCAGCCTTGCGTTCGAGAAGGAGCGCGTCAAGGCTATCTCGGCCGCCGCCGCCGGGGACCTGGCCGGGGCCGGAAAGGCCCTGGCGCCCGAGCTGCGCGGAGGCGTTTTCCGGGCTCCGGCCCTTGAGCTGCTCGGCTCCCTGCACGCGGCTTACGGCGGCGCGCCCGACGGCTTCGGCGCGGCCGTGTATTTCGAGATGGCGCTGCTGGAGAACAGGTACAGCGCCGCGTCGTGGGCCGCCCTGCGGCGCATTTATTCCGCGGAAGGCCTGGAGGGGGAAGCCGCCGGACTTGAAGCCAGGCGCGGGGAGGTGTTCCGGTGAGGCTCAGGGTCGAGCAGGCCTCCGCTTACGCCCCGGCGCTGCTGCTGCTGCTGGCCCTGCCGCTTGGAGGGCTGCGCTCTCCGGGCGAGTGGACGATCTTCGCTTTCGCCGCCGCCGGTCTGGGGGCCCTGCTCCCGGGAGGCCTGGCCGCGGGCGGCACCACGCTTACGCTGCTCTTCTTCGCCTGGATGGGCGCCGCGGCCGCGTTCTCCCCTTTTCCGGCAAGCGCGTCGCAGGCGTTCGCCAAACAGGCGCTGTGCTGTCTGCTGTTCTGCTGGGCCGCCGCCGAGAGGGAGGGCGAGGACGCCTGGCTCTACGCCGTATACGCCGTCGCGGCGCTCTGCGGCGGCGTCCTGGCTTTCCAGGCGCTCTCCGGCGCAGGCGCTTACGGCCTGATCGGCCGCAATCCGAACTATTCCGCGGCCTTCTGCGCCGCGGCTTTTCCCGCAGCGGCGCTGCGGGCTTCCGGTGACGGCGGCCACCGCGGCAGGGCCGTGGCCTTCCTGCTGCTGGTCCTTGCCGGCGCCGGCGTGATATTCTCCGGCTCGAGGGGCGCCGCTATGGGGGCCCTGCTCAGTTCCGCCGCGGGGCTGGCGCTTACCCGCCGCTGGAAGTGGCTGGCCGGGCTGGCGGTTACTCTGGCGGCGGCCGTAGTGCTGCTGCCGCACGGGTCCTTCGCCGGTTTCCTGAAGCTCTCCGACCCTAGAGCGTTCGCCCGCGCGGACCTCTGGAAGACCGGCCTGCAGGCCGCCTGGGCCAGCCCGCTGCTCGGTTGGGGGCCGGGCAGCTTCCAGCGGGTGTTCGAGCTGTTCAAATTCCCTTATTTCGACGGGTACGCCTATTTCGATCACTCAACGCTGCACGCCCACAGCGAAATCGTCAACCTGGCGGCGGAGGGGGGGTTCCCGGCGGCCGTCCTGTTCATATCCGCCGCCGCCGCCGTCCTGCTCGCCGGCGGCAGGGAGAGGCTGCCGGTGAAGCTTTGCGCGGTCGCGGTGCTGATGCAGGGGGCCGTCGACATCGTGTTCTATTCGGGCGCCGTCTCGCTGCTCTTCTGGGGTTCTCTCGGCTTCGCCGCCGGCCCAGGCTCGGAGCGGCGTCTCGGCGGGAGGAGAGCCGCGTTCGCGGCCCTTTGCGCGGTCGGACTGGCAGTCCCTGCCGTTTCCACGGCGCTGACCGGCTCGGCCGGTTATCTGGGGCTGGCGCGGACTTCAGACAATCCCGCGCTGCGTCTGGCGCTGGCGCGGGAGGACGCTGACCAGCGGCCGCGCGACCCGTTCGCCGCGGCGGAACTCGGCGGGGCGCTGGCCGCCGCCGGGGATATGCCCGGGGCCGAGGAGGCCTATATCCGGGCCCTTTCTCTCGAGCCGGGCTTCGCCGGGGCGCGGCTGGCTCTCGCCGGAATATACGCGGTTTCGGGGCTGCGGGCGGAGGCCTGTTCGCTGCTGTCGGCGCCGTGGCCCCCCGCCGCTCCGGAAGGTTCCGACGCCTACAGGCGCGGCCTGGCCGGGTTCGACAAGGTCTCGGCGGAGAAGCTTAAAAAGGACGTATGCGAGAAGACGAAGAGTGGCGGCGCTACTGCGCGGCCCCGCAGGAATCGGTAGAGGGCAACGAGGTCGAGCTGCTGCGGGGCGGCGAGGCGGCCTTTCCCGCGCTGCTGGCGGCCGTCCGCGGCGCGCGAAAGTACGTGCTGCTGGAATTCTACTCGTTCGCCGACGATTCCGCCGGAAGGTCCTTCGCCGCCCTGCTGCGCGAAAAAGTGCGGGCCGGCGTGGAGGTCAGGCTCGTCTACGATTCAATAGGCTCCATCCTTACGGACAGGCGGTTCTTCCTGGAGCTGGCGGCCGCCGGTGTGAAGGTGGCGGAGTTCCGCCCGGTGATCTACTGGAAGCCGTACTGGAACTGGATAAAGCGCGACCATCGCAAGACAGTGAGCGTGGACGGGGCCTGCTCTTTCGTGGGCGGCTTCAATATCACCGAGAGCGACGCACCGCGGTCAATGGGCGGGCGCGGCTGGACGGACACGCTGGTTAAGGTCTCCGGGCCGGCCGTGGCGGACGTAGAAAGGCTGTTCTGGGAGTCCTGGTCCGCTTCGACGATGGTGGCCGGCGGCTATGAGCCGCCGCTGCCGCTGCCGGCTCCCGACCCGGCCGGCGACAAGCGGGCGCTGGTGGTCTCCGCGGGCGGCATCCGCAACGTGCGCTCCATCAGGCGCAGCTACCGCCACGCCATCGACCAGGCCGAGCGCTATATCTACATAACCAACGCCTACTTCCTGCCTGACAGGCAGGTGCTGCGGCGGCTGACCGAGGCCGCGGGCCGCGGCGTGGACGTGCGGATAATCGCGCCCAGGGAGACGGACCATCCGTACGTGCGCTGGGCCTCATGGGCCATCTTCGGCCGCCTTCTGGAGCGCGGGGTGAAGGTCTACGAATGGCAGGGCTCCATACTGCATTCAAAGACCGCGGTTATCGACGGGGTCTGGTCCTCGGTGGGCAGCCACAACCTGGACCACCGCAGCCTGCAATACAACCTGGAGATGAACATCAACGTCTACGACAGGGACTTCGGCTCCGAGATGGCCAGGGCCTTCCGCGAGGACCTTAAGAACTCCAAGGCGGTCACGCTGGCCGCCGTCCGCAGCCGACCGCTGACCGCGAAGGCGGCCTCCCGCGTCCTCTATTTCCTGCGCTCATGGCTATGACAGCCGTCCTCCTGGCCGGTCTTCTGACGCTGCTGCCGATGTCCCCTGCCGGGGCGGCCGGGCCGGCGCAGCGCTCCGAGCCGAGCGCGGAGGCCGCGGCCGCGCGCGACAAGCTCGCCTCGAGCCTGTTCTTTAGAGGCGAGCTGGCCGACATGATCGTGGCGGCGGGAGAAGCCGGCCTGTACGCAGACCTGGCGGGGATAGAGACCTATTCCGGAGTCAGGGGCGCGCTGATGGACTGGATACGCCGCGATCCGGCGGCCGCGGCCGAGGTGTATTTGCGGCTGAAAGGCGGCGGAGGGCGACGCCCCCCCGCGCTGGAGGAGACCGCGCAGACGTGGGAACTGAACCCGTCCTTCCTCGAGGCGGTGAAGGAGCTGAGCTCCGCGGCCGACAGCCCGTACGTTTCCAGGGAGGCGATGGAGATGGCCGCCAGGAGGCTCTACGGCCGCGCGCAGGCCGGCGACGGGGCTCCGGTGCTGGACTGGGGAGGTAGTGGCAGTGGCGGGAGGGCAGCGGGGACGCGTTCCGACTTCGCAGATTTCAAGATAGACAAGGCCGGCCTGGCCGCAGAGCTGGGGTCCATGGGCCAGTGGCTGGAGGCCCTCAAGCCGGCCGCGCGCGACGCCGCCGCCACCGCCGCTTACGAGGCCGCGCTAGCGGCCTACCGCGAATTCTTAGTGGCCTCTTCCGGGCTTAAGCTGGTGACGGAACAGGGTTCCCGGAGGCTGGAGGAGCTGCGCCGCAGGCTGCGCTCCTCGCTGGCCGCCGCTTCGCTGCTGGTCCGGGCCGGCGAGCTGAGGGCGGCCGCCACCGCTCTGGAGAAATCCGGCGCGCCGGGCTCCTCGGGAATGAAGGACTCCCTGCTGGGCCTGGCCGCGCGCCTCGAGGGGACGGCAGCCTCCGCCGGGGCCGAGGATATGGGCGCGCTGGGCAGGCTGGTCAATTCCTCCGAGGACAGGTTCGCCGCGCTCTATCTGGGCTTCACCGTCTACGACGGTCTGCTGCGGCTCAGGGAGAAGATGCCATCGGCCGGTTTCTCCTGCCTGTACGACTACGCGGTCTACAGCTACCTGGCCGCCTTCTTCCCGGACTCCCCTTACCCGAAGGCCCGGCGCGAGCTGGCCGCCTACGCGGAGGTTCTCGACGAGGCGCTCACTGCGGCCGGAGCCGGCGCGCCTGACAGGGCCCTTTCGCTCGCCGACCCGGCCCGCATCGAGGCCGCGTACGCCGCCGCGCGGCGCGCCTCTTCGCACAACAGGAGGGCGCAGCTGCTGAACTGGGGCCTGTTCTTCAGGCCGGTGGAGCTGACGGTCTCGGTAAAAGGGGGAAAGGCTTCCTTCAGGCCGGTCTTCGCCATCGCGGAGACGCTTTCCGGCAGGTAATCTTTTCATGCCGCCGCAAAAAAATACCCCCGGATGGCCGGGGGTATTTTTTTGAGACCGCCGTCTTTTAAGCCGGGGTCTTCTCCGCCGCCAGTTGCGCCAGCACGAAGGACAGTATGCCTCCGTACTTGCAGTACTCGGCCTCGGCCGGGGTGTTTATCCTGAGTACGGCCTTGAAGGTCTTCGTCTTGCCGTCGGCGGTAGCCTTCACGGTGACCTCCTGGCTCGGGCGCAGCCCGCCGGCTATGCCCTCGATGTCGAAGGTCTCCCTGCCGGTCAGGCCGAGCGAGGCTATATCCTCGCCCTGCTTGAACTGCAGCGGCAGCACGCCCATCCCGACCAGGTTGGAACGGTGTATGCGCTCGAAGCTGGAGGCTAGGACCGCGCGCACGCCCAGCAAGGCCGGGCCCTTGGCGGCCCAGTCGCGGGAAGAGCCGGAGCCGTACTCCTTGCCGGCCAGTATCACCAGCGGCACGCCCTCGTCCTTATAGCGCATCGCGGCCTCGAAGATCGATGTCTCGACGGCGTCGGGCAGGTGCAGCGTCTTCCAGCCCTCCGCACCTCCGAGCAGCGCGTTGCGCAGGCGGATGTTGGCGAACGTGCCGCGCATCATCACCTCGTGGTTGCCGCGGCGCGCGCCGTAGGAGTTGAAGTCCGCCGGCTTTATGCCGCGCTCCTGCAGGTAGAGGCCCGCCGGGGAGTCCTTGGCGATGTTGCCCGCCGGGGAGATGTGGTCGGTGGTGACCGAGTCGCCCAGCACGGCCAGCGCCCTGGCGCCGCGTATGTCCTTGATCTCGAGCGGGTTGCCGTCGAACCCGTCGAAATACGGCGGCTTGCGCACGTAATAGGAATCGGGCTGCCAGGCGAACAGCTCGCCTTCCGGAGCGTTCAGTTCCTTCCAGTGGGAGTCGCCCTTCGTTACCACTGCGTACTGGTCGCGGAAGAACTCCTTCTTCACCGATCTCGCCTCCGTCTCGGCTATCTCGCCGTTGGTCGGCCAGATATCGCGCAGATAGACGGGCTTGCCGTCCTTGCCGGTCCCGAGCGGGTCCTTGGCGAGATCTATGTTCACCGTGCCGGCCAGCGCGTAGGCGACCACCAGCGGGGGGGAGGCGAGGAAGCTCGCCTTCACCAGCGGGTTGATGCGGCCCTCGAAGTTGCGGTTGCCGGAGAGCACCGAGGCCACGACCAGGCGCTTGTCCGTGACGGCCTTGGCCACCGGCTCGTCTAGAGGTCCGGAGTTGCCTATGCAGGTCATGCAGCCGAAGCCGGTCAGGTTGAAGCCCAGCTTCTCTAGCGGCTCCAGCACGCCGGCCTCGCGGTAATAGTCCATCACGACGCGCGAGCCGGGGGAAAGGCTGGTCTTCACCCACGGCTTGGAGGCGAGGCCCTTCTCCACGGCCTTCCTGGCCATCAGGCCGGCGGCCAGCATGACCGACGGGTTGGAAGTGTTGGTGCAGGAGGTGATGGCGGCTATCACCACGCTGCCGTGGGTGAGCTCGGCCTTCTTCCCGTTAACCTCCACCGCGGCCCTGGCCGCAGGGTCGGAATTCTTGTCCTTCTCGAGGAAGGTGGGCAGGGCCTTGCCCCACTCGGCCTTGGAATCGGCCAGCGTGACCCTGTCCTGCGGGCGGCGGGGGCCGGCGAGCGACGGCTTCACGGTCGCGAGGTCCAGCTCCAGCGTGTCGGTGAACTCCGGGTCCGGGCTGCCGTCGGTGCGGAACAGTCCCTGCTCCTTGCAGTAATCCTCGGTCAGGCGGATCAGCTGCTCGGGGCGGCCGGTCATCGCCATATAGTCGAGCGTCTTGGAATCTACGGGGAAGAAGCCTATGGTGGCGCCGTATTCGGGCGACATGTTGGCTATCAGCGCGCGGTCGGCCACCGAGAGGGAGCCGATGCCGGGGCCGAAGAACTCCACGAATTTCTCCACGACGCCCTTCTTGCGCAGCATCTGCGTGACGGTCAGGACCACGTCGGTGGCGGTGACGCCCTCGGCGGCGCGGCCGGAGAGCCTGAAGCCTATGACGTCGGGCACCACCATCGCGAGCGGCTGGCCCAGCATGCAGGCCTCGGCCTCGATGCCGCCGACGCCCCAGCTCATCACGCCGAGGCCGTTGGTCATCGTGGTGTGGGAGTCCGTGCCGACCAGCGTGTCGGGGTAGGCCAGGGTGCGGCCGCCCTCCTCGCGGGTGTAGACGACCTTGGCGAGGTGCTCCAGGTTGACCTGGTGTATGATACCGGTCTCCGGCGGGACCACGGAGAAATTGGAGAACGCCTTCTGGCCCCATTTCAGGAACAGATAGCGCTCGCGGTTTCGCTCGTACTCCTTTCTGGTGTTGAAGTCGAAGGAATCCGGCTTGCCGTAGCTGTCCACCTGCACCGAGTGGTCGATGACCAGGTTCACGGGTATCAGCGGGTTGATCTTGGCCGGGTCGCCGCCGAGCTTCTTGACGGCGTCGCGCATGACGGCCAGGTCCACCACGGCGGGCACGCCGGTGAAGTCCTGCATCAGCACGCGGGCCGGCATGTAGGAGGACTCGGCGCCGGCCCTGCGGGTCTTCGTCCAGTTGGCCGCGCCCTCCACCTCTTTCCTGCCCACGAAGCGGCCGTCCTCGTTGCGCAGCAGGTTCTCGAGGAAGATGCGCAGCGAGTAGGGCAGGCGCTCCACCGGGTACTTGCCGGCCAGCGCGCCGAGGCGGAAGATATCGTAATCCTTGCCTCCGGAGCTCAGCGTGCCCCGGGAACTGAAGCTGTTGAGGTTCTTAGCCATTTTATCTCCTGAGTATCGGAGCCAGCCTTCCGGGCCCCCCGCCCAGCCGATTGACTTTGACCTTGCGATATTGAATAATAACTTGCCTGAAGCTGCCGGGGAGAACGCGCGGGGCCAGCACTGTAAGTCCTTAGATATCCCGGATTCTTTATCCCGCCGCCGCCAGACTCAACGCTAGTTTAACATATTCCGGGAAAGGCAGTCCAAGCCGGCCCCCAGGAGAAAAAAGTGACCTCATTCCCCGAATTCAGCGACAAGATGATCTCGCATATACCCGCCGGGAACAGGAAGTTCCGCGCGATGGCGGGCCCGATCCTCAAGCGCCTTAAGCTCAACCCGCGCAACTTCTGGGCCTGGGACAATCTGGCCAACCTTTACTTCAGCGAAGGCCTGGTCGAGCAGTCCATAGAGATATACCGCAGGGCCCTGAAGATAAAGCCAAGCCTGCCGATAGTGCACATGCGCATAGGCATAGCCTACTACCGCCTGGCGATGCTCGACGAGGCTATCAAGGAGCTGAAGGCCGCCGTTAAGCTGAATTCGGGGCTGGCCATGGCGCATTACTACCTGGGTTTCGCGTATTATCACAAGGGGGATTCCGATAAGTCCCTTGGCCATTTCAGGAAGGTGCAGGAGCACAGTCCGGAGACCCGCATCGTCTTCTACCACATGGCCGAGGACTACCTGCAGAACGGCCGTTTCGGAGAGGCGGCCGAGGTGCTCGAGAAGCTGCTGAAGGGTTCTTCCTCCTCCGCCACCGCCTGGTACAAGCTGGGGCAGGCTTATTTCGGCCTGTACAAGCACAAGGAAGCCGCCCACGCCTTCCGGGAAGCCCTCAAGATCAATCCCCGCGACACGCGCTCGGAGAACATGCTCGAGCTGATAGTGGACGCGCCCCGCATCTAGCGACCGGCCGTCATATTCCGTCGTGAGCCAGCCCGGGGGCCGGCGC
>JAKAMO010000177.1 GCA_021812825.1 bacterium | reverse complement strand
GTCAACGTGCACACCTTCATCCTGCAGGCCTTCCAGATGGTGCTGAGCTTCGACTACGCGGTGCGCACGTCCGACGGCGGCAGGATATTCTATTTCTACCTGGGGCCGCTGTTCTAGGCCCGCGGCCGGACGGGTCCCGCGGGAGGTTTTTTATGCTAGAATTCAAGGATATGAAGAACATGAATAAGATGTCCCTGCTGATACTCTTGTTCGCGGCGCCCGGCCTGCTGCAGGCCCAGGTTCCGTCCAGGCAGACTTCGGAAAAAACGCCGGTCAAGAAGGCCGCGCCCGCCGCGAAGAAAAAGGCCGCCAAGCCCGCCGCCGAGCAGGCGAAGCCGGCCGCCGCCGAGCCGCCCAAGCCTTCCGCCCCGCCGGCCAAGCAGGCGGCGCCGCCCGACCCCTTCGATTCCGCGATGACGGACCTCAGATCCAACGACGCCGCCGCCCGCCGCCAGGCCGCCGAAAAGCTGGGCCAGCTGCGCGACCAGAAGGCCGTCCCGGCGCTGATCAAGGCGCTTTCGGACCAGTCCCCGCTGGTCAGGCAGTCCGCGGCCGATTCCCTGGGCCTGATGACCAGCAGGGAAGCCGCGCCGGCGCTGGCCGACCTCCTCGCCAAGGACGCCGAGGCGTCCGTGCGCCAGCAGGCGGCCATCTCTCTTTCCTATATCATGGACCAGAACACCGGGCCGGCGCTCATAAAGGCGCTGAAGGACCCTGCTCAGCCGGTCCGCTACGCGGCCCTGCACACGCTGGGCGTGATACGCTACGCGCCCGCCGAGAAGGAGATCATAGGCATGCTCTCCTCCGAGGACAAGAGCATGCGCCGCGGCGCCATCGCCGCGCTGGGGCAGATGCAGTCCAAGGCCGCCGGCGAGCCGATAGCCGCGCAGCTGGCGGACCAGGACCAGTTCGTAAGGATAGAGGCCATCAAGGCCGTAGGCAACATCGGCTACGCCCCGGCCGCCCCTCAGCTGGTCAAGCTGCTGGACAAGGCCGAGCAGCCGGCTGTCCGGGTGGAAGCCGCGCTCGCGCTCTCCAAAATGGGAATGCCCGACGGGCTGATGACCGCCTATGAATTCATAAAGTCGCCGGAGCTCAGCATCCGGAGCCAGTCGATGAACATCATAGCCGCGGTAGGCGACGCCCGCAGCCTGCAGTTCGTGCAGGAGCTTTATAATACCGAGACGGACCCGGCCAACAAGAGCATGCTGGACTTCACCGTCCAGCGGCTGAAGGCCAGGCTGGCCCAGAAATAGCGGGGAGCGCCTCCCGGCGCGGCCCTAAACGGAGCCGATGGCTAAGAACAAGGCCAAAGCAAAGCGCGCGCAGGCTGAACAGCCCGCGCGCGCCGCTTTTCCGGCGCCTGCCGCGGTTCCCGCGCTAGAGGAAGGGGGGAAAAAGCTTCTCTGGCCCTGGCTGCTGGCCGCGGTCCTCATCGTAGGCGGCTATTCCCTCCTTCATAAAGTCGACCCGTACGGGCGGAACGCCTGGGCGGTGATCTCCCCGCTGCTTATCCTGGCCGGTTACCTGGCCATTATCCCCGCGATACTGCGCACCTTCCGGTAAAAAAGAGCGCGCCGGCCCGGTATTCCGGCCCGGAAGTCTCTTTTTCCCCTGTCCAGGAGGGGGGAAGGGAGTCTTTGCCGGACTTCCGCCGAATTTATCGGCCATACTTTCCCCTCTTTTCCCTTGAAATCCGCGCCGATAGCCGGCCATTGTGTTCTTTTAGCCTGCGGGTTCAGTTATTTCCCCGTTCCCGCCCACCAGGAGGCCGCCGGCTCCGGGGTGTCCGCGTTATATCGGCCGGTTTTTCTCTCCTCGTGGTATTTTGGCGGCCCCCGTTCCAGGCCTGTCGGCCGCCCGGAACCTGGCCGGAGCCGCTTCTTGGTATTTTGCGGAGCTCCCATTTCCCCGCCATTTTCGGGCTGTTTTGTCCATCCTGCGCTTCCTGGTATTTCCAGGGCAGCTGAAAATCAGGTTGTTCTTGGGGGAATTTTCAGGCCCGGCTTGCTGGTATTTTGGGGGAGGGGGCCTCAGGGGGTGCACAGGCATCCCCATATGCCCCCTGGTGCCCGGGCCCGATACGGCCCGTCTGAGGGTATCTCAAAAGTTGGCAACTTTTTACGGATCCGGGTGCAGGGCTGTCCTGGGCTCTTCATGGTATTTTAGAGAAGAGGCGATTTTTAGAAAATCAGCCCCTTTTCCAAAAACGCGTTTTTCAAAATCAGACAAAAATTCGTGATTTCAGAACTCCCGGGCCGGGTCGGGGACTGCGGCAATGGCGTCTCTGGGCTGCTAATTATGAAAATCTATAAATGGTATTGTATATCTAAAAATTATCTATACAAAATAAGCATAATATTGAAAATGCTAAGTCTGGTTGTTGGTTGGCGGGGCAAAACAGAGGAGATTGATTGGTTAACATAATATATATTATCGTGAGTTGTATCCCGGGGGTGCGTGCGGGGCTGTCCCGGCCTTGTTTTCCCGTGTTCTGCCGTGTATTCGGGGTCTTTGGCGGGCGGTTCGCCGCCTTCGGGTCGGTATTGCGGGCTGCCGTTGTTTCTCGCTCAGCGCTCCTGCGCGAGCTTTCTGGCTTCCAGCCAGGCTATCTCCAGGCCGCGGTCGGTTATCCGGTAGGTCCGGTTGCGCTTGCTCCCGGAGGCCGTTATCAGCCTGTCCCGGAGGGCCCTGGCGAGCGTTCTGTCCAGCCTTTCCGGGGCGTAGCCGGAGGCCTTTATGGCCTTTGACAGGGATATGGCGCTGATTTCCCTGGTGCCGCGCAGGCCGGATCCGGCCGCCAGCAGCAGCAGCGCCGTCTCCTGCGCCTTCAGCCCCGGGTGCTTTTCCTTTAATATAAGGAGGCCCTTGAGTTCCGCGGTCAGCGAGCCCCAGTCCGGTGTCCCGGCTCCCTGGGGCTTGGCCGGGGCCGGTATCCCGCCTTCCGCCGCTTTCGGGAAAGCGGCTATCCGGCCCAGGAAGCCTTCTTTTTCGCTCCGGATGAAGTCCGCCGGGCCTTCCGCTTCGAATTCCGCTCCCGAGGGGTGCTTGATGCGCAGTTTATAGTTCATGGGGGTCGGTCCCTGTCTGTTTTTTTTGGGGGGTGGGGCGCCAGGCCCTGTGTCTATATGTCAATAGACTAACATATGAATTAATATATGTCAATATATGCCACACATATGTCAATCATATGTCAACAAATGTTGATAACATGTAGACGGAGCCCAGTCCTGTTCTCGGGTCCTGAACTTTCGGCTCCCGGGGGTCGGCTATGGGGCCGTTATGGGATATAGCGCCATTCGGGCCGGTCCTGGCGGGGGGAAGGAGGGGAGGGGCGGGTTCTTCCCCCCACTTTCATGCCGCCGCCGCGTTATCCGTCCGGATCTCCCTCCCCCCTCTGTCCGCCCCCCCTCCTTTCCGTCCCGATGGGCCCCGGCGGCACTGGCGATTGGCCCGAACACGGGCCAGGGCTCCGTCTGGTCCCCCCGGGACATGAAAAAGCCGGCCTTGCCGGCCGGCTTCGCGCGTGGCGTACGTATGCTTTTTTTAAGTCTTCAGAATTTGGCCGAGACCGCCCCGTAGACCAGCTTGGAGGTCTTGGCGTCCGGGTACAGGCCGAGCGGCGTCAGGACCGCGTACAGGGCCGTCAGGCGCAGGTTCTCGCCCATCGGGTAGGCGGCTTTCAGGTCCCATTCGCTGGCTATCTGCAGCGAGCCGTCGGCGGCGTTCTTCGAAGCCCGGAATTTGTACAGGTCGGCGGAAAGCGTCAGCTTCTTGTACGGCAGGTCCGCGCCTATGTTGATGATATTGATGCCGGAGACGCCGTAGGGCAGGCCGTTGAGCGTGGAAGAGGTCTTGGCCATGTCGTAGAGGCTCGCGCCGGCTATGGCCCCGTAGCCGCTGCGCTCCAGGCCGCTGAACTTGCGGCCGAAGGAAGGGAAGAAGGCCTTGTCCGTATTGGAGCCCGTGCCGGGATTGCCGGAGGAGCGCCCGTAGGCCAGGCGGAGCCTGGAAGGGCCGAAGAAGGCGACGTCCTGGTTCCAGGCGCCTTTCAGCATGAAGGCGTGGGCCTCGTATTTCCCCGAGCCGCCGCCCGCGAGCTTGGCCGTGCCTCGCTGGATGACGGCTTCCCCGTCGAAAGTGAGCTGGCTCTGCGTAAGGAAGTAGCGTATGCCGGTGAACTTCTTAGTCCTGGAAACGGAGTTGAAGAGGATGTCCTGGCCCGCGCCGCCGTCCTTCTCCCAGAAGTGGTATACCTGCCACAGGCCCTCGGCGGAAGGATAGTAAGCCGCCCCGCCGAGGATCGTGAAGTAGCGGCCGGCCGTAAAGGGCCTGAACGCGAACACGTCCGCCTTTATCCGGCGGAAGAAGTTCTCCGCCTCGAGGAGGCCGCCGGGCAGGCCCAGGTCGTCGCCGGAAAGGGTTATGCCCTGGCCCAGCGTGAAGTCCTGGCGGCCGAACGTCGCGGTGACGTTGGGCTTTACGAACTTGTAGATCTTCACGTAGGCGTTGCGCACGTAGGGGGTGCCGTCGGCGTGCGGCAGGCGCGCGGCCGCGTCGGCGAACTGCGGCGCGGAAACCGTGTTGGAGGACGCTCCCTGGCCCACGCTCTGCAGCACTATGCCCACGTCCATCGACGAGGACAGCGTCTTCTCCAGGCGTATGCCCTTGATGACGAAGCCTAGCGTGGCGTTCTCGGA
>JAKAMO010000176.1 GCA_021812825.1 bacterium | reverse complement strand
AGGGTTCAGCTCCACCGCTTTCTTCATGATGTACGGCTGCAGGAACCAGTCGTCGAAGAAGCGCACGCCGGTGAAGAAGGCCAGCACCTTGACGATGGAGATGAAGGAACCGAACTGGAGATAGGCCACTATCGAGGAGAGCACCGCTCCGACGATGGCGCCGAGGTACGGGATCAGGCTGGATACTCCTATCAGTATCGCGATGACCGCGGAATAGTTCAGGTCCATCAGCAGCAGGCCGGTGAAGGCTATCAGGAAGATCACGAAGGCCTCGCTGAGGATGCCGCGCAGGTAATTGCCCAGCGAGCCGTCTATACGCGAGGCTATATGCAGCACCAGCTCAGAGTGCCGCGCCGGGATGTGGTCTAGGATATAGTCGATGATGGCCGCGCCGCCGAGCAGCATGAAGAAAGTGATGAACGGCACTATGAAGAGCAGCGTCAGCGCCGGGAACAGGGACAGCAGCAGTTGCGGCACCAGACCTATCAGGTGGTCCAGTTTCTGGTCCAGCCTGAGCGAGGCCAGGACGGGGTAGTTATGTACTATCCTGCCGTTCAGGCCGGTCACGTAATTCTGGAAACGCTCCATGTACGCCGGCCAGGACTGCTGCAGCGATTCCAGCTCGAACGACAGGAAGTGGAACAGCAGATAGATGACGATGAACAGCAGCGCCCCGGCGCTGAGGTAAAGGCCCGCCACCGCGTAGATGCGCTTTATGCCGCGCACCTCGAAGTAGCGGATCATCGGGCTTATCACGTAGGCGAGGGCGGCGCTCAGGATGAAAGGGAAGATCGCGCCCTTGGCCAGGACTATGAAGTAGATCACCGCCGCGGCCATGAAGGCCGGCAGGATGAACTGCGAGTAGCGCTTCGCGGGGGCGTCGGCCATGCGTCAGTTCTCCGACGGCTTCTCCAGCAGCGCGCGCAGGCGCGCGGAAAGTATCTTGGCCAGCTGGGCCGCGATGTAGACCCCTATCTTCGGGCGCGCGAACAGCAGCGAGTCCAGCTTGATCTTGAACAGCATGAAGACCTTGGTCTCCTCGGCGGCGATCGCGGTGGCGGTGCGGGGCATTTCCTCTAGCAGCGCCATCTCGCCGAAGAACTCGCCGGGGTTGACCGTGGCGATGGTCTCGGTCTTCTGCGTGACCGGGTCCAGGCGGGCCAGCGCTATCTTGCCGGAGAAGACGATGAACAGCGCGCGGCCTATGTCGCCCTGCGCGAAGATCGTCTCGCCTTTCAGGTAGGTACGCTCCTGAAGGCTTTCCAGCACGTGTATCAGGTTGCGCTTGCTGATGCCCTCGAAGAGGCTGATGCCCTTCAGGAACCTCAGCTTGGAGAGGATGGCCTCGTCGTAGAAGGTGTGCAAGAAGCTGAAGGCGGCCATGTCAGTCCCTGGAGAACAGGCCGTAGACGGTCTGGGCGACCTTGAACCAGCCGTTGCTGACAGCGCTGGAGACGTTCTTGACGGCGTTTATCATCGGGTCCATCGCCGTCAGCTTGCCGTCGGCGTTCAGTGCCAGATACTCCACGGCCCTGGCCGTGTGCCGCACCTGCTGCAGCGTCAGTATCGCCTGTACCACCAGCGCCACGAAGGCTATCGTGACCACTATCGCGCAAACCGTAAGTATCGTCTCCATCGTTTCCTCCGCTCTGCCCCTGTCCCGTGTAAGTATATAAAATTTTTAGCGGCCTGACGGCGGTCCCGCGAGAGGCGAGCCTCCCGGTCCGCGGGAGGCTCTGGCGTCATCACGTTCCCTTTGATCTTGGCCGGTCAGGCCGGAGGTGTTCTCTCTCGGGACAGAGTTCCCGTCTTTCTGGCAGAGGCGAGTTTCCTGATGGCGGCCTTGAGCTCCCGGTTCTCGTCCTGCAGGGCTTTAAAGCCGGCTTCCGCGCTGAGCCATGCAGCATACTCCACGGTGCGCCGGAATGCTCTAGCCCTTCTTTATGACCGACATTACTTTTTCCCGTATGGTCTCCAGCGGGGAGAGCTTGGTCATGAAGATCTTTACGTTGTGCTCGTTCTGCAGCAGGCTCTGCGTAAGGCTGTTGTAGTCGCTGGCGGTTATCACGATTATCGGGATCCCCGCCGTTTCGGAGCGGGAGGATAGCCGGCGGGCGAACTCTATGCCGGTTATGCCGGGCATGTTCACGTCGAGCATTATCAGTTCAGGGGAGAACGTTATCGCCTTTCCGAGGCCCTCGAAACCGTTGCAGGCGGTCTCTATATGGAACTCATCCGAGAAGAGCCCTTTCATCAGCTCGATGAACTGGACATTGTCGTCCACTATCAGTATCTTCTTCCTTGCGCTATCGGCCATCGAGCACTTCCTTTACCGCCCCGAGTATGTCCAGCACGGGCGTCGTCTTGCTCAGGAAGCGGCGGACGTTGCGCTCAAGTTTGAACAGTTCGGGCACGCCCTTGTCGAGATGGCTTCCCGTGAGCACGATAACGGGGATACTGCGGGTCTCTTCTTCTGCGGTGAGCGCGCGGGCCATCTCTATCCCGGACATGTTCGGCATCATCACGTCCATTAAGATTATGTCCGGCCGCAGTTCCGAAGCCATCCGGAGCCCTTCTGCGCCGTCCGCGGCCGCATACACCTCGAAGTCGTCCTCGAGCGCGCACTGGAGAAGCGTGCTGAAATTGATGCTGTCGTCCACCACCAGGGCTTTTTTCATTCCGGGTATGGCGCCGCTTCCGCGGCGCTAGAACAGGGCCTTTATCAGCGCTAGTATCGCCACCGTGGCAAGCGCGTATCCCCAACTCTTCATTCTCAGCACTTCGGCTTCGATGCGCTTGAACTCCAGGTAGTTCCTCTCGGTGCGCTGCTTCTCCCGCAGGAGGTCGCGGATGAACTCCTCGTAGCGCATGTTCTTCGCGGCTATGCCGTCCTCCACCTGCGTAAGCCTGGACAGGCAGAACTCCAGGTCTTCGTTGATCTTCTTCCGCTTTTTCTCTTCTGGAGCGGCCGGGGGCTGCGCCGGGTCAGGCGGAGCGGGTTGTGTTGGGAACATCCTCTCTATCTCCTCCAGGATCCGCTCGCAGGAGGCTCCTTTCCGGAGTACCGCGTCAGCCCCGCTCACGACGAACTGGAAGTTCTCCTCCTCTATGTCCCTGGCCGTGAAGATCAGGATCTTGGGCCGGTTCACTATGTTGGACGTGATCTTTTCGGCCACCTTGTAGCCGTTGAGTCCCGGCGTGTTCACGTCCAGTATGAGCAGATCGTACCTGGAGCGGCCGAGGTTCTTGAACACCTCGTCGCTGTCCCTGGCGAACTCCACTTCGTGGCCCTGTTCCGCGAGAAGACTGAAGAGGAACGCGCGTATCCCCTCGTCGTCGTCGCTGGAGAGTATCTTAAGCCGCCGGTCCATCTTTGCGGGGAGCGGCCCGGCGTATCCTCCGCTCCAGGACCTTTATCCGCGCCAGCAGCACTTCGTTGGCGAAAGGCTTTGTCAGATAATCGTCGGCGCCGGTGTCGTAGCCGGCCACCTGGTCCTCCGCCAGTTCCCTGATGGTCAGCATCAGCACAGGGATCTTCCCGTATTCGTCGCTTCCCCTGACGTTCCGGAGCAGGCCGAAGCCGTCCAGTTCCGGCATGTTGATGTCGGTGATCAGCATGTCGGCGCCTTCGCGCAGCAGTCTTTCCCAGGCCAGACGGCCGTTGGGTTCCGCCGCGGCCTCGTGTCCAGCCTGGCTGACCACTTCGGTTATCAGCGACCTGAAGTTATCGTCGTCCTCGGCTATCAGTATGCGCATACGGGGATCATCCTAGTATTTTTTCCAGTCGGTCAGATCTGGGCGCGGGCCGGTATCCGACGCGCCGGGGGCATGTAAGAGGAGCGTCTCTATCTTCCTCAGCAGGTCCTCGAATATCGCCGGCTTGTGCGCTATATGCTTCAGGTTCGTGTTCTTGTAAAGCGCGGAACCGGAGTCCATCAGCTCCGAGCCTGTAAGTATGACCACCGGGATATGCCTGGTGGCGGGGTCGGAATGGAGCGATTCCAGCACCTCCGCGCCGCTCATGTCCGGCATCGCCATGTCCAGCAGTATGACATCGGGTTTTATGTCCGCGGCCTTCTTTAATCCCTCGGAACCGTTGAGGGCGGTCTCGACCATGTGCCCCCCGACTATCGTCATGTACTGCGCCACTACCCGCTGGCACGACGGGTCGTCATCTATGGAGAGTATGCGGAGAACGGGATTCTTCATTTGACGGGGCTCTCTCCGTTGAACATGTAGCCGGCGCCGTATACCGTGCGTATCTTTTTCCCGCAAAGCCCGAGTTTGCGCCGCAGGGACTCTATGTGCTTGTCCACGCATTCCGAATAGACGTCTACAGCTCCCTCTCCCCAGATCCTCTCCAGCATCGTCTCTCGCGAGACCACCTGCTTCTCGTGATCGATAAGGAACGTGAGTATGTCCAGCTCGCGCTGGGTGAGGTTCAGTATTTCGGTGCGCCTGCCTTTGGCCGCCTGTACCTTCACGGAGTGTCTCAGGCGGTCGACCTCTATCGCCCCGCAGCTCGAAGTGGCTCGGGCTGACCTTTCCGATATCGCCGGCATAAGTCTCCTTATATGGGCCTTCAGTTTCGCTACAAGGATGCGCTCGTCTATGTTCTTGTAGACGAAGTCGTCGGCGCCAGCCTCAAGGAGGTCGGCTATAAGCTTGTTACTGGATTTGGCCTGGTCCCCGAACACTATGGCGGA
>JAKAMO010000175.1 GCA_021812825.1 bacterium | reverse complement strand
TAGCCTTGCGCCGGCAGGACGTGCCTGGCGTAAGGCTTGAGGCTCAGGAGGCCGGGGAAGAGCAGCTTCAGCGCGGCCGCGAGGCCCAGGCAGTTGAGCAGCAGCAGCAGCGGCATCGAGAATAGCGGCCCGCCGGCGTTCCGGAGGTCGCTCTGTACCGGGCCGGCCAGGATATCTGCGGTATGAAGCAGGTGGAACGCCAGCGTGAAGCCTGCGGCGGCCAGGAACCACGGACGCAGTTGGGAGACGTCCCAGAGGCGGCCGGCGGCCCAGTAGGCGGCCGACACGGCCAGCGTATAGAACGGCACGAAATAGGGGGCAAGAGAGATGAAGGCGTTGCTGGAGTCGGTGAGGACGTAGCCGCTGTTCTTCCTGACGGAGATCTTGCGCACCCTGACGCCGCTGAATACGGCGGCCAGGGCGTGGGTCAGCTCGTGCGCGGCGACGTACAGGCTCTTGCCGCGGCCGGTCCAGTGGAAGGCCAGGCAGAGCAGCGCGCCGGCCAGCAGAGGGAGGGTCACGGAGAACCTGCCCAGCGCCGGCGCCAGCACCGCGCCGGTGGCCCAGGCCCCGGCGAGGGCGGCCGGGGCCAGCGCTATGCCGATGGCGGGCTTCAGGAAGCGCATGGTCAACGGAGCATCCAGTCCTCGGCGGTGACGCCTCGGCGCTTCAGTTCCTCTTTCCAGGCGGCCAGGGCGGAGTCCGCTTTGGCCGAGGCTTCCGCGGCCCAGGGGTTAAGGGGGGAACGGAAATCCTCGGCCGCGGTCCTGTACCAGATATAGGCCTGTTTGGCTGAGCTCTCTTGGAGACGGAAATCGCGTTCCGCGGCGGCCAGCTCTGTCTGCCTCGCGGTCTCGGCCGCTGACAGCCTGCCGGCTTCGGCGTCGCGGGTTATCTTCTCGGCCCGCGATTTGTACAAACCGTCGAAATACGCCTTCTTGTCGTCGGGGCGGGTCAGCCAGTAATAGAACTTGTCGCCCCGCTTCATGGCGGAGCGGGAGCGCAGCGCCAGGTCGGCCGCGGCCAGCAGAAAAAAGGCCAGGACCGCGAGCGCGGTCCAGGCCGTGTATCTGAGGGCGCGGCTGCGCGCTGGCACGCCTACCTCCTGAGCTGGGGCTGTGTCTTGAGGATCTTGTGGAGCAGCGAGATGAGTATCTGCGGCTTCACGGGCTTCTCTATGAATTCCCTGACGTTGGGCTCCTGGCGTATCATGTCGGAAGTGGAGCGGTCCGTGTAGCGGCCGGTGATTATGACTATCGGTATGCTGCCGGTCTCGTCGGCCTGCAGTTCGCGCAGGATCTCGAAGCCGCCGAACTTGGGGAGCATCAGGTCGAGCAGGATGATGTCCGGGTTGACCGCCTTGGCCTTGGAGAGGGCCTCCTCTCCGTCCGCCGCTTTCTCTATGCGGAAGCCTTCCTTCTTGACTATGAACTCGATAAGCTCCCGGACCGAGTCGTCGTCGTCGACGATCAGCACCAGTTTATCGGCAGGCCGGCCGAAAGCGGGATTGTTGTCCATTAATTACCTCGATGCTCCCCGCGCGGCTAGATGTTGGTGGTGACCAGGGTCTCGGTGGTCTGCACGCCGTGTATGCCGCGCACTTCGCGGACTATCAGTCCGCTGAGCTTGTCGATCGTGTCGGACTCGGCCACCAGGATGGCGTCCCAGCCGCCGAAGGTCATATAGACGTCCTTGACGCCGCGGATGCTCTTGATCTGCTGCACGGCCTTCTGTTCGAGGCCTGCCACCAGTTTGCAAAGCACGAAAGCTATCATGAGTTTGTCCTCCTGGGCTATGCCTGTGCCGTATCGGACGGCCTAGATCCGCTCGTTCCACTCGCGCGTGGCGTATTTGGACGCCGCCAGCTCCGCGGTCCTGCTGCGGGCCTGGTCCGGCATTGCGGCGGTCTCCCACTGCAGGCCGAATTCCCCGCCCAAAGCGCTTATCACGGCGTTCCGGTGCGGACCCGAGTCGGCCCTGGCGTCCGGGGCCTGGAAGGAAGCCTGATAGAGCATGTAATCGCCCAGCTTGCGCAGGGCTCCTCCCAGTACCTTTTTACCATTATACAAAATATCCATATTCACCGGTTTTGAGAAGCAGTCCATGACCGGGTCGTTTACGGCATAGTCTTGCGTCTTCTCGCTCAGCAGCCCGAAGCCCGCCCCGCGGCGGGCGTATTCCGCGGTTATCGCGCTGTGCAGGCGGTCGTAGACCTTGCCGGGCTCGAAGTAGACTCCGGGGGAGTGGAAGATGAACGAGAAGGTCAGATCGGTCTCGTGGAATACTATGCCGCCGCCGGTGGGCCTGCGGACTATGGAGGTTATGTCGCTGCCGGCCGCGGCCACGGCCTCTCCTACGGCCCTGCGGCGCTGCGAGTAGCCGAAGGTTATGCCGCGGTCCTTCCAGTTGAAGAAGCGCAGGACGTATTTAGCGGGCAGCGCCTCGCAGAGGGCCTCGTCGGCCGCCATCTGCTCGTAGACGTCCAGCGGCTGCGTCTCTATTATCAGTCCCTTTTCCATAACACTTCAATGTTCGCTATTCCGGCCCCGCAGGTGTCGTGTCGCAAAACACGGCGTCGCGCACACCGTGCGCGCGCCTCGGCACTCGGGCCTCGCGCTTACGCAAGCTCGGCCCTCCGCGACGGTTTTGCCGCCCCGACACCTCCGGTGCCGGGCAAATCCTACCAGCGAAGGTTCGGCTGGCGGGCGGCCTGCACTTCGTCGAGGCGCTTGACCGGCTGCGTCACCGGCGCGTCCTTCAGCGTCTGCGGGTCCGCGACGCCCTGCGCGTGTATGTCCCTCATCGCGGCGACGAACTCGTCCAGCGTCTCCTTGGACTCGGTCTCCGTCGGCTCTATCATGATGGCCTCGTGGACTATCAGCGGGAAATACACCGTGGGGGCGTGGAAGCCGCGGTCCAGCAGGCCCTTGGCCACGTCCAGCGTCTTAAGCCCCTTGTCGGTCATGTCCTTGCCGGGCGTCAGCACGCACTCGTGCATGCAGTACTCCTTCGAGTACGGCGGGTAAAGGTCCTTCAGCTTCG
This sequence comes from bacterium, assembly GCA_021812825.1. Next base: position 1,686 of record JAKAMO010000175.1, on the reverse strand, counting down.
CCGCCACGTAGTTGGCGTTGATTATCGCGGCCTCGGCTATTCCGCCCAGCTCCTTCGCGGAGTGGGCCAGCATGTACGCGTAGGCCCGGACCAGTATCCCTGTGTTCCCGAAGAAGGCCTTCACCTTGCCTATGCTGCGGCCGTCGCCAAAGTCGGAGACGTACCCGCCGTTCTCCTTTTTTACGGTCGGCACGGGCAGGAACGGGGCGAGGTGCTTCCGGCAGACTATGGCGCCCGCTCCGGGGCCGCCGCCGCCGTGAGGCGTGGAGAAGGTCTTGTGGAAGTTGAGGTGCATCATGTCCACGCCGAGGTCGCCCGGCTTCACCATTCCTATCAGCGCGTTCAGGTTGGCGCCGTCCATGTAGAGCAGCGCGCCGGCGTCGTGCACGGCCTTGGCTATCGCCTCTATGTTGCTCTCGAAGATGCCCAGAGTGTTGGGGACGGTCAGCATCAGCACGGCGGTCCTGGGCCCGAGGTGCTTCTTCAGCTCCTCGACGTCCAGCCGGCCGTCCGGCTTTGAGGCGATGTTGACGGTGGTGAAGCCCATCATCGACGCGGTGGCCGGGTTGGTGCCGTGCGCGGAGTCCGGCACGATGATCTCGGTCCTGTCCTTCTGGCCTTTGTCCTCGAAGTAGGCCTTGGCCAGCAGCAGGCCGGTGAACTCGCTGTGCGCGCCGGCGGCGGGCTGCAGCGTTATGGCGTCCAGGCCGCAGAGCTCCGTCATGCGCGAGCCCAGGTCGTGCAGCAGCTCCAGGGTCCCCTGCGAACAGCTGTCGTGCGCGAGCGGATGCAGCGCGGCGAAGCCTTCCAGGCCGGCGGCCTCCTCGTTAAAGCGAGGGTTGTACTTCATCGTGCAGGAACCGAGCGGGTAGAAGTGCGTATCGACGGAGAAGTTCAGGCGCGACAGGCGCGTATAATGGCGCAGGACGTCGAACTCGGAAAGCTCGGGCAGCTTCGGCGCGGTCTTCCGGCGCAGGCCGGCGGGGATCTTCCCCTTCGCGCGCAGCGGGTTCTTGCAGAACAGGCCGCGGCGGCCGGGGTCGGACCTCTCTATGCTGAGACTGTTGTCGGTCACGGAGCAGATCATATGGCCTCCTTGACGGCGGCTTCGAGCTTCAGGATGTCGGCCCCTGTCTTGGTCTCGGTGGCGCAAACGAGCAGCGTCTCTCCGAGCTCGGGGTAGAGCGGTGCGAGAGGCAGGCCGATATCGATGCCTTTCGCGGCCAGCACCTTCTCGCGCAGCGCCGCGGCCGAGCCCGGCACCGCCAGCACGAACTCGTTGAAGAAGGGGGACTTGAACCTGAGCGAGCAGCCTTTGACCGCCGAGAGGCGCTCGGCGGCGAAGGCCGCCGCGCCGGCGTTGGCCTCGGCCAGCTCTTTCAGTCCCTCGGGACCGTAAAGCGCCGAGTAGATGGTGGCGGAGAGCGCGCAGAGCGCCTCGTTGGAGCAGATGTTCGAAGCGGCCTTGTCGCGGCGGATGTGCTGCTCGCGGGCCTGCAGCGTCAGCACGAAGCCGCGCCTGCCGTCCTTGTCCTTGGTCAGGCCGCAGATGCGGCCCGGCATCTGGCGGACGTGCTCCTTTTTGCAGGAGAACAGTCCCAGGTAGGGGCCGCCGTAGGCGAGCGGCAGGCCCAGGCTCTGGCCCTCTCCGACGGCGAAGTCGGCGCCGTATTCTCCGGGAGCGGC
>JAKAMO010000174.1 GCA_021812825.1 bacterium | reverse complement strand
TCCTGGCAGCCAACGCCGACGGGACCGTCATAAAAGCGACCGCGGGACGCGCCAGGCCTTACATGAACGACGGCAAAAGCAAGTTCCGCACGTTCAGCCTTAAGTCCGACTACGCTTCCTTCCCTTCCGGGCACACGGTCAGCGCCTTCTCGGTAGCCTCCGTATACGCCTACTGCTATTCCAATACCCTGGCCGTGGGCGCGGCGGCCTACACATTGGCGGGACTGGTAGCCCTGCAGCGCGTCTACGCGGACAAGCACTGGGCGTCGGACGTTTTCTTCGGGGCGGCGCTGGGCGTCTCGGCCGGCAGGATGATAGCCGCGGAGGGCTCCGGACTTGCCGCCGCCAGGCTCTCCCCGGTATTCGGCCCCGGCTATGCGGGAGCGGAGGCGAACATCAGGTTTTGACATGAAGAAAAGACTGCCCGTAACCGCCATCGCGCCGCCTCTCCTGCTGGCGGCCTACCTGATAGCGCGCCTGTTCAACAACGTGTTCGAGAACGACGAACTGCAGCACCTGCACGTGGTCTGGAGCTGGACGCGCGGGCTTGTGCAGTACAAGGACGTCTTCGACAACCACGCCCCGCTCTACCACCTGCAGACGGCGGGCGCTCTTTGGCTCATCGGGGCGCCTGCCTCGGCGGGCTGGCTGACGTTTGCGAGGGCCCTCTCGCTGCCGGTCTTCGTCTCCACCCTGGCGGCCGCCTACCGCCTGGCGCGGAAGGTCTTCGGGCTTGGGCAGGAGGAAGCCCTCGCTGCGGCCTGCCTGCTCGGGCTTACCTCCCCGTTCATGGCTTTCGCAGCCAGGCCGGAGCCGCTCTGGCTGCTATTCTTCTTCCTCAGTCTGCTGTTCTTTACCGGAGAAGAAGACGGCTGGCGGCGGGGCTTTCTTGCCGGGCTGGTCAACGGGGCAGGCGCAATGGTTTCGCTGAAGACGCTCGTTCTCCTGCTGCCGGCGCAGCTGCTCGCCGCAGGCGCGCTCCGCATTTTCAGGCGCGGCCGGTTGGACCTGAAGTTCGCTGCCGGGTTCGCGGCGGGGCTCGCTGTATTCCCCGCGCTTATAGCCGCCTATTTCGTGAAACTGGACGCTTTCAGGGAACTCATCTACTACACCCTTACCTACAACTCTGGCGGGGCTCCGCTCGCCGTATCCGCGGTGCGGATGTCAATAGCGGCGGCGTCCGCCCCGGTTATATTTTTCCTGCTGGAGCGGCTTTCGAAGAGCTCCGGACATGGTTTTTCCATCTACGCTGCGTCAGGCCTTTTTCTCGGGCTGCTCCTTTATCTGTATCCGGTCATGGAGCACCAGACGGTACTGCCGTTGCGCCTGATGCTCTACCTCTCCGCCGCCTCCGGGCTGGTACGGGCGGCCAGGGCCCTCCCAAGGCTTGAGGCGCGGGCGGCGCCGCCCGCTCTCTTCCTGGCCGTACTAGCCTTCCAACTCTACAACACCGGCGCACTGAAGAGCGCCAACTCTCTGCAGAAGAGCTATATAGACCGGATCCTCGGCCTCGGCGGCGAGAACGGATACGTCATGGACGCGAAGGGGGAATCGGTATTCGCGCGCAGGCCCTTCTATTACGCCCTTGAGCTGCTGGCCATGAGGCGCATAGCCTCCGGGGAGATACCGGACGAGATACCGGCGCGCATGCGGTCCACCGCGACGAAGCTGCTGCTACTCTGGTTCCCCTACCACTTCAGCCCCGTGGACCTGGCCTTCTTCCATGAGAACTACCTGCCGCTCGGGGGTCAATTCCCTGACCTATACGCCGCCGGCAAGATAGTCGGCGTACCCGGGGGGAAGGCGGAATTTGAGATCGCCATACCGGCCAGCTACGAAGTTTCCTGCCAGGGAGGCGGGGACATCCAGATAGACGAATCCTCCTCCGCAGGCAAGGAGCGGTTCCTCGCCGCCGGGCGGCACAGCGTTTCGGTCCCGGCGGGATGCCGGGCCGTAAGGCTGCTCTGGGACAGGGCCGCGGGGGAAGGGACATGAAACGCAGGCGAATACTGGTAATAGCCCCGCACCCGGACGACGAGATCCTCGCCGCCGGCACGCTGCTGGACGGCGCGCTCCGCGGAGGGGCTTCGGTAAAAGTGATCTTCCTTACCAACGGCGAAGCCAACACTCTCGGCCACATGCGCCTGAAACGCAGGCTCTTCATCTCGGAGGAGGACGAACTGCTGTACGGCCGCGAGCGCAGGGAAGAGGCGGCGAAAGTGATGGGACTGACCGGAATAACCGATTACGAATTCTGGGAATACTGCGACACGGGGCTTTTCGAACAGCTCGCGGCAGGTAACGATCTCGCTGACAGGCTGCAAAAGACCCTGCGCTCCTATGCCCCTGACACGCTCATATTCCCTTCGGCCAGGGACCTGCACCGCGATCACAGCGCAGCGGCCCTCATTACGGAGTCCGCGCTGGCCCGCGCCGGGATCTCCCCGGAACTGCTGCGCTATGTCAACCACGGCGCCTCACGCCTCGCCCGGTCCGACTCGGAGGCCTGCGCCGGACCGGACATCAGCGGACGCAAGCTTCGCCTGCTGCAGGAGTACCGCACGCAGTTCTTACTTAACTCAGGCAGCTGGAACCGGCTCTGCGGACAGGAGGAGAGATTCGTCTCCGCGCGCTCAGGTTACGCTCCCGAATTCTCTTTGGAATTCAGCGGACACGTGCTCCTCTGGGTGCGTTCCGCCTTCTCCCCGGTGCGCCTTAACCCGGCAGCGCTCTACATTACCGCCGGGGACGCCAATGGCTGCAGGTACTGCTATTTCGGCCGCCTCAGCCCGGGCGGGGAGCTTGTGCTGAGAGAGTTCAGCGGGAAGAAGGAGCACTCGAGGGTGGAAGTGCAGCCGCTCTACGGGGCGGAAGGCTGCTACCTCAAGTTCCCGCGTTCTCTTTTCTCCGGCTGCGACCGCGTCTTCATCAAAGCCAGGAAAAAGCTTTCCTTCTTCGACGATTCAGGCTTTTCGATGATCCGGCTCCCAGGGCCCGAACGCGGAACTCCGCGCACGGCGGTGGTCGTTCCCTGCTACAACATAGCAGAACAGGCGGAACAGGCCGTCAGGCGGGCGCTTCCGCTGGCCGATACTGTGATAGCAGTGGACGACGGCTCTACGGACTCGACCGGGGAGCGGCTGGAGGCGCTTAAGTCCGCTTCCGCCGGGCGCGGCCTGCATGTGCTGCGTCTCCCGCGCAACTCCGGCAAGGGGGCCGCCCTTGCCGCCGGCTTCGCCGCGGCCATCGGCGCCGACCCCTGCTTCGACCTAATACTAACCATGGACGGTGACCTCCAGCACCACCCGGAGGACATCCCGCGCTTCAAGCGGGCCTGGCAGGACGGCGCGCATTTCATATCCGGCTGCCGGGCTTTCAGTCTGGACGCCCCGCTGCGCAGCCGGATCGGCAACAATTTCATCAACTGGCTGGCAGCGCTGCTATTTCCCAACGCCATCTCCGACACGCAGTCCGGGTTCAGGGGTTTCAGCCGGGAGCTGCTCATGAAATCTCTGCGAGCCGGCGCCGCAGGAGGCGGCCGGTACGAGGCCGAGCTGCACACGCTGGTCTCCGTAATGAAGAGCGACGCCAGGATGCTGGAGCTCGATATCCCCGCAGTATACTTGGACCGGAACCGCACCTCTCATTTCAGGCCATTGGCAGATTCCGCGGCGATCGTGCTGGCCATGCTGGAACAGCGTTTTTTCCGGAGGAACGCCCCATGAGGAAGCTGCTCCTTCCGCTTTCGGGCGGCGCGGCTACCGTCGTCCTTATGGGGATGGCGCTGCGCGGCGCGGACCTGGGTAGCGTGGCGCAAAGCCTTTCCGCGGCCGACCTGACCGTTATTCCTGCGGTAATAATCGTCACCCTGCTGGAGCTGCTCTTCAGGAGCCTGCGCTGGAAACTCCTGCTCTCCCCGCTGCGCAAGGTACGACTCAGGGACACCTTCCGCCTGGAATCGGCGGCGCTTGCCCTGAGCAATATACTGCCGCTGCGCCTGGGCGAGGCCGTCAGGGCCGCCTACGGCGCGTCCATTTTCGGGCTGCCCGCCTCGACGGTGTTCTCGTCCATGCTGGTAGAGCGCGCCATGGACGCGGCCGTTCTGGCCCTGCTGTTCCTGCTGGCGGCCGCCTCCGGGGCGGCCCCGCCGGTACTGACGGCAGGCAAGTGGGCCTGGCTTCTGGCCGCCTCCCTGACGGGGGGACTGGCGCTGCTCGCTCTTTCCGGGAACCTGAAGGAAAGCCGGTTGTTCCGCGCCTTCGCCGAGGGATTTCCCCGCCTCTCTTCTGCGGCGGCCGGTCTTTCGGACGGAGCCGCCGCCCTACGGTCCCCGGGAACGGCCGCGGCGGTCTGCGGGCTGGCTGCGCTGCAGTGGCTGATGGACGCGCTGAACCTGTACCTGATAGGGCTGGCCTTCCATTTAGGCGCGCTTATCGACCCTGGCAGGGCCGTCGTGCTGCTCTTCGCGGGGGCGCTGGCCGTTTCAGCGCCGGGGGTGCCCGGGTATTTCGGGAATTTCGAGTTCGCCACGGCGGGGACGGCGGCCTCATGGGGCGTGCCGAAGGCGGCGGCTCTCGCCTTCGCCGCCTTCGCGCACGTGCTGAACTACTTGATTTTCACCGGCGTCGGGCTTGTCTTCGTGTACGGCATGGGACAGTCGCTGGGAACGGTATGGAGGAGCTTCGCTGCCGGCGGGCAGGCAGCGGAACCCGCGGCAGCGCCCGGCCGCGAAGGAGAGAGG
>JAKAMO010000173.1 GCA_021812825.1 bacterium | reverse complement strand
AAAAGGCCCCTACGTGGACCAGAAGCTCCTGGCGAAGGTCCAGGCCGCCGCGCAGAGCGGCGCCAAGACCCAGATCAAGACCTGGTCCCGCGCCTGCACGATAACCCCCGACTTCGTCGGGCAGACGCTGCTGGTGCACAACGGCCGCAAGTTCCTGCCGGTGTATGTCACAGAGCGCATGGTCGGCCACAAGTTGGGCGAGTTCTCGTTCCCGCGGCTCTTCAAGGGCCACGGCGCCTCGCATACCAAGGAAGCCACCGCCCTCACCTAAGGGCCTGAAGACAACTAACGGAGAGATATTATGGACGCCAAATGCCATCTTAAATACCAGCGCTACGGCCGCCGCAAGGTAGCCCAGCTGCTCGACCAGGTAAGGGGTAAGTCCCTTTACGAGGCGCAGTATATCCTGGCCACCCTCCCGAGGCGGGCCACCGACGTCGTGGGCAAGGCCATCAAGTCCGCCGGCGCGAACCTGTCCGTCAAGCTCGGTAAAAAGCTCGACCTCAGGCAGATCTGGGTCACCGAGTGCTTCGCAGACCAGGGACCGATGAAGTTCCTGCGCCGCGTGCAGCCCGGCCCGCAGGGCCGCGCGATGCCGTTCAAGCGCAAGATGTGCCACATCAGCGTGGTGGTTTCGGACACGAAGTCGAAGGAGCGCAAATAATATGGGTCAGAAAATACATCCCAGGGGCTTAAGGCTCGGCTACATCCAGGACTGGCGTTCCCGCTGGTTCTCCCCGAAGAAGATGCCCGAGCTGATCCGCGAGGATTTCGAGATCCGGCACATGGTGTCCGAGCGTTTCGCTACGGCTTCCGTCAGCACTGTCGACATCGAGCGCGCCGGCGCGTACCTGAAGGTGACGATCCACACCGCCCGCCCGGGCGTCGTGATCGGCCGCAAGGGCGCCGACATCGAGGCGCTGAAGAAGTCCGTCGAGGCCCTGACCCGCCGCAAGGTCTTCATCAACGTTTCCGAGATCAAGATCCCCGAGCTCGACGCCCACCTGGTGGGCCAGAGCGTAGCGCAGCAGCTGGAGAAGCGCATCAGCTTCAAGCGCGCTATCAAGCGCGCGATGGAGCGCACGATGACCTCCGGCGCCCTCGGCATCAAGGTCATGGCCTCCGGCCGCCTCGGCGGCGCCGAGATCGCCCGCCGCGAGTGGTACCGCAAGGGCCGCGTGCCGCTGCAGACCATCTCCGCCGACATCGATTACGGCCTAACCGAGGCGCACACCTCGATGGGCAAGATCGGCATCAAGGTCTGGATATTCAAGAAACTGTTCTTCGCGAAGACGCCCCGCGAGTTGCGCGAGCAGCTGATGAAGCTGGAGGCCGAGCACCCGACCGAGACGCCCGTTCTCGACGAGGCTGCCGCCGCCCGCAGAGAGCAGCCGTCCACCTGATAGCTTTAGCCAAGGAGCATAACTATGTTGATGCCTAAGAGAGTCAAGTACCGCAAGCCGCACTCGGCGCCCCGCATAAAGGGCCCCGCGAAACGCGGATTCTCCCTCGCCTTCGGCGAGTACGGTCTGAAGGCGCTGGAGCCCCGCTGGATCACCGCCCGCCAGATAGAGGCCTGCCGCGTCTGCATCGTGCGCTACCTCCGCAAGAAGGGCAAGATCTGGGTCCGCATCTTCCCGGACAAGGCCATAACGAAGCACCCCGCCGAGACCCGCATGGGTAAGGGCAAGGGCGCGCCGGACCACTGGGTGGCCGTAGTGAAGCCGGGCCGCATGCTGTTCGAGGTCGAAGGTCTCGACCTGGTCACCGCGAAGGAAGCTTTCACCCGCGCCGGCCACAAGCTGCCGATCAAGACGCGCTTCGTCAGCCGCGAGAACTAAAGGAGCCCCCGGACCTATGAAAAGAAAAGACAAGGAAAACCTGAGGAACATGGGCGACGCCGAGCTTTCCGCCCAGGCCGCCGACCTCAAGAAGCAGATCTTCCAGATCAAGTTCAAGCGCACCACCGCCCCGGTAGAGAACCCGGTGCAGCTGCGCAACGCCCGCCGCAAGATAGCGATGATAAACACCTATCTCCGCGAGCGCGCGATCGCCAAATCCAAGGCCGAGGTGAAGAAATGACCGAGAATACCGAGAAGAGAGCCCAGAGGAAGGTCCTGCGCGGAGTGGTCGTCTCCGACAAGATGGCCAAGACCCGCGTTATCAGCGTGGACCACACGATCAGCCATCCGGTCTACGACAAGACCCTCAGGCGCCACCGCAAGTTCTACGCCCACGACGAGGCCAACGAGTCCAAGGCAGGAGACCTGGTGGAGATAGCCAGCACCCGCCCGCTGTCCACGCTCAAGCGCTGGCGCGTCGTCCGCATAGTGGAGAAGGCCGCCCGGTAAGGCGGTTCTAAGGGAGAATACCATGATACAGCTTAGAACCATACTCAACGTCGCCGATAATTCCGGCGCCCGTAAGCTGCAGTGCTTCCACGTGAACGGCGGCAGCTACCGCAAGTACGCCTTCCTCGGCGACACGATAGTGGCTTCCGTCCGCGACGCGATCCCTCACGCCGCCATAAAGAAAGGCGACGTGGTGAAAGCCGTGGTCGTGCGCGTTTCCAAGGAAACCCGCCGCCCCGACGGCTCCTACATCCGTTTCGACGACAACGCGGTTTGCGTGATAGACGACAACGGCGAACCCAAGGGCACGCGCGTGTTCGGCCCGGTGGCCCGCGAGCTGCGCGCGAAGAACTTCCTGAAGATAGTCTCGCTCGCTCCCGAAGTTATCTGAAAGGCGGAATATTATGCTTAAACTCAAGAAGAAAGACACGGTCATAATCATAGCCGGCAGGGACAAAGGCAAGAAGGGCGAGATCAAGGAGATCATCCCCTCCGACCGCAAGGTGGTCGTGATGGGAGTCAACGTGGTCTCCAAGCACAAGAAGACCACGAAGGACCAGCCCGGCGGCATCCACAAGGTCGAGGCCCCGCTGTCCATCTCCAACGTTCAGCTGGTCTGCCCGCACTGCGGCAAGCCGGCCCGCGTGAAGGTGACCGTACAGGGCGGCGAGAAGCTGCGCGCCTGCAAGAAGTGCGGCGAAGCGATAATCTGACGAGGTAACATATGGCGAAGGAAACCCCCAAGGAAGCGACGAAGGAACAGCAGAAGCCCCGCAAGAAGGAGCACCAGCAGCAAAAGCTGGAGCTCACCGCGGTGCCCAAGGGCGCCGTGGCCCCGATACCCAAGGGCTACAAGATCCGCCTGGCGGACGCGTACCGCGAGAAGGTGCAGCCCGCCCTGATGAAGGATTTCAGCCTGACCTCCCCGATGGCCTGCCCGAAGATGACCAAGATCGTCATCAACATAGGCGTCAGCGAGGCCAAGGAGAACATCCAGGCCCTCGACCTGGCCAAGGAGGACCTGATGCTGATCTCCGGCCAGGCTCCCCAGGTCCGCAAGGCCAAGAAGTCCATCTCCAACTTCAAGCTGCGCGAGGGCATGCCTATAGGCGTGCGCGTCACGCTGCGCGGCGCGAGGATGTACGAGTTCTTCGACCGCTTCGTCTCGCTGTCGGTGCCCCGCATCCGCGACTTCCAGGGCTTCGACACGCGGTTCTTCGACGGGCGCGGCAACCTGAACATCGGCCTCAAGGAACACCACATCTTCCCCGAGGTCAACATGGAGAAGTCCCCGAAGGCGCGCGGCATGAACATTACGTTCGTGACTACGGCCGGCGACAACGCGAAGGGCAAGGCGCTGCTCGAGTATCTGGGCATGCCGTTCAAGAAGCCCGAGGCGAAGAAGTAATTTTAAAGGGAACAGGAGAAAGAAATGGCTACATACGCTTGGATGGCGAAGATGCGCAAACCCCAGAAGTTCTCTACGCGCTTCCGCAACCGCTGCCAGATCTGCGGCAGGCCGCGCGGCTACTACAGGGACTTCGGTCTCTGCAGGATCTGCCTGCGCAAGATGGCGCACGAGGGCCTGATACCCGGCCTGAAGAAGTCCAGCTGGTAACGCACGAATTCAAGGAAGGAGAGAAACAATGGACCCTATATCTAACATGCTCGCGGCCATAAAGAACGCCACGGCCAAGAAGAAAGAGCGCGTCGACGTGCCCTTCTCCGGCATCAAGGCCGGGCTGGTGAAGCTGCTCAAGGACGAGGGCTTCGTCTCCAACTTCAAGGTGCTCGACCCCAAGATGGACAAGACCATCGACAGGCGCGGCGTGATCCGCATCACGCTGAAGTACACCAACGACAAGCAGCCCGTGATCAACGGCCTGCGCCGCGTGTCCCGCCCGGGCCTGCGCGTCTACCGCGGCCACGAGGAACTGCCGCGCGTGCGCGCCGCCTTCGGCGTGACGATAGTCTCCACTTCCAGGGGCCTGCTGACGGACGCCGAGGCCAAGAAGCAGAAGGTCGGCGGCGAAGTGCTGTGCCAGGTGTGGTAACGGACAAGCTATAAGAGGTATAACCATGAGCAGAATCGGAAAGAAACCCATAACGATGCCCGACAAGGTCAAGGCCCGCGTCGACGGCCGCACCGTCCACGTGGAAGGCCCGCTGGGCAAACTGGACTACAACCTGCCCGAGGGCATCAACGCCGCCGTCGCCGGCAGCGTGATAAACGTCAGCGTCGCCCAGGGCGCCGCCGACAAGGCCGCCCTGTTCGGCACCACCCGCGCCCGCATCAACAACATGGTCGCCGGCGTGACCAAGGAGTTCGAGAAGGTGCTCGAGATCAGCGGCGTGGGCTTCAAGGGCTCCGTAGAGGGCAACCGCGTGTCGCTGACGCTCGGCTTCTCCCATCCGGTGCTGATGGACATACCGAAGGGCA
>JAKAMO010000172.1 GCA_021812825.1 bacterium | reverse complement strand
CGAGAACCCGGCCCTGTAGACAGAGGGAGCGGGGTCGGTCTCCGAGTCGAACTTGAAACCGCCGCCGAGGGACTGTCCGGAGAGGCCCAGGGAAGCGGTACCGCCGCCGGCCCGGGCTATCCACAGCACGCCGGCGTCCGCCAGCGGCGCGCCGGCCGAGGCCCCGCCCAGCCTCTCCCTGGCGTACTTCAGGGTGGCCCCCGCGAAGAGCCCGTAGCGGGCGTCGTCCCACGGGCTCCAGACCCTGGCCGCGTAGCTGCCGCCGGCGGCCAGGTTCCCCGCTTCCACCTGGCCGGTATAGGCTCCGGAGTTGTCGTAGCCGTCTATGGACGGCACGCTGAGCGCCATCACCGAGCCGGCTATCACGCCCGGGCCCAGCGGCTGCGCGTAGGCGGCCTGCTGCGAGGCTATGCCCTCTATCCAGGAATTGTAGGTGAAGGCGGCCTCCTTGTAGCCGGAGCGGGCGAGCCCGGCCGGGTTGAGAGAAAGGGCGCCGAGCAGGTCGCCGTAGCCTCCGGCGCCGGCCTCCCCCATGCCCACGGCCCTCGGGCTCTGGACGATGCGCAGGAAATCCCCGCCCGCGGTCCCCTCGCCGGCGAGAAGCGGCGCGGCGGCCAGGCAGGAGAGCGCCAGCAGCGCGAACAGACTTCCGAGGAACTTGTTCTTTTCCATTTATTTGATGACCACGAGCTTGCCCGTCTTCCTGTTCCTGCCCGAGGTGACTTCCCAGATATAGACGCCGCTGGCCACCCGCTGGCCGTCCGAGTTCTTCACGTCCCAGTTCACCGTCGGGGGGGCCACTTCCAGCTGCCTGACCAGGACGCCGCTCACCGTGTAAATGCGGATCTTGCCTTCGGACGGAAGTCCCCTGAAGGTGATGCCGTCCGCCCAGCTGCCGTACCTGGCCGTATCCCCGGCTCCGGGCCGGAAAGGCACCGGGGAGGCGTAGACGTAGCCGACCTCGGTGTCGGGAAGGGCCATCAGCGCGTAGTTGGAGAAATGAGTGACCCGCTGGGAGACCGTATGCCCGGCCGTATCGATGGAAGCGCCGCCCTGCCTCTCCCAGACGCCGCTCCCCTCCTCCAGACGCCAGACGGAAAGCGAGGACGCCCTGAGCCTGCCCGCCGAGCCGTCTATCAGCCCGTCGTTGTCGGAGTCAGGATAAGGCAGCGTTATAACGCAGGCCGAGTTAGGCTGCACGGTGCTGCCGGCCAGGTCGTAGGGGGTCACGCCGACGGTGTTGACGAACCGGGGCGAGCCCGGCAGTGAATCCAGCCTGCCGTTGGCGTCGCGGACGGCCTGGGTGCCGGGATCGGTAGACATCGAGACGAAGAAGTCCTGCGCGTAGGCGTTGGCCGGTATCGCCACCCGGACCCGGCGGTCCGAAAAGGCCGCAGCGACGTTGTCGGCCGTATGGTCCATGATCACCGAGAAATAGACGGTGGCCGCCGAAGACAGCGGGGAGCCGTTTATATCCACGATGGCGGAGGAGAAGGTCACGGAGAACACGCTGCCCTTCGGCCAGGAGCCCGACGGCATGACTATTAGCTTCTGCCCGGAGTAGGCCAGCGTCACCGGCCAGCTGGAGTTGCTGACCGCGCCGGCATTGTCATAGAGCTGGGTGGCGCTGACCTGCGGGTCGGACACCTCCGGGGATATTTCGTCGCTGAAGGCCAGCTCCAGGCCGGCCCCGGGGGTCATTCCCCAGAGGGCCCCGTCGGACCTGACGGAGGAGGTGGAGGAGTAGGAGGCCAGCCCCTGGTTCAGCGCGTCCGCAGGCGCCAGGGAAAGATAGCCGGACCAGACCGAAGACGGGTCCGCCTCCAGCATGGCGGGGCTTGCGCACGCGTCCCCGACGGTGTAGGAAACCTCGAAGGTCCCGGTGGACGCGCGGACCACGGCGAGAGGGGCTTCCGAATAACGTATCTTATCCCAGCCGCAGGAGGCCGGGGACGGGGCGGCCAGCCAGGCGATAAGGGGCAGCAGGCGCAGAAAGTTATTTTTCATGGCGGCAACGCAACAGGGGCAAACCGCATGCTACGGCCTTGCCCGCTAACTGATTGTAATATATAAAAGCCGAAAAAGGTAGGTGATTATTTATACTCGCCGCCGGGCCGCGCGGGGAGGTCGGAAGAGAGCTGCCTGGAGAACAGGCCGGCCTCCGGGCCCAGCGGCTTGTTAAGGGCCCGCTCCGCGAGCCCCTTGGCCAGCTGGGAGGCCAGGCCGCCGAGCAAGTTTTTCTGCGCGCTTATCTTAATCACGCTTTCCGAAAGGGAGATCTCGCCGGCCCCTTTCTCCCATATCCTGGCCGTGCCGGCTACCATGCGCCGGTCGTAGACGCCGGCCATGATCTCGCCGTAATCGCTGATGTCGCAGTAGATCAGGCGGCCGGCGCCCAGCCAGCCGGCTATCTGCTCCGGCCGGGCCGCAGTCAGCTGGCCGCCGTCGCTGAAGCCCCGGCCCCTGAGGACCTCGTCCGTGCTTTCGAGCGGCACCAGGTCGTAGCCGGCCTCCCTCAGCCGGTCATAGAGCAGCTGCCTGACCAGCGGCGGGCCGTCCACGCTGCTCGTCTCGTCGGAAAAAGGCAGCAGCGCGGTCTTCACGCCGAACCACGAGCCGTCGCAGGCGCGTTCGGGAGGCCGCGAAGAGGCGTAGTCCAGGTCGCCGTAGATCTCCCCCCAGCGCACCCCGGAGGCGGCCTTGTCCCCGGCGGAAGCGGCCTTAGCGCGGCCGTAATATCCCCGCGCGGCCGGCAGGTCCCCGGAAAGCTCGGACGACACCGCCAGTCCCAGGTAATCCCGCCAACCGCCGCCGGCGGCGGCCCGCTCGCGCCAGATGGCCGCCGCGCCGCTCCAGTCCCCGGAGCGCGCCAGCGAAAGCGCCTTCTCCGAAAGCTTGTCCTTCTTTTCCGCGAAAAGCGGGCGCGATCTGAAAACCGTCCGCCCCGAGTACCTGGCGGCCACTTTTCCGGCGAGCTCCGCGAAGAGCCGGCCCTCCACCCCGGAATACCAGTCTTCCGGCTCGAGGGCGTCGTCCATCCGCTCTTCGGAGACCTTAACGGAATCCGACCAGCCGTCCAGCGGCTTCCTGTCGGGCCAGGACAGCAGCCTCACTCCGGCGGAGAAGGAGGCGGTATAGACCCGGACCTTGCTCTTTACCTGACGGCTCTTCCCCTTTTCCGTCACGGTCACGCTCCTCTCCTCTTTTTCCAAGGAAAGGGACGGCCTGGAAAGGGAGAGCTCCAGCAGGCCGGAGGGGCCGAAGCGCGGGGCGAAGGAGCCGGCCGCGGCGCTGCCTTTTTCCACGTTCCAGGCGCACACCTTCACCGACGGGGCTTCCAGGTCGGCCGCAGTTGCCCTGGCGAGCGCCGGGAGGTCCATGTCCGGTCCGGTTTTGCCGAGCAGGCCGGCGAGGCCCGGGTTACTGTCCGCGGCCTCTTCCGGGGGTATCACCACCATGTAGAGCGCCGTCAGGGCCGGCCTGTAAGAAGCCGCCGAAGGGCCCGTCGGCAGCCGGTAAGGCACCCTTACGGAATAGAAGCCGCCGCACCCGGCGAGCCCGGCCAGCAGCGGCAGCAGCAGGACTTTCCGCATCGTCTATTTCTCCGGCCTGGAGACGGCGCGGCGGCCCCTGAACTTTCCCGCGCCGGTCAGGCCGCGGACGAAGGCGTTGTAGCGGGTCTGCACCGGCTTGCCGGCCCCCAGGCCGGACTGGGCGGTGGCTTTCTCCTCGAATTCTCCGCTGACCGGGAAGGCCGTCACCAGGTAAGCCGGCCCGGCGGCGGAATCCCTGACGGAGTAGATCAGCAGGCGCGAATTGCCGCCGGAGCTCTTCTCGAAATCGACGAAATCCGTGCGCAGCGAGACGGTCCTCCCGCCGGGCAGTTCCACGTCCTCGGTGAGCCTGACGCGCCTGGCGGCGAAGTCCAGGAATCTCCGCGCCGCGGGAGCGCAGGACGCCCCGGCCTCCCTTAGGGCGGCGAAGGCGCGCGGATCGTCGCGCAGGGCTATGCCTCCGGCTATGCAGGTCACGTTGGAAAGCAGCGTGCCGGAGGAAGGCGAAGGCCCGGCGGTGCCGCGCGGCAGACCAAGCCCGTCCTCTATGTCAGGCCGCACCCAGCGCGCCCTCTTGAAGCCGAACTTCGTCGGCAGGAGGCTGAAAAGGTAGCCGTAGGTGTGCTCCGCCCCGGCGTGCATTATCCTGCCGTCCGGCGCTTTGGCTCCCACGCGCGAGGCTATGAAGGAAAGCAGGGCCGGGTCCACGATCCGCCCTTCGGCCAGCTCGTCGTAATTTATGCTCTCGCCCCAGAGGCCGAGCAGCCGGCCGTTGGCCTTGTCGGCGTCCATCTGGACCAGCAGGCCGGGAGCGTGCTCCCTGAGCACCTTCTCTATATCGCCGCCGGCCGCCAGCCTGGCGGCTCCTGCCCAGGGACAGTCCTCCGCCTTCTCCCCGGCCGCCGGGCATTCGTAAGCGGCCCGGGCCGGGGAAAGCAGGAATAGCGCGGCCAGCAGCGCCAGCAGCGGCGTTCGCCTCATCGCAACAGGTTCATTCATGGTCCGGGGTCACGGCGGCAGCCGGCGTCAGGCCGGCCGCCGGAAATCGGAGACGCTCACCGTGTAGTAGCGGGTGCCGCAGGGGTAGCCCGGGTAGGGGCCGCAGTTGTCCTGCGCGGTCCCGGTGCTCTTGTTCACCGAGTTGGCTATATCCTGCAGCGTACCGGGTTTATCCGCGCTCGGGGGCGTCTCCGTCTTCTGCGCCCTGAAACAGCCGGCTATGCCGGCCAGCCCGACGGCCAGCAGGCCCAGCAGCCCG
>JAKAMO010000171.1 GCA_021812825.1 bacterium | reverse complement strand
GGATCGCGGTGGACAAGGTCATCAGCTTCACCAGCCTGGAACCGAAGAACGACAAGAAGAAGTCCATAGCCGCCTACGCGGACCTCTACGACTTCGCCGACCTGCTGGGCTCCAACGCGCGCAGCCAGGAGACCAAGAACGCCGCGCTGGACCTGATGACCTTCATAAAGAACGGCCTGGTCATGCGCTCCATAGGCATCCACGGCGACGCCGAGAACGGCTACGACTACACCAAGGTCGGCGGCATCGCCATCAACACTACGATGAAGATAAAGAAGGTCCCGCCGCAGCTGGACGCCATCTTCGAGACCAAGTACTCGGACCTGGCCCTGTCCAAGGCCTCGCAGTGGGACGAGTTCGTCAGCTGGACGGACGGCGTGTGGCGCAAATAACACGCTGAAAGACCGCCGAGCGACGACGCCCCGGGGCCCGTATCCCCGGGGCGTTCCTTTTCCCGGCGAATGAAAAAAGGCCGCCCGCGGGCGGCCTTTTCCGGCAGCGCGGGTCCGCGTTCAGCGGAAGTGGTCCCGCATCATGCGCACCAGGCCCTCGGTGGCCTTGCCGGGGATCTCCTCGCCTTCCCAGTTGATGGAGAAGTGCGCGTTCTTCTGCGTGGGCTTGACGTACGTCTCGTACATCGGCAGCACGGTGGCCAGCACCTGGTGCTTGATGCCCTCTATGTCGCGGCCGCGTTCGCTGATGTCGCGCTGCACGCGGCGCAGCACGGCGGTCACCATGCCGGTGGAGACGAAGATCTTGAAGTCGCACTGGTTGGCGAGCTTGGGAAAATAGAGAGCGTAAAGGCCTTCCAGCACTATCAGCTGCGTGGGCTTGCAGGCCGCGCATTCCTTCTCGCGCGTATGCTGTTTGAAGTCGTAGACCGGCTGCTGTATGGTCTTGCCGGCGCAAAGCTCGGCGAGCTGCTTGCCCGCCAGCGCGGAGTCTATGGCGTCCGGGTGGTCGAAGTTGTAGGCCTTCCTCTCCTCGAAGCTGAGGTGGTCCAGCGGCCGGTAATAGTTGTCCAGCGAGAAGATCTGGCCGGAGATGCCTATCTTGCCGCACTGGCTCACCAGTTTGGCGGCCAGCGTGGTCTTGCCCGAACCGGAGCCGCCGGCTATCCCTATTACGAAGCGCGATTTTGTCTTGCCGTCCATTAATGCCGCTCCTCGCCACTTCCCGCCCCGGCTAAATCATATCAAAAATAGGCGTTAATAAGGCCTCTTCACGACGGGGAGGGCGCGGGCGGCCCCGCCCCGCTCCTGTCATTGGGTCCCCGAATTTTGTAAAATTGTATTACACGTGCTTACCCCACCCAGGAGATCCCCCATGGAAAACGAAGAGAATTTCGCTGAATTGTTCGAGAAGTCCTATAAGGAGCCGTCCCGCATGGAGCCCGGCCAGAAGGTCGAGGCCCCGATAGTCAAGATAACCCCGGAATGGGTGCTCATAGAAGTGGGGGGCAAAGGAGAGGGCTACATCCCGGCGGACGAGCTGAAGGACGCGGACGGCAACCTGATAGCCCGCGAGGGCGACATAGTCCGCGCCTGGTTCAACCGTTCCGAGGAGGGCGAGATGCGCTTCACCACCCGCATCGGCACCGGCCCCGCCGCCCGCTCCCAGCTGGCCGACGCTTTCAAGGAACACCTGCCGCTGGCCGGCAAGGTGGCCAAAGAGATCAAGGGCGGCTTCGAGATCACCCTGCCCGGCGGCCTGCGCGCCTTCTGCCCCTTCTCGCAGATGGGCATACGCCGCGACGAGAGCCGCGAGGCCTACGTCGGCGTGGAGCTGGCCTTCCACATCATCGAGCTCGACAGGCGCAACATCGTGCTGTCCCGCCGCGAGATAGTGGAGGCCGAGCGGCAGACCAAGATAGCCGCCCTCAAGGAGACGCTGCGCGAGGGCGACCGCGTCCGCGGCACCGTGACCTCTATACAGAAGTTCGGCGCCTTCGTGGACATCGGCGGCGTCGAGGGGCTGCTCCCCGTCTCCGAGATGGCCTGGGGCCGCACCGGCAAGGTCAGCGACGTGCTCTCCGCCGGCCAGCCGGTGGAGGTCATCATAAAGAGCCTGGACTGGGAGAACCGCCGCATCTCGTTGAGTCTCAAGGACGCCCTCCCCAACCCGTGGGATTCCGCCGCCCGGAACTGGCCGGTCGGCTCCTTCCATACCGGCAAGGTTTCCCGCCTGGCCCCGTTCGGCGCCTTCGTCACCCTGGGCGACGGCGTGGACGGCCTGATACACGTCTCGCGCCTCGGCGGCGACAAGCGGGTCAACCACCCGGAGGACGTGCTGCAGGCGGGCCAGGAGATAGAGGTCTGCGTGGAGGCCGTCGACGTGAAGAACCAGCGCATCTCGCTGGTGCCGGCCGACGTTTCCCGCGAGCAGCAGGAGAAGCAGGAGACCATGCGCAGGTACCAGGAGCCCGAGGGCGCCGCGCCGCTGGGCTCGCTGGGCGAGCAGCTCAAGCGCCACCTGGACAGCGGGGACGACGGGAAATAACGCCCCCTGGCTCCCGAAGTAAAAAGCCCCCGGAGACGGGGGCTTTTTTTGGGCTTAGCGGGCCGGCGCTTCCGGCGGGACGCCGTCGAGCAGCGGGGTCTCGTACACCTCCAGCTGGGGCCGGCGCTTCCTGGCCCGCTGGTCGGAGATGAAGGCGTTCAGCAGCTCCAGGCAGGCGGGCCGCAGCTTCACGCAGCCGCTGGTGTCGCGCCAGCGGAAGTCACGGGCCTCCGGGCGGCCGGCGTAGGCGGGGTCGGAGAGACGGGCAGGATCCTCCCACCGGTCGGTGTGCACGGCGAAGCCGTAGCGGCCGTAGGGCCCTCGGTAATAGCCGGGATCGGCGGAAAGCTGGCGCGCCCTGAGGCTGGCCGCCTCGGGGGACGAGCGGCCCGGCGGCAGCTCGAACACGGGGACCTTCGCGCCCTGCGAGCCTTTCTGGGAATCCCGGGCCCATACCAGGTCCACCGGCAACGCTGCGGAGCCCTCCGGATACCAGTCGCTCAGCACGCCCGAGAAGTACACCTTCCCCTTCCCCCTTTTCTCCGGGACAGCCGTCAGCGCCAGCACGCGGGGGTCCGGCCTGCCCAGCACGGCGATGTCGTAGTCCTCCGGCGTGATGTTGCGCAGGTCGTAGACGCCCGGTATAGTGGCGCCGTCGCCCATGTCCTCCGGGGCATAGTAGATCGTCGTGCCGTCTATCAGCCCGGAGCGCCAGCGGTCCTTCGGCCGGAGCGAAGTGGCTCCCCGCCCCAGGGCCTCGCACTGCCAGACGCCGGCCTTCTCCCCGCCCTCTATCTCGAAACTCAGCACGCCGGGACCGGACCTGTCCGCCGGCAGCAATAACAGCGCCCGGGAGACCTTGCCGCCCGGGCCCGGCAGGCCGTCGAGGCCGAGGTGCTCCCTCCTGGCCCGCAGGGCGGCGGTGAGCTCCCCGAGCGCCGGCCTGGCCACGGGGATATGGTCCGGCAGCAGCGACTCCGGCCTGAAGACGTCCTTCTGCTGGGCCTGGAGCAGCGAAGGGGAGAAAAGCAGCAGCAGGGCCAAATATCTCATAGTATCCTCTCGAAGGAAATTATCTTTATCCTGGTCCTGAATTCGCCGTAGTAAAGGTTCCGCGAGCCCGTCTCCGCCTCGCCCAGCTGGTTGTCGGCCGGGTCGCTGCGCCAGAACTTCTTCGCTGGCCGGAACCCTGCCCCGAACCCGGAATTCGCCACCATCCTGCCGGCGTCCAGGGAGCCGAAGTAGAAGCGGCGCAGCCTCTCCCGGCCGGCGGCCGCCATCTTG
Organism: bacterium; assembly: GCA_021812825.1. The sequence goes on along the minus strand of JAKAMO010000171.1, from coordinate 1,040 downwards.
TTGCCGAAAGAGAGGTCCGCCGGGCGCCAGCGGCCGGCGTAGAACAGCGCCCAGTCGTGCGGCGAGCCCCGCTCCGGGCGCGCCGCCCAGCCGGACTGCCAGCGGGCCGGCACGCCGGCCGCGCGGCATAGCGTGATGAAGGCCAGCGCCTGGAAGCCGCAGTCGCCGCGCAGGGAGGTCAGTGCTTCCTCGGAAATATTGTCGAAGAGGCAGTAGGGCGGCGTAAAATTATAGGTGAAGTTCCGGGTCAGCCAGTCGTAAATGCGGCGGGCCTTCAGGTACGGGTCCCGCTCTTTTCCCGTTATCTCCGCCGCGAGGCCGCGGACGCGCGGGGTGAAAACTATATGCGGCGGCTCCTCGCGCAGGCAGCCGGCGGCCCCGGGCGGCACGCGCCCGCCTTTGCCGGGCCGCGTCACCCACTCCGAGATGACGTACTCGAACTCCGCCCAGAACCTCCTGGCGCGGCCCTCGAAGAAGATGGTGCGCTGCGGGGCGCCGGGCGCGGCCAAAGCGTATTTCTCCTGCGAGGCGGCCAGCAGCCTGGCCGAGGAGACCTGGTCCCCTACGCGGGGGAAAGGCAGCCAGCAGCGCACCGCGCCGCCGGGTTCCTTCTTGAGCGCAAGGGTTATCCTGGCCCTCACCCTGTAGCCGGCGGGGGCGGCCCCGCGCGCCAGTTCCTCCGCGCGCTCCAGCACCCTCTCCAGCCCGGCGTCCGCCCGCGCGGCGCCCTTCTTCAGCCGGCGCCGGAGGGAAGGCAGGCGGAAGACCGCGTTGGAGGCGAAAGACTCCTCGAAGCGCTCCCTGCCGTCGATGTTCCTTGGCGAGACGACGCCGGCCTTTATCCACCCGTCCAGCTCGCGGTCCCGGAACCCTTTCAGGCGGCCGCGCAGTATCCGGAGGGCGGCCTTCCTGCCGTACGGGCAGGAGGCGCGCAGGCGCTCCAGCCTCTCCCGCTCCAGCCTGAGCCGCGCCGCGGCGGCGGCCGGCCGGCGGGCGCGGCGAGCGCGGTCTATCAGGCCGCGGGCGAGCCCGAGCTCGCC
>JAKAMO010000040.1 GCA_021812825.1 bacterium | reverse complement strand
CGGCTTCCAGGTCTACAGCCTGAGCCGCCTGCGCAAGATCACGGAGAACGGCGTTCATTTCCAGTCGCACATAGACGGCAGCCCGCATTTCTTCACCCCGGAGAAGGTGATAGACTTCCAGGCCTCCATAGGCTCCTCTATCTGGACCTGCCTGGACGTCTGCGTCAAGAACCCGGCCTCCCGTGCCGACGCGCTGGACGCGCTGAAGAAGACGAAGAAATGGGCCGAGCGCGCCAAGGCGCATTTCACCGAGAAAACGCGCCATATCCCGCACGGGAAACGCCCGCTGCTCTTCGGCATCATCCAGGGCTCGGTCTACACCGACCTCCGCGCAGAGGCCGCCAGGCACATGACCGACCTCGGCGTGGACGGCTTCGCCGTCGGCGGCCTTTCGGTCGGCGAGAGCAAGGCCCAGATGATGGAATCGCTCGCGGCCGTCATGGAGAACCTGCCCAAGGACAAGCCGGTCTACTTCATGGGCCTCGGTACCCCCGAGGACATCTGGAACTCGGTGGAGCTGGGCGTGGACATGTTCGACTGCGTGCTGCCCACCCGCAACGCCCGCAACGGACAGGCCCTGACCAGCCGCGGCAAGCTCTACATCAAGAACGCCCCATACAAGAACGACGAATCCCCGCTGGACCCGGACTGCGACTGCGTGTGCTGCCGCAACTACAGCAAGGCCTACCTGTCGCATCTCTTCAAGGCCGGTGAGATACTCTGCAGCCAGCTGCTGTCGATACACAACCTGCGCTTCCTGATGAACCAGACCAGGATAATGCGGCAGGCCGCGGCCTCGGGGACTTTCAGCCAGGCCAGGAAGGCCTTCATGGCTTCTTACCTGCCCGCCAAGTGAGCGCGGCCGGGCCGGCTTATAAATATAATTGAAATTTGTTAGAATATTCACCGGCCCGAGCAGGCCGACGGAGGATAGATGAACCAGAACGCAGCGATCATGCAATTCGTCCCTTTCATAGCGGTAGCCGTTATCTTCTATTTCCTGCTTATCCGCCCCCAGCAGAAGCAGATAAAAGACACGAAATCGATGCTGGACGCCCTCAAGACCGGCGACAAGGTGCTCACCCGCGGCGGGCTGATAGGCGTGATAACCGCGGTAAAGGAAGAGGAGCTGGAGATAGAGATAGCCAAGGGCGTAAAGGCGCTGTTCGCCCGCAATGCCGTCGGCGCGGTCCTGAACCAGACGAAGTAAACTCCAAGGAGCTATATAGGAAATGAACAAATTACACTGGAAGATAGGCACCATCCTGGGCCTCCTGATCCTGTCCATCTGGCTGCTCTACCCGACGGCCGAATGGTACTCCAAGACGCCCGACGAGCGCGCCAAGCTGGAAGCCGTACGCATGCGCCCCAAGCGCATACTTAACCTCGGTCTAGACCTGCGCGGCGGCACGCACCTGCTGCTCGAACTCGACGTCACCAAACTGACCAAGAAGGAGAATCTCAACGACGCGATGTCCCGCGCCATAGAGATCCTCCGCAACCGCATAGACCAGTACGGCGTCGGCGAAACCCCGATCTCCCGCCAGGGCGAGCGCTGGATCTCCGTGGACCTCCCGGGCATCTCCAATACCGAGGAAGCCGAGAACCTGATAGGAAAGACCGCGCTGCTGGAATTCCGCCTGGTCAACACCTCCAACGAGTCTCAGGCCGTCCTCTCCAAAATAGACGGCATGGACGAGCCGCCGTTCGACAAGAGCGGCAAGCTGGTCCCCGAAATAGCAAAAGCAATGCCCAAGGGCACCATCCTCTGCAAGGCCGCTCCCGGAGCCGAGGGAGAACGGGCCCGTTACTACGTCCTCGAGGACACCGTCCCCGTGACCGGAGCCTATCTGGAGGGCGCCCGCGTCGAGACCGACAGGCAGTTCGGCACGCCCACCATAGGCTTCACCTTCAACAGGGAGGGCGGACGCCTGTTCGAGAACTTCACCGGTGCCAACGTGGGCAAGTACCTGGCCATAGTCCTCGACGGCGTCGTCCACTCGGCGCCGGTCATCAAGACCCGCATAGGCGGCGGCTCCGGAGTCATCGAAGGCCAGTTCACGATGGAGGAGGCCCGCAACCTGGCGATCATCCTGCGCGCCGGCGCCCTGCCGGCCCCCGTCAACATCATCGAGAAGCGCGTCGTGGGCCCCGGTCTCGGCGAGGACTCGATCAAGAAGGGCCTCGGCGCCTCCGCCGGCGGCTTCCTGCTGGTCGTGCTGTTCATGCTGGTGTACTACCGGGCCGGCGGCCTGATAGCGGACCTGGCCCTCGGCCTGAACTTCGTGTTCCTGATAGCCGCGATGAGCTACTTCAACGCCACGCTGACGCTGCCCGGCATCGCCGGCGTGATCCTGTCGCTCGCGATGGCCATCGACGCCAACGTGCTGATCCTGGAACGCATGCGAGAGGAGCTGGACCTCGGCAAGCCGGTCGCGATGACAATACCGACCGGCTACGACAAGGCCTGGAGCGCCATCCTGGACTCCAACGTGACCACCTGGATAGCTTCGGTCTTCCTGTTCCAGTTCGGCTCGGGCCCGGTCAAGGGCTTCGCCGTGACGCTGACGATCGGCCTCGTGATCGGTATGTTCACCTCGGTCTTCGTCACCAGGGCCATCTACGAGTTCTGGCTCACTTCCAACCCCAAGGAGCTCAGCATATGATAAGGCTGCTTCACAAGACCAACATCGACTTCATAAAGCTTCGCTACAACTTCTTCGCCCTTTCCGGGATCGTGGTCCTCGCCGGGATCGTCTCCCTCTCGGTAAAGGGCCTGAACCTCGGCCTGGACTTCACCGGGGGCACGCTGGTGCAGGTCAAGTTCGACAAGTCGGTGCCGATAGCCGACGTGAGAGCCGCCCTGAACAAGGCCGGCGTAGAGGCCGGCCTCCAGAGCTTCCCCGGCGACAGTTCCTACGCCGTAAAGGTGAAGGGCTCCCAGGACAACGTGAACGCCACGGCCGAAAGCATCCTGGGCGCGATGAAGACCATCGATGGCGCCTCTTTCAGCGAGGAAAAGCGCGACTATGTGGGCCCTGTCGTAGGACGCGACCTGGCCAAGAAGGCCCTCTTCGCGATAGTGCTGTCCATGTTCGGAATCATCGTCTACGTGGCCTTCCGGTTCTCCAACCCCGTCTGGGGCACCGCCGGCGTGGTCGGCCTGCTGCACGACATCTTCGTGGCCATCACCGCGATGTCGCTCACCAACCGCGAGGTGGACCTGGTCATAGTGGCCGCGTTCCTCACGATCGCCGGCTACTCGATCAACGATACCATCGTCATCTTCGACCGCATGCGCGAGAACATGAGGATGTTCCCCAAAATGGCGCTGGCCCAGCTGATCAACGCCAGCATAAACGAGACCATCTCCCGCACCGTGATAACCACGATGACGGTTTTCCTGGCGGTGCTGATGCTGTTCCTCTTCGGCGGCAGCGCGATCAACAACTTCGCGTTCTGCATGCTGGTCGGCACGCTGACCGGCGTCTACTCCACCGTGGCCCTCTGCACCCCGATGGTGTACCAGTGGGAGCGCAAGGGGCATAAGTAACACGACGCAAGCGCGGAGAAGCGGCAAGTGAGAAAGATCAAGAAGTTCAGGATCCCGGTCTACTCGTACGAGGTGCTGCGCAAGGCGCGCAAGCACAAGCTCGACCTCGTCTCCGCCGGGCTCGGGGACGAGGCGGCCGTGCGCGAGCACGCCGCCTTGCTGGCCGCCTCGCTGGAGCCGGCCGTGGTCTTCGAGTACCTCCCGGCCGAGGACGAGACCGCCGCGCGCATCAACGGCGACGCGGGCCGCGCTCTTACCGCCGGCATCCTCACTCTCGGCGGCGCCTTCGAGGAGAAGCTCTCCGCCCCGGCCGACGACATCCATAAGAGGCTGGGCCGGATAGCCGCCCAGGTCTTCCTGCAGACAGCGATCAGCGTCACGGCCGAGCTCGCCGCCCGCGAGGCGGAGCCGGAGGGTTTCGAACTGGGGCCCGCCATTTATATAGCTTCCTGCCCGGAGCCGGACCCCCCCCCGCAGGAGGCCACGGCCGTCCCGCTGTTCGAGAACGAGTTGATAAAGGCACTCTGCGAGCGCCTGGAGGCCTCCAAGATAGGAGTCTCTTTCGATACCGGGGCCTTCTCCCCGAAATACTCCGCCGTCTTCGCCCTTCCCTGGGTATCCAAGAAGAAAAAGAAGGCCGCGGCCTCCTCCAAGAAGTAAGCTCCCTGATGGGACACCTGCTACTGCTACTCTACAGCCTGCTGGCGCCGGCGATAGCCGCGCTTTATGCCGTCTTCTTCCTATTTTCTCCGCGCAGGACCCTGATGAAAGCCCTCAGCGGCGAACTGGACGAGCGGCTGGCTCTCACCCTCCCCGCCTTCGATACGCCCCCGGTCTGGCTGCACGCCGCGTCCATGGGCGAGGTGAAGGCCCTTTCGCAGCTCGCTCCCACGCTGGCGGGAGAATTCAAAGCTCCTCTGCTGGTCACCTCCTCCACCGCGGCGGGCCGGGCGGAGGCCGCCCGGTTGATCGGGTTCAAAGCCAGGACGGCGACCGCCCTTCTGGCGCCGCTGGACTTCTACCCGCTGGCCGCCCGCCTCATAGCCGCCGCCCGTCCCCGTCTGCTCGTGGTCGTAGAGACCGAGATCTGGCCGGCAACGCTGTACGCGGCGGCTAATGCAGGGGTGCCGGTGTACATGGTCAACGCCCGCCTCTCGCCGTCCACCGCGGCCCTCTACCGGGCGCTGGGGCCGTTCACCAGGCTTGCCTTCACCGGGGTAAGGAAAGTCCTCGCCCAGAGCGAAGAGGACGCGGCCCGGTTCGAGACGCTGCCGGGGCTCGCCGGGAAGGTCTCCGTCACCGGCAACCTCAAGCATGACCTGCTCCCAGCCGGCAGCACTGTATCCGAAGAGGAAATAAGGAAGCGGTTCCTGCCCGCCGCCTGGGGCGCGGACCCGGTCTTCACCGCCGGCAGCACCCATCCGCCAGAGGAACCGGCGATAATCGACGCCTGGCTTGAGGCCCGCAAAAAGACGCCCGCGCTGAGGCTGGTCCTGGTCCCGCGCCACCCGGAAAGAATAGCGGAGACGGAAGCGGTCCTTGCTTCGCGCGGGATAACGCACGTCCGCTGGACGCAGGGCGCCGCGGACAGCTCCGAGCCCTGCCTGCTGGTGGACAAGATGGGCATCCTCTCCTTTTTCTACGCCGTTTCCGACGTCTGTTTCGTCGGCGGCACGCTGGATGACACCGGCGGACACAATCTGCTGGAGCCGGCAATTTTCGGTAAGCCGGTCCTCTTCGGCCCTAACTACCGCAACGCCCGCGCGGCAGGCCTGGCCCTTATAAAGGAAAAGGGCGGCTTCCTTACGGGAACCGCCCCTGAAATGGCCGAAATACTTTCCGCTCTCCTCTCCGACCCGGCGGCCATGAAGACCGCCGCGGACAACGCCGCCAGGACCCTGACTTCGCTGAAAGGCGCCACGTCAAAGACGGTAGGCGCCATAACCGGCCCGCGCTAATTGCACGGCACGGTGGTCTTCGCCGTCAGCACTCCGTTGGAGAAGGTAAGGTTATAGCATGTCGACGTGACGGTGGACCCTACCACCTGGAAGGGACCCGCCGAAATGCCCGCCACGGTGGAGACCGCGGCGGCGCCGTTGCCCAGAAGTATGCCCGTCAGCGTCGTCGCTCCCGTACCGCCGTTGCCGACGGCCACGGTGCCGGTCACGTTCGCCGCCGTGCCGCCGGCGTTCCCGGTGACATTGCCGGTGACGTTGCCGGTCAGGGGTCCGCTGAATCCCGTGGCGGCCAGCACTCCGGTATTCGGATTGAACGTCAACTTGGTGGAAGAGGTCCTGGCGCTATTGTTGCCGTTGACGCCGGTGGTCCACAGCGGATACATGGCGGCGTTGGTGGTAGTGTCGTCCGCGGAATTCACCGGCACGTTTATGGCCGCGGCACCGTCGAAATTGACGCCGTTTATCGCGCGGGCGGTGGCTAACGCGCTGGCTGTGGCCGCGTTGCCGGTGAGAGTGCCGCTCAATCCCGCGCTGAAGGCCTGCGAGGCGGTCCAGGTATTGGCGTTGTTCAGGTTCAAACCCAGCGTGTAGGGATTGCCCGACGTGCCGATGCCGGAGCGCGTCAGCGTGGCGTCGCTGGCATTGGTGACCTCGTTGCCGACCCAGCCGTCGCCCAGACCGCCGCCGGCCGGGTTGACCCAACTGGCGTTGCCGCTGGCGTCGGAAGCCAGTACGTAGTTCAGAACGGCGCCGGTGGGCATTCGGAAGGCCGGGGTCACAATGCGCGTTCCCACGCTAAGGTATTGCGCCACGTTGAGCGTGCCCGCCGCCACATTGATGCCGGAAGAAGTGGCGATGCTGTAGCCGCCTGCGACAGCGGTGCGGAAAGTGCCGCTGGACGCGGTCAGCGAGGCCACGGTGGTATTGGCGAAGGTCGGGGCGGCGCCGGTATGGATATCCTGCGGCAGGGACAGCGTTATGCTGCCCGGCCCGTTGGTAATGACCACTTGGTTGGCCGAGGCCTGGGTCAGAGTGGCCGGCGTCGGCGCCCCTGCACCGTCGCCGATGAGCAGCTGGCCGTTGGCGAGGACGCCTGTGTCCGCCACCGCTCCGGCGCCGCCGCCATACAGTATGCCGCCGCTGGTAAGCCCTGTCAGTTTCACGGACGTAAAGGACGGCGTCGCGGAAGCGTGTATATCCTGCGGCAGCGACAGCGTTATGCTGCCGGCGCCATTGGCCACGGCGACCTGGTTCAAGGTCCCGGTCAGCGTGGCGGCCGCCGGGGCGCCGGCTCCGTCGCCTATCAGCAGCTGGCCGTTGGTGAGCACCGGCATCGCCGATATGGGGCCAGTGCCGCCTCCGTAAAGGATGCCCCCACTGGTCAGCGAGGTACTGCCGGTCCCGCCATACGGCACGGCGAGCTGCGTGGCCAGCTGAAGGGCCCCGGCGGCGGTGAAAGTGGACTTGCTCACGCCTGCCCCGAACTGCGCGGAACCGTTCACGTCGAAAGTGGTGTACGGGCTGCGGGTGCCTACGCCGGTCCTGGCCGTGGGGGCAGTTGAAAGATAGACGTCGTTGGCGACTATAAGGCCCGACAACTGCACCGGAAGCGCGGAGCGCTGCACCAGCTCTCCGTCGAAGGCTATGTTGCCTCCCACCACGAGGTCTTCCACGGAATCGGCGGAATAGGGGTTATAGGGCGTGCCCAGCACCAGGTCTCCGCCGCGCAGGTTGAGCCTGGAAACGGGATTCAGCGTTCCTATTCCCACGTTGCCGCCCGTGTTCAGCAACAGGCCGTCCAGCGAGCCGGCCCGCAGGATCACGTCCCCGCCGCCGCTGAGGTCGGCGTTGGACTGCACTATCGCGTCGCCGTTGGCCGAGATGCTGTTGGCGGACGCCGCGCTGCTGGTGGTCATGCTGGTGCCGTCCGCGAAGATGATGGCGCTGCCGGAGCCAGAGAGGCGCAGATTGCCTGCGACGGTGAGTTTCCAGTTGGGGTCCATAACGCTGGTCCCCATGCCGACGTTGCCCATATAGGAGCTCACGTAGATGGAAGGTGTGGTGTTATAGCCCGTGGAGATCCAGACCACGCTGTTCTGTATGCGGTGATAGGTGGCGTCGGTCAGCGTCTTGGTGCTGCCGCTTATCACCAGGGCCAGGTTGGAGGCTCCCTGCGTCTGGAACCGCGCCGCTTCGACGGCGCCGCGGTAGAAACCCAGCCCCGAGTCCGCGTTGGCGCCGCCCACCAGGTAGGCTCTCGCGTCCTCGTTGGCGTACTCCGGCTTGTTGTCCCCCACCTGCAGGTACCTGGCGCCGGAAAAGTCGAAGTCTTTGACACCCGCCCCCAGGCGGCTCGCGGTCAGGATATCGCTGGAGACCACTACCTGGTTGAGGAAGGTGTTCTGTCCGGTCAGCGTCTGCGTGGAATTGATATAGACCGGGATGCCTGCCTGCGAGCCGATGCCGCCGGTCACCTGGAGCGTGCCGTAGATTATCGTGGTCGACAGGTAGACCATGTTCCCCTGGGAGGAGTTGGCGTCCAGGTCGCCGTCCACCTGGACGCCGGAGGAGAAAGCCGCCGTCGCGGCCATCACGCCGTAGTCGGAACGCACGCTGCCGTGGACGTGCAGCTTCTCCCGGGGCGTGGCTGTGCCTATACCGACGTTGTAGGGGTTGCTCTGCTGCAGCAGAAGGGCGTAGCCGTCCTGGGCCCTGACCTCGTTGGCCTGACTGGCCCAGCCGGTATAGCCGCCGGCGGAAACGCGGCCGCCGCGCAGGCCGGAGTCGGCCGCGACGTCGGCGGCGGAATGGATCATAGAGGCCGGAGAGGCGAGACCGACTCCGAGGTAGCCGTTGGAATGGATCCTCATCCGTTCCGCGCCTCCGGCGATCAGGGAGATGACGTTGTTGGCAACACCGATATTGAGCGCCTCGTCGCTCTTGCCGTAGATGATGCCGCTGTCCACCCCTAGGCTCTCCCTGACGTTGACGGTGCTGTCGTCGCGGTCATAGATGCCCTCGTTGCCCACGTACACCGCGCCGTCCACGTCGAGGAGCCCGTTAGGCGGCGCGCCGCCGGTGTCGGCGGTGAAGGAGGGGCCGATCCCGACCTTCCCGGAATTGGTCACGCGCATGAACTGCAGGGTAGGCTTGCGCAGCACCACGTCGCCGGTGCCGTCGCTGTTGGAATCCGCCAGAATGTCCCCGTCGGAGACGGAGGAAAGGCCCGAAGCGGAGCCTACGCCGGAAGTGATCATGGATGTGTTGTCGGAGAACATTATTCCGCCGGCGACGACCTTGAGCCAGCCGTTCACAGTGAGGCGGGCGGCGGCATCCGGCGTATCGGTGCCGACGGACATCAGCGAGCCGGCCGAAGTGGCCAGCTTGACGGTATAGGCGGCCGTCAGCGTGGAGACACCCACGTCGGCGCCGTCCTCCAGACGCTTGGCGATCAGGGCGTACGCCACGCTGTTGAGCGGCTCGCGCGGCGTCAGGACGTCGCTTTCCACCTGGACCTCAAGATAGAGCTGCTGGGCGCCGGCAAGGACGCTCAGCGGAGGTGTCAGGTCGGCGCTGAAGATGCCCTGGGTCGCCTGGGCGGTTATCTCGGGGCTTTGCCACAGGCAGGGCTGCGAGATGCCGCCGCAGGAGCCGCCGCTGGCGTTATTGGCCGTAGCCGAGTTGTAAACGCGGAAGTAGAGGTGGATAGTGCCGGTTATAGGGGCGTTGTCGCGCTCGAGGCGTCCCTGGTAGGTCAGCGTGCCGGGAACGCTGCCGGCAGTTATCTCTCCCCCGTTCGAGGGCCAGGGCAGCGCCAGCGCGATGGCGAATGTTAGGATGAATTTTTTCATAGTTAGCACCTTACCTGACGACTACAAGCCGCCCTTTCTTCGTGGAGCCTTCGCCTTTGACGACGTAGAGGTAGAGCCCGCTGGCCACTTTGGCGCCGGCGCTGTTGCGGAGGTCCCAGCCGACGCTGTCGATATTGCTGTTCTTCTCCACCGTGGCGACCTTCTCGCCGGAGATCGTGAAGATGTTGATGGTCGCCCGCAGCGTGAGGCGGGTGAACGTCACGCCGGTGCAGCCGGCCGAAAGCTTGCAGGGATTGGGATAGGCGTGGGAAGTGGAGACGTCCGCCTGCGGCGGCCGCCAGGAATTTACCGCGCCCCAGGTCACGGAATAGCGTCCGCCGCTAAGTTTGCCGTAGCCAAGCTGGCCTGTGCTGCCCAGAAGGGAATACGCCCCCCCGGTCTTGGGCATGCTGTTGCCGACGGTGGTCTGCTCGGTTATCAGTATGCGGAAGACGCCGGCGCTCATAAGCGCGTAAGCCGAGACGTAAAGGCAGGCGGCCGCCAGCAGGGCAAGAGCGATAAGGCGAGCGATCCGGGAACGCATATTATATAGATATATGAAAACTGTGTCCGTGTCAATGACAAATAAGTTAATTTTTTGTTACGGCGGGTTCCCCCCCGCCGGAACCCGTAAATGATATAATTTTTTATTCATGGCGGAAATAACGCGTCCGGACCCCAGGATACTGGTGATACGCATGTCGTCTCTCGGCGACATCATCCTGACCGCTCCCGTTTTCCGCAACCTGAAGGCAAAGTGGCCGGCCGCCAAGCTGGAGATTCTAGTAAAGCCCCAGTTCGCCGGCGCCGTCTCCAGGAACGCGTTCATAGACAGGGTGATGTCCTTCAAAGGCCTCCTCCCCACGCTGGCGGAGGTGAACGCCGCCGCCTACGACGCGATAATAGATCTCCACGACACGCCGCGCAGCCGCTTCCTCTCCCTTATGGCCGGCGCTCCGTTAAAACTGCGCTACCGTAAGGCCTCCCTCGCCCGGAGGCTGTTCGTGGGCCTGCGCATCCCCAGCCCGGTGCTGGAGAAGCACACGCTCGACCGCTACCTGGAGCCGCTGGCGGAGATAGGCGTTCCGGTACTCCATTCCGGCCCCGAACTCGGCGACTGGCCGCCGTCGGGATATCGCGCCGGGCTGAAGCCGGGCCCGCTGAAGATCTGCCTGCTGCAAACGGCCTTCCTCGGCGACTGCGTGCTGACGCTGCCGCTGCTCAAGAAGATCAAGGAGGTTTTCCGCCACGCCTCGGTCACGGTGGTCACCCGGCCCGAGACCGCCGGAGTCTTCTCCGCCTCCGGCCTGGCCGCGGAGATCATAGAGGACAGGAAGAAGACCGCCGCCTCCCGCTTCGGAGAGTTCGGGCGCCTGGTGAAGGAACTGCGCTCGCGCAAGTTCGACGCGGCCATCATCCCGCACCGCTCGCTGAGGAGCGCGCTGATGGCCTGGCGGGCCGGCATACCGGTCAGGGTGGGCTTCTCCTCGAGCGCGGGCCGCGCCCTGCTGACCCATAAAGTCCCGTTCTCCTGGCTGCTGCACGACGTGGAGCGCAACCTCTCCCTGCTTTCCCCCCTCGCCGAGAACCTCACCCCGGCGTTCCCCGGGCTCAAGCGCGATTCCGGCGCCCCGTACTCGAAGGAGGACGGCGTGATAGCCGGCGTGAACCCGGGCTCCGCCTGGCCTACCAAGCGCTGGCCCCCGGAGAGATGGGCCAGGCTCATAAGAAAGCTGGCCGCCGCGCACGGCGGCAGGGTGCTGATAGTCGGCGGCCCCGGCGAGAAGGACTGGAACGCGGAGATCGAGCACCAGGCGGGGCCTGAGAACTGTCTGAACCTGACCGGCAGGACCTCGATGACGGAACTGATGGAGGCCATCCGCCCGCTCAGGATCTTCGTTTCCAACGATTCGGGCCCGATGCACATCGCGGCGGCCCTGGGCGTGCCCGCAGTCGGGATATTCGGCCCCACCACCAGAGAGCTCGGCTTCTTCCCTTACGGCCCGGCCAACCGGGTCGTGGAGACCCGGCTCGAGTGCCGCCCCTGCGCGCTGCACGGGTCGAAGAAATGCCCTCGCGGCCATTTCCTCTGCATGCGCCTGCTCACCGTGGAGGCGGTCTTCCGGGCGGCCGAGGAATGCAGGAAGGGGCACAGGAGAACTACGGAGGCCGTTAAATGACCATAACCGTTGCCGCGCTCGTACTTCTCGCGTTGGGAGCCAGCGCCCGCTGGACCTGGTGGCGCGGCTCCCGCCCGGGATTGAAGGTGCTCTGCTATCACAAGGTCGGAGTACCCCCGTCGGGCTCCAAACTCAAGGACCTGTGGGTAAGCCCCGGGAAGTTCAGGTCGCAGGTCAAGTACTTGCTGGACCACGGCTATGCCACGCTGACCTTCTCCGATCTGCGGAAAGCCCTGGAAACCGGCAACGAACTGCCGGAGAAGTCGGTATTGATCACTTTCGACGACGGCTACGAGAACAATTACTCCGAGGCCTGGCCGATACTGAAGGAACTGGGCGCCAAGGGCAACATCTTCGTGGTCTTCAACACCATAGGCAAGGCCAACCTCTGGCACAGCCCCGCTTCCGAGGCCTGGGTCAACATGGCCACGCTGGCCCAGCTTAAGGAGATGCAGGAGAGCGGCGTGATCGAGTTCGGCTCGCATACGATGAGCCATCCGCGCCTCTCCTCCCTCGAGCCGGAGAACGCCGCGTGGGAGCTGGAGGAAGCCAAGCGGCAGCTCGAGGCGGCGCTGGGCAGGGAGATGTTCGCATTCGCCTATCCCTACGGCGACGGAGCCTACGTGCCGTGGGTAAGAGAGAAGGCCCTAGGGGCCGGGTACCTGTTCGATTTCAGCTTCACCCAGGGCAAGACGCCGTGGCCATGGGACGGGAAGGCGGGGCCGATAGACCGCCTCTTCATCCGCGGCCGCGACAACAACTGGGACCTGGCCCTTCAGCTCTCCAGAGGCGCCTCGAGGCTCTGACCGCCGTTTTTGTATAATATTACCCCTGAGGTGAGCAGAACCATGAAAGATCTGGGCATAGGAAAGCTGGTAAGCGCGCTGGCGATGACGAACACGGAGCTCTGGCACGAGGAAGACAAGGCCAGGGTGGGCGATGTTCCCGCTATAGCGGCCGCCAAGAAGAACATCGACAAACTGAACCAGAAGCGCAACGACCTGATAGAGCGGATAGACGAGAAGGTGCTGGAGGCCATTAATGGCTGAGACCGTCGGCAGCCTCGCGGACAAGATCAGCATCATCCAGCTGAAGATCTTCCACATGCGCGAGCAGTTGCAGCGCAAGGACGCTTCCGACGAGCACAAAGCCTCCTGCCAGGCCAGGCTGGACGTGATGGCCGTGCAGCTCAAGGACCTGGAGGAGGAGCTGTCCCAGCTCGTCTCGGACGTCGTCTCCGGCAGGACCCGGCTCAAGATCTACCGCCAGTTCAAGATGTACAACGACCCGCGCTACCGCGCAAAGACAGCGCAGTAGAGCCATGGGCCCCGGGATCCTCATAATAGTATACAAGGGCATAGGCGACGTCCTGCTGACCACGCCGCTGCTCAGAGCCCTGAAGAAGGGCATCCCCGACTCCCGCATCTATTTTCTGACCCGCAGGCCTTCCCGCCCCATCCTAGAGAACAATCCGAACCTCTCCGGCGTCTTCTGCCGCGAGGATAAGCCGCTGAAGGCCATCCGCGCGGCCGGGATAGACATAGCCGTTGATTTCATGCGCTCCGCATCGTCCGGCTTTTACGCGCTCTTCTCCGGCGCTGACAAGCGCCTCGCCTTCAGCTACCGCGGCGGCAGGCTGTTCTACAACGTAATGCCGGAACAGCGCCCCGGCGACGGCTACACCGTCTACGACCGCCTCCAGTTGGTGGAGCCGCTCGGGGTACGCCCCGACGGCCACTCGCTAGACCTGTCCGTCCCCGCGTCCTGCTCGGACAAGGCGGAGGCCTTCCTCGCCTCCGCCGGAGTAAAGACCGGCGACCTGCTGGTCACGATGGACATCACCAGCCCGCGGGACCACCGCCGCTGGCCGGCGGAGAATTTCGCGAAGCTGGCCGACTCCCTGGCCGCCTCGAGAGGCGCCAAAGTCGTCTTCCTCTGGGGTCCCGGGGAGCTGGAATACGTAAAGTCCGCCATGTCGGCGGCCAGGGACAGGCACCTGCTCTGCCCCGATCTCGGACTGCTGGAGCTGGCGGCGCTGCTGAAGAGAGCGTCGCTGCACGTAGGCACCAGTTCGGCCCCGATGCATCTGGCCGTCAGCCAGGGTACGCCGACGTTCACCGTCTACGCTCCCCAGAACTCCCCGCAGAGCTGGTCCCCCCCCGGCTCCGGGCACGGCTGGGTCCAGGGCGAGCTTTCCGCGCTCTCTTTCGCGGCCGTCCTTGAGCGTCTGGAAGCTCATATCTCCCGGCTGCAAGGGGCGAAACAATGAGTTCCTTTTCCCCCGAAAAGACCCGCGACTCGCTGAAGTCGGGGCCGGGCGGCAGGCTCCTGCTCTCAGCGCTCTCGCTGGTTTACACCGCCGGCATCGCCGGCAGAAGGCTGCTCTACAGCCGGGGCCTGCTGCGCTCCCGCCGCCTGCCGGTCCCCGTTATCTGCTTCGGGAACATCTCCTCCGGCGGCACCGGGAAGACCTCCACCGTCGTGACCGTGGCCCTTGAGCTGGCCAGGGCCGGGCGGCGGCCGGCCGTGCTCCTGCGCGGCTATAAGCGGCGCGTTCCCCCGAAGAAGATCACCGTGCTCGCGAAGGGCCGCCCTCTCAGCCTGGACGAGGCCGGCGACGAGGCTATAATGCTGTACCGTCTGCTGGAGCCGGCCGGCATACCCGTGGTGGTCTCCTCCGACCGTTTCGCCTCCGGCTCGCTGGCGGTCTCGGAGCTGGGCGCGGACATCATCCTGATGGACGACGGCTTCCAGCACTTCGCGCTGCACCGCGACGCCGACATCGTCCTGGTCAATGCGACCGAGCCTTTTTCCTCCGACCGGGTGCTGCCCGCCGGCAACCTGCGGGAACCAGCCTCCGGCCTGGCCCGGGCCCGCGCCGTAGTCATCACGCACTGCGAGCAGGTGCAGCAGGACGCCATCGACGAGCTGCGGGCGGAGATCTCGAAGGCCGCGCCGCGCGCGGTGGTCGCGGAGAGCATGCACACGCCCGAGGCCTTCCTGGACCCCGCCACGGGCGAGAGGGTCGACCTCAACTCGCTGAAGGGAAAAGCCGTAGCTTCGCTCTGCGGCATAGGCGATCCCTCCTCTTTCGAGAACTCGCTGACGAAGATGAAGATCCGGCTGGAGCAGATCTGGCGCTATCCTGACCACCACCGCTTCACGCCCGAGGACCTGGCCGCGGCGGCGAGGGCCGCCGGCGGGATGAAGATAGTCACCACCTACAAGGATTTCGCGCGCTTCCCGGAGGGCTGGCAGCAGCTGCTCGGCCCCGGCGTACTGATACTGTCGGTCAAGATAGTCTTCCTGCTCGACGGGTGGAAGAAGCTGATGCGGATAGTGGATTCAGCGGGGAAGGACGCCGTCTGATGCGCGCCTGGCCCGACAAGGTCCGTCGGACCGCGCCCCGCCCGACGGCGTTCCTGGACCGCGACGGCACGCTCAACTGGGACCGCCCCGGTTTCTACGTGACTCACCCGGACCGGCTCAGGCTTTACGCCTCCGCTCCGGCGGCTGTCCGGCTCCTGAACAAGAAGGGCTACCGCGTAGTGGTGCTGACCAACCAGTCCGCCGTCGGCCGCGGTTATATGACCATGAAGGCTTCGCTGGCCGTGAACCGGAAGCTCGTCAGGGAGCTGGGCCGCGCGGGAGCCCGGGTGGACGCCGTCTATTTCTGCCCTCACGCCCCTGAGACCGCCTGCTCCTGCCGCAAGCCCCGCACCGGCCTTATCGACGAGGCCATGAAGGATTCTCCCGCCGATCTCCCGCGCTCTTTCATGGCGGGAGACAAGGATTCGGACCTGCTGATGGCGGCCAACGCCGGGCTGAGAGGCTGTCTGGTGCGCACCGGCCACGCCCGCTCCGCCAAGGCTCCAGGTTCTTTCCGGGACCTGTCCGCTCTGGCCCGCGCGCTGCCTGCGGCCGCTGAGACCTCCAAGAGGAAACGAACGTGAAAAAAAGAATACTCGTATCCCAGATCGTGACCATAATCCTGCTGATAGCCGCCAGGCCCGAGAGCTGGCCGCTTTTCTGGGCGGGACTCGCCGTGATGGTCCTGGGCCAGGCCGTCCGCCTGGCGGCCAGCGCCGCCATTGTCAAGTCTAAGACCCTCACCACCACGGGCCCCTACTCAGCGGTAAGGAACCCTCTCTACCTCGGCACGATGCTGATGACCGCGGGCCTGCTGGTCATGCTCTCCTCCCCCTCGCGCCCCGTCCTGACCGCCGCGGTCTGGGCCTTCGCCTCCGTCTCCTTCGGTTGGATCTACTACGTCACGATAAAAGCGGAAGAGCAGTTCCTTTCCGCCACTTACGGCGACGAGTTCGAGAACTACAAGCGGGCCGCGCCGGCCCTGCTGCCCACCCCGTCGGGGCTGGCGGGATTCTTCGACCTCTCCGCCTATTCCGCCGAGGTTTTCCGCAAGAACAAGGAATGGCGCGGGCTCAGCGCCGCCGCCGCCCTGACCCTGCTGGTGGCCGCGCGCATAAAGTATGGTTTCTAGCCTGTTGCTCGCGCTGCTTCTGGCCGCCCCGGCGGGCGCCGAAGAGCTGCTTCAGCACCCCTACTGGGCGGAGGCCAGGCCCGTAGTCGGCTCCACGGCCCCGGTCAACGGCATCACCTCCGGGGAAACCTTGGAATACGACATCTACTGGGGCCTGATCTACGTCGGTAAATCCTATATACGCGTAGACTCCGAGGTTTCCATCGCCTCCCGTACCGCCTGGCATCTGATCTCCGAGGCCAAGTCGGGCTCCGTCCTGAACGCCGTTTATAAGGTAGCCGACAGGAACGAGTCCTGGATGGACACCAGGGATTTCAGTTCCTACGGCTACTACCGCAAGCTCTCCGAGGGACACTATTTCTACAACGAGTGGGTGGCCTTCGACCTGCCGGGAAAACGCTTCTACGGGCAGAAGATGAACCGCAAGCGGGAGGTCTCCGCCTTCGAGGGGCCGCTCTACCACCCGGTCAACGACTATCTCTCGGCCGTGTTCCGCCTGCGCGTGATGCGTCTGGCGCCCGGAGAGACGCTGGAAATGGACGTGAACACGAAGAAGAACTGGCGCCTTTCCATCAAGGCCGGCAAGCGCGAGAAGATCTCCACGCCGTACGGCAAGAAGAAGTGCATTCTGCTGGAGCCCAAGGCCGGCGAGGAGAGCCTGTTCGTCTCCAAGGCCGGCAGGAGCATGCTGATCTGGATCACCGACGACGAACTGAAGCTGCCCATGATGCTGAAGGCCGAGATATTCATAGGCTCCGTCACCGCCAAGCTCGTCCGCCGTACCGTCACGCCCTGACGCTCCCGCCGCTTCCGTTCCCCTCCGGTTGCGTAGTATAATATCTATATTATGACACAGGCTGTCCTCAAGCGGCTTTCCTCGCTCGCGTCCGGCTTCCGCGGCCGGAAGATAGCGGTGTTCGGAGACCTGATGCTGGACCGCTACGTGAAGGGGTCCGTAAAGCGCATCTCCCCGGAAGCCCCGGTGCCCGTAGTGCGCGTCACCTCCGAATCCTCGGTCTGCGGCGGGGCCGCCAACGTCGCGGTGAACCTTTCCACGCTGGGTGCCGCGCCCGTTCTGGTCTCGGTGGCCGGCCGCGACGCGGCTGCCGAGGAGCTGACCTCCCTTCTTTCCGACGCCGGAGTCCCTCCTTCGCACCTGGTCCAGGACTCTTCCTTCCGCACCATAGAGAAAACGCGCGTCATAGCCGAGCACCAGCAGGTGGTGCGCTTCGACAGGGAACATCCGGCCCTGCTCGGGCAGGCCGCCAAGAAAGCCGCGCTGGCCTCGCTGGACGAGGTCCTCTCCGAGGGCTGCGGCGCGCTGATACTATCCGACTACGGCAAAGGCCTGCTCGAGCCGGCCACGATAAAGGCCGCGGTCGCGCTGGCCGCCAGGAAAGGCGTCCCCGTCTTCGTGGACCCGAAGGTCGAGCACTTCCAGCTCTACCGCGGCGTGGCCTGCATCACCCCCAACACCAGCGAAGCCTTCGGCGGGATGCGCCTCACGCAGCGCGACGGCCAGCCCGCCGCCGAGCAGCTGGGCAGGACCATCGTCAAGAAGCTGGCCTGCCGCTCGCTGCTGATAACCCAGGGAGAGCACGGCATGACACTCTTCACGAGGCGCGGCGCCTCCGTGGACTCGGTGCATATCCCCACCCGCGCCCGCGAGGTCTTCGACGTGACCGGCGCCGGCGACACCGTCATCTCCACGCTGGCCCTTACCTGGGCAGCCGGCGGCACGCCCGAAGAGGCCGCTACTGCCGCCAATTTCGCCGCCGGCGTGGTGGTCGCCAAGCTCGGCACCGCCTCGGTCACCGTGGAAGAACTGATGGAAAGCGCCAGATCATGGACAACAACCTGATAGTCATACCGGCCCGCTACGGGTCCCAGCGCTTCCCCGGGAAGGTGCTGGCGCCGCTGGCCGGCAAGCCCGTGGTACAGTGGTGCTGGGAGGCGGCCGTCAGGTCCGGCCTCGGTGACGTCGTCATCGCCACCGAACACGAGAAGGTCGTGAAGGCCTGCCGTGCCTTCGGGGCCAGGACGATGCTCACGAGCCCCCGCTGTCAATCCGGCACGGACCGGGTCCACGAGGCCTCCCGGGGAACCCGCGCGAAATTCGTCATCAACATCCAGGGCGACGAGCCGTTCATGAAGCCGGCGGTGCTGAAAAAGGCCTTTTTGAAGCTTAAGGGCTCCCCGGACTGCCATATCGGCACCGCCTGCACCCGCATCACGGACAAGACTGACGTCGCCAATCCGAACTGCGTGAAGGTCGCCATGAACGGCGCCGGCCGCGCCATCTATTTCTCCCGCTGCCCGGTCCCCTTCCACCACCAGCTCTCGGACCTGAAGCATCTGCCTTACTACCGCCACTACGGCTTCTACATCTACCGCCGGGAGGCGCTTGAACGCTTCGTCAGTCTCAAGCCCAGCCCGCTCGAACGTCTCGAGCGGCTGGAGCAATTGCGCGCGCTGGAGAACGGCATGCGCATAGCGGTGGCGGAAGTACCGGCCCTGGGGCCGGCGATAGACGTACCGGCGGACCTGAAGGCCGCCGGCCGGTATTTGACCAGAGCCCGCCGCCAAGGAGGAAGGCGGGCCGGGCTGGCCTAACGGCGCAGCCCTTTTCGGCGGCATAGCGCTTAGCGCGGGGACAAAATGACCAGATACATATTCGTGACCGGCGGCGTCGTCAGTTCTCTCGGCAAAGGCATCACGGCGGCCTCCATAGGCAGACTGCTGAAGGCCCACGGACTTTCCGTCACTATTATGAAGTGCGACCCGTACATCAACGTGGACGCAGGCACGATGGCCCCTTTCCAGCACGGCGAGGTGTTCGTCACCGACGACGGCGCCGAGACGGACCTGGACCTCGGCTACTACGAGCGCTTCCTCGGCATCGACACCGGCAGGGTGAACATCATGACCGCCGGCCAGGTGTACCAGACCGTCATCGCGAAGGAGCGCGAGGGCGGCTACCTCGGCCAGACCGTCCAGGTCATCCCGCATATCACCGACGAGATCAAGCGCCGGTTCATCAAGGCCGGCGAGGGCTACGACATCGCGATCATCGAGATAGGCGGCACGGTGGGCGACATAGAGAGCCTGCCGTTCCTCGAGGCCGCGCGCCAGATGCGCCCGGACCGCATGCGCAACGACGTGCTCTACCTGCACGTCACGCTTGTACCGTACCTGACCGCTTCGGACGAGCTGAAGACCAAGCCCACGCAGCACTCGGTCAACAAGCTGCGCGAGATCGGCATAGACCCGGACATCATCGTCTGCCGGGCCGACAAGCCGCTGGCGCGCGACATCAAGAACAAGATAGCCCTTTTCACCAGCGTCCCGAAGGAGGCCGTGGTGGACGCCGCCGACGCGCCCTCCATCTACGACGTGCCGTTCATGCTGAAGAAGCAGGGCCTGGACGAGCAGATCATGATGCTGCTGCGCCTGCGCAGCGGCAAGTGGGACTTCGACGAATGGACCGACTTCGTGCAGCGCCTCAAGAGCGCCGCCTCGGCCCAGCCGGTGCGCATCGCTATCGCCGGCAAATACACCAAGCTCAAAGATTCCTACAAATCCCTGACCGAGGCCATTCACCACGGCGCGATAGCCAACGGGGTGAAGGCCGAGTTCGACTACGTGGACGTGGAGGCCGAGGACTTCCGCGAGCGCCTGGACAGGGCCGACGGCCTGATAGTCCCCGGCGGCTTCGGCGACCGCGGCATAGAGGGCAAGATAGAGGCCGTGCGCTACGCCCGCGAACACAAACTCCCGTTCCTCGGTATCTGCCTCGGCATGCAGTGCGCCACGATAGAGTTCGCGCGCGACGTGCTGGGCCTGAAGCGCGCGCATTCCTCCGAGTTCGACCCGAAGACCCCCCACCCGGTAGTGGACCTCATGGCCGCGCAGAAGGGCGTGAAGGAAAAGGGCGGCACGATGCGCCTCGGCGCCTACGCCTGCGAGATCAAGAAGGGTACGCTGGCCCACCGCATCTACGGGTCCTCGTCCATCTCCGAGAGGCACCGCCACCGCTACGAGTTCAACGGCAAGTACGCGCCTCTGTACGCCAAGAAGGGCATGATGATAAGCGGCTGCCACAAGAAGCTCAACCTGCCCGAGATAGTTGAGATCAAGTCCCATCCCTGGTTCGTCGGGGTGCAGTTCCACCCCGAGTTCAAGTCCAGGCCGCTGATGCCACACCCGCTGTTCTTCAGCTTCGTGGCCGCCGCCGTCAAGAACAAGGCGAATTCACGGAAAGGCGAGGCGGCGCACGCCGTCTAAAGGAGCAACATGGCCAGACAGAAGCAAGTCAGGGTCGGCGGCGTGGTCTTCGCCAACGACAGGCCGCTGGCCTACATTGCCGGCCCGTGCGTCATAGAGACCCCTAAATCCTACGCGGCCGCGGCGGCCGGCCTGAAGGCCGTCTTCGACGGGCTCAGGACGCCCTTCGTGCTGAAGGCCTCGTTCGACAAGGCCAACCGCAGTTCCCACCGCTCGTTCCGCGGGATCGGGATGCAGGCCGCGTTGGACTTCCTGCGCGAGCTGAAGACCCGCCTCGGGGTGCCGCTGGTGGTGGACGTCCACGAGCCGTCCCAGGCAGGCCCGGTGGCAGGAGCGGCCGACCTGCTGCAGGTCCCGGCCTTCCTGTGCCGCCAGACCGACCTGCTCTTCGCCTGCGCCGACACGGGCCGCCCGGTCAACGTCAAGAAAGGCCAGTTCCTCTCCCCCTGGGAGGCCGAGAACATCGTGAGGAAGCTGGAGAGCCGCAAGGCCTCCGGAATCATGCTGACGGAGCGCGGCTCCATGTTCGGATACGGCAACCTGGTGGTGGACATGCGGGCGCTGGAGGTCATGAAGGATTTCGGCTACCCGGTCATCTTCGACTGCACGCATTCCGTGCAGCGCCCCGGCACGCTGGGCGCCGCCACCGGCGGAGACCGCCGTTTCGCCGTGCCGCTGGCCAAGGCAGCCGCGGCCCTCAAGATCGCGGGGCTTTTCTTCGAGGCGCACCCCAACCCGGCGCGCGCTCTTTCCGACGGTCCGAACTCGCTGAAGCTGTCCTCGGTTAAAGCCGTGGTCTCCGCCCTGAACCGGGTGGACAGGCTGGCCGCCCAATTGACGGAGATAGGTCCCAACTGACGAGGTAAATAACATGAAATGCACCAACTGCGGGCAGGACAACCGCCCGACACTTAAATTCTGCAGGAAATGCGGCAGCGACCTCACGCTGCCCCCTGCCTGGTTCCCGGGCTGGAAATGGCACCTTAAAGCGCTCTCCTGGATCTATCTGACCCTCGTCGCGGGTTTCTTCATAGTCAGCTACCTGCTGCACAAGCTCCCCCCGCCATACAACCAGCGGCAGCTGCCCCCGGAGATGACCCCGTGGCTCAACCCCCACAAGGTCCCGGCGGAATAACCGCATGAACAAGGACTCGCTCATAATCTCGGCCGCCAAAGCGGTCATCAGATCGGAGGCCGGCGCCGTTTCCGGTCTGAGCGCGGCCATCGACGCTTCCTTCGTCAGGGCGGTGCGTCTGCTGGAGAAATGTCCAGGCAAGGCCGTCCTGCTCGGCGTGGGCAAGTCGGGCCTGATAGCCAGGAAGATAGCCGCCACGCTGGCTTCCACCGGCACCCGCAGCGTATACCTGCACCCGGTGGAATCGCTTCACGGGGACCTCGGCATGATAGCCTCCGAGGACGTCGCGCTGGCGCTGTCCTATTCCGGCGAGACCGAGGAGACGGCCAAGCTGCTCCCGATACTGCGCAAACAGGGCCTGCCGGTCATCGCGATAACCAACAATCCGGCTTCGCGCATGGCCAGGAACGCGGACGTGGTGCTGCGCCTGCGCGTAAGGTCAGAGGCCTGCCCGTTCGACATCGTGCCGACCTCTTCGACGACGGCCATGCTGGCCCTCGGGGACGCTATCGCCGTGACGCTGATGAAGCTCAAGGGCTTCGATAAGAGCCACTTCGCCCGCCTGCACCCGGGCGGGAATCTGGGCAAGCTGCTGAACCTGAAGGTGGCGGACCTGATGCGCAGCGGCAGGGACAACCCGGTGGTCAGGGAGTCCGACCCCGTCTCCCGGGCTCTGC
The DNA here is from genome assembly GCA_021812825.1 of bacterium. Next base: position 129 of record JAKAMO010000040.1, on the reverse strand, counting down.
GCGCGATGACGGATACCAGGACCGGAGCGGTCTCCGTCACAGGCCCGAAAGGGAAGCTTACCGGCTATTTCACCGACGGCGACCTCCGCCGCCGCCTGCAGGAGGGCTTCTACGATCTGTCGGCCCCCG
>JAKAMO010000170.1 GCA_021812825.1 bacterium | reverse complement strand
CAGGTAGTCATAGACTACACCAAGGACAGCGGCGCCGCCGCCCAGTCCATAGACCACAAGAACTGGGAGAGCGTCTGGGCCGTGCGCCTCGGCACCGAGTACAAGTACTCCGACGCCTGGAAACTCCGCTTCGGCACCTTCCTCGACCAGACCCCGGTCAAGGAGAAGTACTTCGAGACCCGCGTCCCCGACTCCAACCGCCTGGCCTTCGCCGCCGGCGCCGGCTGGAACAAGAGCAACCTCAGCGTGGACTGCTCGCTGCTGTACCTGCGTTTCATGGAGCGCCGGATCGGCTCTCACGCCGCCTCGACCTCGCTGAAGGGCAAGTACAACTCCTACGCCTGGCTGCCCGGGATCACCGTGGGCTACAAGTTCTAAGGAACTTCCCACGGCAAAAAGACCCGCGTCCGAAAGGACGCGGGTCTTTTTATTGACCTTACAGGGAATTTACAGCATACCGGCCGCGCGAATTTATATAATTTACGCATCCTAACAAGCTAACAGGAGCAGAAAATGTCAGAGATCCCCCAGCATCCCCTGGAATACCGCCGCAGGCGCTTCCTGAACTGGTTCCCCCTCGGCCTCACCTATGCCACCTTCTACATGGGCCGCTACAACCTGAACGTGGCGTCCAAGGGCATGATGGACATGTTCCACCTCAGCAAGGGGGAGTTCGGCATCATCGCCACCGCCGGCTTCTGGACCTACGCTCTCTCCGTCATGTTCAACGGCCCGCTGGCCGACCGCATCGGAGGCAAAAAGGCCATCCTGTTCGGCGCTATCGGCGCCTCGGCCCTGAACCTCCTCATCGGCCTGCTGTTCCTCAACGGCTGGGCGACCAAGATCATAGTGGGCATGTCGCTGCTCTACGCCGTGAACCAGTACTTCCAGTCCTTCGGCGCACTCAGCGTGGTGAAGGTCAACGCCCCGTGGTTCCACGTCAAGGAGCGCGGCGTGTTCGGCGGCATCTTCGGCATCATGATCTCCGGCGGCTACTTCCTGGCCATGACCGTGGGCGGCTGGATACTCTCCTACTTTCCCTGGTACATGGTCTTCCTGATACCGTCCGCCGCCATCTTCCTGATGTTCCTCGTGGACCTCTTCCTCGTCAAGGACAAGCCCAGCGAGGCCGGCTTCAAGGACTTCAACACCGGCGACGCCACCTCGCACGAGACGCACGCGGAGCCCCCGAAGTTCGGCGAGCTGATGCAGCGCGTCTTCACCAACCCGGTGATAGTCACGCTGATCTTCTCGGAGTTCTGCACCGGTTTCGTCAGGCAGGGCCTGCTGCTCTGGTTCGTGCCGTTCCTGTCGGAGGTGCATAAGATAGAGCACGGCAGCGCGCTGTTCTCGATAGCCAGCACCGGTATCACCGTCGGCGGCATAGTCGGCGGCATGCTCTGCGGCGTGATCTCCGACAAGCTGTTCCAGAGCCGCCGCCCTCCGGTGGCCTTCATCTTCTATCTGGGCCAGATCGTGGCGCTATTCTGGCTGGGCCACACGCACAGCCCGGCCGTGGCCTCCTATCTGATAGGCTTCTCCTGCATGTGGATCTTCGGCGTGCACGGCATGCTCACCGGCACCGCCTCGATGGACTTCGGCGGGACGCGCGCGGCCTCCACCGTGGCCGGCATGCTCGACGGCGTGCAGTACCTGGCCAGCGGCCTGACAGGCTTCCTGATGGGCCACTTCCTCGACAAGTGGGGCTGGGGCTCCTGGGTGTGGATGATAATGCCGTTCTCGCTCATCGGCGCGCTCCTGATGACGCGTCTCTGGAACGAGACCCCGCTGAAGAGGCCCGTCCCGGCGGAGGACACGCTCGAGGAGCACCGCCCGCTCGTGGAGGACGAGGCCTAAGTCTTCCGTTACGGACAGTAAAAAACCGCGGGCTTCCCCGCGGTTTTTTATTTACCCCTGTTACGGGAAGCTCACGCCGAACTTTCGGGGGCCGGGAACCAGCCGCGCGTACGCACGCAGGCGGAGCAGACAGACAGCATCACCGGCACCTCCACCAGCACGCCCACCACGGTAGCCAGCGCCGCGCCGGAGCCGGGGCCGAACAGCGCTATCGCCGTGGCGACGGCCAGTTCGAAGAAGTTGCTGGCCCCTATAAGCGCGCCTGGAGCGGCCACAGGGTATTCCACCTTGAACCTGCGCATCAGCCAGTAGACCAGGCCGGAGTTGAAGTAGACCTGCAGCGTTATCGGCACGGCTATCAGCAGCACGTGCGAGAAGCGGGACGTGATGTTCTCCGCCTGGAAGGCGAAGATGAACACCAGCGTGGCCAGCAGGGCCAGCACGCTGACCGGGTGGAACTTCGGCATAAAGGCCGTCTCGAACCACTCTTTCCCGCGGGACCTGACCAGCGCCGCGCGCGTCAGCGCCCCGGCGGAGAGCGGGATCACGATGAAGATGAACACGGCCCACAGCAGCACGGAGAAAGGCACCACCAGCGATGAGGCGCCGCTGACCAGGAACTTCACTATAGGCGCGAAGGCGGCCAGCATGATGAGGTCGTTCACCGCCACCTGCACCAGCGTATAGGCCGGATCGCCGTCGGTCAGATAGCTCCAGACGAAGACCATGGCCGTGCATGGCGCGGCGGCCAGTATTATGACGCCGGCTATGTACTGCTCGGCCAGCTCGGGGCCTATCCACGGCGTGAAGACGTGCTTGAAGAAGACCCAGCCGAGCAGCGCCATACTGAACGGCTTCACCAGCCAGTTCACGAACAGCGTGATAAAAAGACCCTTGGGCTTTCTTCCGACGTTATGGAGCGAGCCGAAGTCTATCTTGAGCATCATCGGGTAGATCATCAGCCACAGCAGCACGGCTATCGGGATATTGATGTGCGACTCCGTGCCGAATTCCATGCGGCGCAGCCAGTCGACAACGCCGGGCGCCGCCTTGCCTATCAGGACTCCCACGGCCATGCAGGCGGCCACCCAGACCGTAAGGTACCGCTCGAAAACGTTCAGTCTCTTTTCGCTCATATCGCCAGTCCTTTCACGAATTCCTTTATCTCGTCGCGGACGCGGCGGTATACCGGCAGCGCGGCTTCGTCGGAGGCGCCCTTGCCCGCCACCGCGCCAGGGTCGTCGAAGCCCCGGTGGAGCTTTTTCCCCTTTCCCCAGTAGGCCGGGCAGGTCTTTTCGGCGTTGGAGCAGACCGTAACTACCAGATCGAATTCCATATCCTTTAACTCGGCCACGCCCTTAGGACGGTGGGAGGAAATATCTATCCCCGCCTCGTACATCACCCTTATCGCGCGGGTATCCACGGCATCCCCCGGCGCCGTGCCGGCGGAGAACGGCTCGACTTTGCCGCCAAGCAGCGCCCTGGCCCAGCCTTCCGCCATCTGGCTGCGGCACGAGTTGCCGGTGCAGAGAAAAAGTATCCTCTTCATTTTCCCCTCTTCAATGCCGGCAGCAGCCAGCTCAGCGCGGCCCGGCTTTCCCCCTTAGGCGAAGCCGGCAGCCTGCAATGCACCCAGCGGCCCAGCTTGCGCGTCTCTATCAGGCCGGCGGCCTCCAATATGGAGAGATGCTTGGAAACGGTGGAAGGAGCGAGTTTAAGCCCTTCGGTAACATGGCAGACGCAGAGCTCCCCCCGCTTGAGCAGCTTCAGTATCTTCAGGCGGGTCTCGTCGGCGGCCGCCTTGGTTATCCTCAGTATGTCCTGCATATGCCCCCGGGCCTGATTTCGTCATTTCGCCACATAACGAATTATACTATAATATCCTTCATGACAGGGAAAGACAGCAGTACCGCCGCCGCGGCCGCCTCAGGCATTCCCTCCGTTACCCGGGAATACGGCCCGGCCGACCGGCTTGCCTCCTGGAAGGCCCGCTGGGGCATTGGCCGCATGAAGATGCGGATAAAGCCCGGCCTCTACGCGCTGGGCTCGCCGGGCCCGGACTCCCCGGTCTTCGCTTCCGCCAACTACAGGCTGAGCTTCGACGCTCTGCGCTCTTCGGTCAAGGACAACGCCTGGCTGCTGGTGCTGGACACCAAGGGCATCAACGTCTGGTGCGCGGCCGGCAAGGGCACTTTCGGCACTATGGAGCTTACCCGCTCCATAATGGAGAGCGGCCTGGAGAAACTGGTGGCCAGGAAGGAGATAATACTGCCCCAGCTGGGAGCTCCCGGAGTGGCCGCCCACAGGGTCAGCGCCTATACCGGCTTCAGGGTCGTCTACGGCCCAGTGCGCGCGGCGGATATTCCGGAATTCATGGCCGCCGGGAAAAAGGCCACTCCGGAGATGCGGCTGGTCCGCTTCGGCTTCGCTGACCGCGTCATCCTCTCCCCGCTCGAACTGGTCTATTTCGCCAAATTCCTGCTTCCGGCAGCGGCGCTGCTCTATTTCCTCGGCCTGAAAGCGGACGCGCTGCTGACCATCGCCACGCTTATTTCCGGAACCCTGCTGGTGCCAGCCCTGCTGCCCTGGCTGCCCGGCCGCGCATTCGCCGTAAAGAGCGCCGCCGCCGGGGCGCTCGCTCTCGCCGCGGTTTACCCCTTCCTTTCGCAGGACCTGCTGCACGCCTGCGCCCGCGCGCTTATCTATCTGCCGGCGGCCTCGTTCATAGGACTGCAGTTCACCGGCACCTCCACCTACACCTCCCTCTCGGGGGTAATGAAGGAGATGCGGTTATCCCTGCCGGTACAGGCGGCGAGCCTGCTGGCCGGGATAGTACTGCTGGTACTGGGGGGGTTCCTATGGGCCTGAAATACCTGCGCGGTGTCTCCACGCTGAAGCTCGACGAGGCGAAGTGCACCGGCTGCGGAATGTGCGTGCAGGTCTGCCCTCACGCGGTGCTGGCGATGAACGGGCGGAAAGTCCGCATAACCGACATCGACC
>JAKAMO010000169.1 GCA_021812825.1 bacterium | reverse complement strand
CGGGGCCGCGCAGTGGCCACGCCTGCGACGACATCTCGCGGATAAGAGCGGGACTCATTCGATCCCATCTGGATGTTCGTAGAAGAACCGTCTAACATCGACCAACAGCCCCCACCATTTAAAAGCCGGCCCCTATGGGCCGGCTTTTATGTTCCTTGCCGCGCCGCCCGGGGCTCAGGCGGCCCGGGCGTACCCGGCCGGGAACTCCTCCGCTATGCGCTCGCAGGCGGCGATCTCGCCGTCCGGCGCTTTGGCGTCCGCCTCGTTGAAGCTTTCCGAGAGCTTTCCCACCTGCGTCATGGACAGGTTCCTGTCCATCCAGGGGTAGAGCACCTCGTCCTCTTTCTTTATATGGTCCAGCAGCAGCTCGCGGTAGGCGTAGAGCGCCTGCGCCGCGGCCGGCCCGTCGCCGGCGTCCAGCGCCGCCGCGGCCGCCCGCACGTGCGCCCGCCCGGTCTCGTGCTCGGCCAGCATGGCCTTGAGCACGTCCAGGGAAGGGTCGAAGAGGCCGAACAGGATCTCCTCCTCCTTGGCGTGGTGGAGCCTGTCGGCGTAGGAGCGGATGAACCTTATGACCTCCCGGGCCCGGGCCGCGTCCCGCGGCGAGGCCAGGTCGGCGCCGGCCAGGAAGGAAGGCAGGGCGCCTAGCACGCGCTTTATCAGGGCGTGCTCGTCCACCAGGCGGCGCAGCGGCGGGGAATAGCGCGGGCCGCCGGCCGACCTGGCCCTGGGGGCGGGCTCGGGTATCCGGAGCGCTCCGGAGGGGTCTATGGCCAGGGCCAGCGCCCGCATCAGGGAGGTCTCCTCTTCCGGCGCCAGGTCGTGCATGTCCACTATGTCGCGCAGGCGGCAGGTGCCGGCCCCGCAGGAGACGCAGGCTATGCCCCGCGCCTGCAGGGCGGTCCCGGCGGCCGGGAATTCCGCGATGATGTCCTTGATGTTGCGGTCCAGGTATTTTTCCACGCGCGGCCCCTTATAACGCCTCTACGATCTTGATCTCCGGGACCTCTTTCTTTATCGCGGCCTCCACGCCGTTCTTCAGCGTGAGACCCGCCGAGGGGCAGCAGGCGCAGCCGCCGGTGAGCCTTACCCTGGCTTTGCCTGTCGCCGCGGTCACGTCCACCAGCTCCACGCCGCCGCCGTCGGCCTCCAGGTAGGGCCGCACCTGCGCCAGGGCCTTCTCCACCCTGCTCTTCAGCTTCTCGTTCACGTCGTTCATGGTCTTGCCTCCGTCCCCGCGGGAGCGGGTATGCAGTAATCTGGTATAATTATACCAGATTACTGCGGCCCCCGTCAAGGGCGGGCGCGCCGGGCCCTTCCGGGGCTGCCCGGGATCTGCGGGGCGCAGGGGGGGCGCGTCATGGGCCTTAAGCGGGGCCGAAAAAAATTGTACTATGCCTCATAAGGTGAATATGACGCGAGCTATAACCATTGCCCTGACGCTGCTGGCCTCCCTGGCCCTGTCGGCCGAAGCCAGGGACTGGCGCTTCGGCGCCGGCGCCGCCTACGATTCCGGCAAGTACGGGACGGGCAGCCGTACCGATTCGCTGAGCTTTCCCTTCATCCTCACCCGCTATTACCGCTTCGGGGAGGTGTCCGCCGCGGCCGCCTGGCTGCGGCAGAGCTCCGGCCGCGTCACGCGGGTCTGGGGGCTGCCGGCGCGGCTTCCCGGCGCGGGAGGGCCTTCCTCCTCGGAGTCGGGCCCGGGGGATATCCTGCTGCGCGGCACGCTGGCCCTGAAGACGGAGAAGGACGACGCCTTCGACCTGGCGCTGGTCGGCAGGCTTAAGCTGCCTACGGCCAACAAGGACAAGGGCCTGGGCACCGGCGAGATGGACCAGGGCGCGGGACTGGAGTTCGCCAAGGATATAGCCGGGAGGTGGACGCTGCTGCTGAACGGCTACTACACGATCATCGGGGACCCGAAGAACGTGAATTTCAACAACGAGCTGGCCCTGTCGGCGGGCTTCAGGAAGCGCCTTAACGGGGCGCTGTCGCTGGAAGGGCTTTACGAGACCCGCAGCGCGCTGGCGGATGGAACGGACGACCCGCGCGACCTGCGCGGCCTGTTCACCTACACCAAAGCCGACGGCGATATCCTGAGCGCCGGGCTGCTGCTGGGACTTTCCGAGGGGAGCCCGTCCGTGGGTCTTTCCCTCGGCTTCAGCCGGCGGCTCTGAGCGCGGCGCGGGCCCTTATTCGCCCGGCCGCAGGCCGCGCGAAAGCTGAGAGAAGCCCACCTTGCCCACCAGCCGCGAGAACCAGCCCGGCTTCTTTTTGTTGAGCTCCTCCAAAGTCATCTTTTTGGCCTCCGCTATGTCCCGGTAGAAGGCCTCGTCGAATTCGGCCGCGGCGCCGCGGTCGAGCACGGCTATGTTCATCTCGGTGTCGTAGCGCTCGCTGCGCGGGTGCAGGTTGTAGGAACCTACGCAGGTGAACACCCCGTCAACGGTCATGAACTTGGAATGCAGGGTCTGGCCCCGCTTCAGGTAGACGTTGGCCCCGGCGGCGGCGAAGACCTTGGTCCCTTCCACTATGGTGTCGGCCATGGACTTCCCGTCGGAATCGATGCTTTCCTTGGAATTGGTCAGGATGTTGACCTCCACGCCGCGGGCGCGGGCTTCCTGTACGGCCCTGTTGACCGCCGGTATGGCCACGATGTAGGCGTTCTCGATATTGATGTTGCGGGTGGCTCCCGACATGGCCTTTATTATGGCCGCGAGTATCGGCGGCTTCATCGAGGGCGGGTTCTGCGGCAGGACCGCGATGCGCGCGGGGCCCGAGGCCCGCTGCGGCGCGGAGGGAGGCTCCACGCGGCCGCGGCCTCCGGCCAGCGGGTTCCAGAGCGCGGCGAAGGCCTTGACGGAATCGTCCACGGCCGGGCCGGTGTAGAGCACGTCGGTGTCGCGCCACTTCAGGCCCGGGCCCTTGTGCGAGTACTCGTCGCCGTAGTTCATCCCGCCTACCACGGCGTTCTCCCCGTCTACGATCAGAAGCTTCACGTGCAGGTAATCGTGCGGGCGGCCGGCGTCCCGGTAGAGCACGGTCTCCACGCCGGCCTTGTCCAGCTCCTTCAGCTGCCCGCCGCCGAAGATATGGGACATCTTCTCGTCGACCATCACCTTTATCTCCACGCCCTCGCGCTTCTTGGCCAGGAGCATCGCGGTCAGCTCGGAGCCGGTCACGTCGTCATAGATGGCGTAGGAGGCTATGTAAATGGACCGCTTGGCGCCGCGGATAAGGGCGTCCTTTACCGCGAAGGAGGCCGGCCCGTCTATCAGGGCCCTGGCGGTGCCGCCTCCGCTGAACCTGGCTCCGGTCAGGTCTTCCATCTCGGCCGCGAAGCCGGGGTCCTCGAGCAGAGAAGACTCTCCGGCCCGCCGAGGGGAATAGGCGGACCTTTTGACCGAGGTCTCCACGCTTTCCGAGATGGCGTCGAAGCCGGGCGCGGCGTGGCGCCAGAAGAGCAGGCCGGAATCGGCTACCTGCGCGGCCACCGAATGCCAGGCCAGCACCAGGTAGCCCAGCTTGTTGCCCTTGGACATGGTGTTGCCGGGCGGTGGCTCCTGTTGCGCCGGAGCCGGGACCTCAGGCGGCAGTGCCGGCGCCGCCGGCGGCACCGTGGCGGGCAGGGCCTGCGCCCGGGGCGCGGAAGGGCCGCCGGAGACGGCCGGCAGGTCCTCGTAAACGGTGATCCCGAGCGCTTCGGCGGTGCGCAGTATCTTCTGGCGCGACTGGTCCAGCCTGGCCTGTTCGGCGGCCGGTGCCGGCTGCGCCTGCAGGGCCTGCCCGGGTATGAAAAATAACGGAATAATGAGGACTGGGAGCGGATTCTTCATGCCTATTATTCTATAACTGAGGCTGGAAAGCCCCCTAGGGCCGAAAAGGCAGGAATATAAAATAAAAGGACCCAGCCAGGGCTGGGTCCTTGAGGCAGGCGCGTCAGAAGGCCATCGCCAGGCTGAGCTTCCTGGTGGTGTCGAAATCCCCGAACGGGCTGAAGGAATAGTCCAGCTTCATCGAGCCGGCGCTGAAGCCGATACCGCCCGACATCGCGCCCTGCGAGCCGGAGGCGGAGGCCGCGTAGCCGCCGCGCAGGGCCAGGCCGCCGAGCAGGGCGTACTCGGTGCCTATCGAGAAGGTGTTGCGGCGCTCGTTGACCATGCGGGTGAACTCGGCCGCCAGGTTCATGGTCGGCAGCACCGCCAGCGAGGCGCCTGCGCTCATGGAAAGGGGCAGCGCCTCGCGCTTCTCGGCGTACTTGAAGCCGCTGCCGAGGTTCCTCACCGCGAGGCCCAGCTTCAGCGGCGTGGAGGCCAGCTTGTGCACGGCGCCGAGGTCGAAGGCCACCGCGGAGGCGCCGTAGCCGGCTATGTCGCTGGAGAGGAATTTCACGGCCGCGCCCAGGCTGAAGCCGCCGGAGCTGCCGGCCAGGCCGAGGCCCAGGGCCTTGTCAGAGGCCGAGAAGCCGCCGGAACTGCTGCCGTCGGCGCCCCTGCCGTCCAGGCTGCCGTGGTCCAGGCGGGTGAAAGAGACGCCGGCCTTCAGGCCGGCCACCGGGAAGGCCGCGGCCGCGAAATCGTACGAGCCGCCCAGGGCCCAGGCGGAGTGGGTGATGGAGGCTCCGCGGGCGGAGAGGGCCAGGCCGCCGGGGTTGTAGTACATGGCGGTCGGGTCGGCCGCCATCGCGGTGTAAGCCGAGCCCATCGCGGAAGCGCGGGAGGCCGCGCCGATGTTCAGGAAGTCCGCGCCGCTTTCCAGCGCGTGCAGCAGGCTGGAGGAGGGGGTGAGCAGGAAGGCCGCCGCGAGCAGCAGGGCGTAAGGCCTCGACAGCCAGTATATTATGCTGTTGAGGACGTCC
>JAKAMO010000039.1 GCA_021812825.1 bacterium | reverse complement strand
CGTGGCCCGCGAGCTTTCGCGCCTGCCCAGGCTGCTGGTCGTGGCCCAGCCGACCCGCGGCGTGGACGTCGGCGCGATAGAGTTCATCCACAAGAAGATCATAGAGACCCGCGACGCCGGCTGCGCGGTGCTTCTGATATCGGCCGAACTCCCGGAGATACTCTCCCTGTCGGACCGGATAGGGGTCATATACCGCGGCAGGATAGCGGACGTCTTCGGCGCGAAAGAGGCGACCGAGGAGAAACTGGGCCTGCTGATGATGGGCGGGAAGGCCGGATGAACAAGAACACTAAAGCTTTCCTGATAAACCTCGGCGTGACGCTGGCCGCCGTGCTGGCCTCCTTAGTAGTCGGCGCCTTCTTCATCCTGCTCGTGCACGCCAACCCCGCGCTGGTTTACCGGCGCCTGTTCGAAGGCGTTATCCTCAACCCCTACGGCCTCGCGCAGACGCTCTTCAAGGCCACCCCGCTGATCATGACGGGGCTGGCGCTGGCCCTGGGCTTCAAGGCCAGCATCTTCAACATCGGCGCCGAGGGGCAGATGGTCATAGGCGGCTTCGTCTGCGCCTGGCTGGGCTTCACTTTCACGGGCCTGCCGGCGGCCCTGCTGGTCCCGCTGTGCCTGGCCGGCGCGTTCGCCGGCGGCATGCTGTGGGCGTCGGTCCCCGCCGTGCTGAAGATAAAGACCGGGGCGCACGAGGTCATCACCACCATCATGATGAACTTCATAGCCCTGGCGCTGACCAATTATCTGATAACGGCCTATTTCCACCTGCCGGAGACGGTGCACACGCAGCTGATAGCCGGGAGCGCCGCCCTGCCGCGGCTGGACCACTACGTGCCCGCTTTCAGGGGCTCGCCGGCCAACGTGACGCTGTTCATGGCCGCGGCGCTGTGCTTCGCCTTCTGGTGGCTCATCTGGAAGACCCCCTACGGCTACGAAACCCGCGCGATAGGTCTTAACCCGTCCGCGGCGGAGACCGGCGGCATACACATAAACCGCAACCTGCTCCTGACCTTCCTGATCTCCGGCGGCCTGAGCGGCTTTGCGGCGGTCAATTTCATCATGGGCTACAAGCACTACTACGAGGAAGGCTTCACGCAGGGCGTAGGCTTCATGGGAATAGCCGTAGCGCTGGTGGGACAGAACAACCCGTTCGGCATCATCTTCGCGGCGCTGCTGTTCGGCGCTCTATCGCATGGCACGCTGGTCATCAACGCGCTGGTGCCCAAGGACATCATCCAGATACTGCAGGCGCTGGTGATACTGTTCGTGATATCCTCGAACCTGCTCGCGAAGAAATACATGGCCAGGTTGACGGAAGACTGAGCGGGACATAAGATGGACCTTTTCCAGATATTCTCCCTGGCGCTGGCGGGCCAGACCATACGGATCTCCGTGCCGTACATCCTGACGGCCATGGGGGCGACGGCCTCCGAGCTCGGAGGCGTGGTCAACATCGGCCTGGAGGGGCTGATCCTGATAGGCGCCTTCTGCTCGGTGCTTGGTAATTTCTACACCGGCAGCCCGTGGGCCGGCATACTCTGCGCGGTGGCCGGCGGCATGCTCTTCGCCTGGCTGCACGCCGTGGTCTCCATCAAGTTCCGCGCCAATCAGATAATCTCGGGGCTGGCCATCAACATTCTGGCGGTGGGCGCCACCAAGTTCTTCCTGAAGTATTTCTTCCACTCCTCCTCCAACTCGGGCCGCATCTCCGGGATAGCCAGGCTGGACGTCCCGGTGATCGGCGGCATACCCGTGATCGGCGACATCGTCTCGAACCCGCTGATACTCCTGACCGGCCTGCTGGTGTTCGCGGTGTGGTATTCCGTCTACCGCACCCCCTTCGGCCTGCGGCTGCGCGCGGTAGGCGAGAACCCGGAGGCCGCGGACACGCTGGGCGTGAACGTCCGCCGCATGCGCTACCTGGGCGTGCTGATCTCCGGCGCGCTGGCGGCGCTCGGCGGGGTCTGGCTGGCTTACGACCAGCACCAGTTCACCGACGGGATGAGCGGCGGCCGCGGTTACATAGCGCTCGCGGCGATGATCTTCGGCAAATGGAACCCGGTGCTGGCCGCGCTGGCCGCGCTTTTCTTCGGTTTCGCCGAGGCGGTGCAGATCCAGCTGCAGACCGTGGGCGTCAAGCTGCCGGTCCAGTTCATCCAGATGATCCCCTACCTGCTCACCATAGTGGTCCTGGCCGGGACCTTCTCCAAGGCCGCGCCTCCTTCGGCCGACGGCGTGCCTTACGAGAAGGACTAGCCGGCGGCATCCGCGCCGCCTTTCCCCGGCGGAAACCCATAAAGGCATTGGAAAGAAATAAGATATCCTAATCACCTCCCATGGACGAGATCAAGAGACGCCGCACCTTCGCCATCATCTCCCACCCCGACGCCGGCAAGACCACGCTGACCGAGAAGATGCTGCTTTACGGCGGCGCGCTGCACCTGGCAGGCACCGTCACCGCGCGCAAGAACCAGCGCGCGACCGCCTCCGACTGGATGGAGCTGGAAAAGAAGCGCGGCATCTCGATAAGCTCCACCGTGCTGCAGTTCGACTACAACGGCTACAAGATAAACCTGCTGGACACTCCCGGCCACCGCGATTTCTCCGAGGATACCTACCGCGTGCTGACGGCCGTGGACGCGGCCGTGATGGTGATAGACGCCGGCAAGGGCATAGAGGCGCAGACCCTCAAGCTTTTCGAGGTCTGCCGCCGCCGCCATATTCCGATCTTCACGTTCATGAACAAGATGGACCGGCCCGCGCGCGAACCTCTGGAGTTGATAGACGAGCTGGAGAAGGTGCTGGGGCTCCATCCGTTCCCTGTGAACTGGCCTATGGGCAACGGCCCCGATTTCAGGGGCGTCTACGACCGGATGACGAGGCAGGCGCACATGTTCGAGCGCGTGCCCGGCGGCGCGTTCAAGGCCGGCGTCGAAACGGCCGGCCTCGAGGACCCGCTGATAAAGGAGAAGCTCGACTCCGTCTCCTACCGCAATTTCATAGAGGAAGTGGGGATGCTGGAACTGGCGGGCACCGCCTACGACCAGGAGGCCGTGCTCTCCGGCGAGGTCACGCCGGTGTTCTTCGGCAGCGCGGTGAACAACTTCGGCATACAACTGATGCTCGACGGCTTCGTCGAGCACGCCGCCCCCCCCGGCCCTCGCGACTCCTCGATAGGGTCGGTAAGTCCCGAGATGGAGGCCTTCTCCGGCTTCATCTTCAAGATCCAGGGCAACATGAACCCGCGCCACCGCGACAAGGTGGCCTTCATCAGGGTCTGCTCCGGCAAGTTCACGCGCGACATGACGGTGCACCATTCGCGCAGCGGCAAGAAGGTGCGGCTGTCTAACTCCAACAAGCTCTTCGGCCAGGACCGAGAGACGGTGGACGAAGCCTACCCGGGGGACATAGTTGGCATAGTGGGCCACCAGGATTTCCAGATAGGCGACACGCTGACCGAGAACCCGGCGATAGCCTACGACGAGATACCGCGCTTCCCGCCGGAGTGCTTCACCTACCTTTCCAACCCGGTGCCGTCCAAGTTCAAGCCGTTCAAGACCGGCCTGGAGCAGTTGATGCTCGAGGGCGTGGTCCAGCAGTTCCAAGTGAAGGACGCGCCCAGCTCCAGCCCGCTGCTGGCCGCCGTGGGCCCGCTGCAGTTCGAGGTGACCCAGTACAGGCTGGAGGAGGAGTACGGCGTGAAGTCCGTGGTGGAGCCAGCCCCCTGGCAGTTCGTGCGCTGGCTGGACGAGGACGGCTCCGCCAGGCTGGCCTCCGGCATGATACACCTGGGCGAGAACGTGCGGCTGGGCGCGGACTCGGCCGGCAACCCGGTGATCTTCTTCCCCACCCCGTGGGCGCTGAAGTACTTCGGCGACACCAACAAGGAGATAGCCCTCTTCGATCTCCCGGTGAAGGAACAGCCGCGCCAGAGTTAAAACGACGTTATTTCCAGCGGCCCGGTCGTTTTTACTATACTGACAGTCTGCTGAAAAAACCTGCTCTGCTGTATTTTGAGCCGATTTTGAAACAGAGCCGCGGCGACGCGAGGCGAGCATTTTCTAGGAGAGACTGCGAGTCGGGCGGCGCAACCGCGCCGTACAAGCGCTATGCGCACCGAACGACCAGAAGCGGCCAAAAGACGCTGAAAGGGGCTTTTTCTGCAGACTGCCGACGGACGGGGGGATATGAGCCTGGGAAACGCCAGTAGAACGATACCTGTGCTCGTCTATCACAAGATAGCCGAGCCCTCCCGCCACGATGCCAACCCGAACACCTGCGTCGCGCCGGCCGCTTTCGCCGCCCAGATGCGCCTGCTGCGCCTGCTGGGCTACGCCACGCCCGCGCCGGCCGAGTACCAGAAAGCCGCGCTGGGCCTGCCGGCGACGCTGCCGCAGAGACCGGTGCTGATCACCTTTGACGACGCTTTTTCCAGCGTGGCGGCGGCGGCCGCGCCCGTCATGGCGGACTGCGGCTTCACCGGGGCCGTCTTTATGGTCCCCTCCGCCTTCGGCGGCAGCGCCTTCTGGGACGGGGAAACCGCCGCTTCGCCCAACCGCCTGCTTACGCCGGATGAACTGCGCCGGCTGGCCGGGGCCGGCTGGGCCGTAGGCGCGCACAGTTCGTCCCACACCGACCTTTCCAAACTCGCTGGAGAGGACCTGATCAGCGAGACCGCCGGCTCCAAGGCCGCGCTCGAGGCCGCGCTGGGCGCGAAGGTGGACTGGTTCGCCTATCCCTACGGCGCCTACAGCGGGGAGGCCAAGGCCGCCGCCAGCAGGGCGGGTTACGCGCTGGCCTTCGCCACGGAAAAGGGCGACGGCGCCCCGTTCGCCGTGCCGCGCAGGATCATCAGCGGCCGCTGCGGGCTGTTCAGGTTCTTTCTTAGGCTGGCGCAGGCCGGAAAGCTGGCCCGGGCATGAACATAGCCTTGCTGCTGCGCTCTTTCTCCGGCCGCAACGGCATCTCCCGCATGGTGCTGGCCCACGCCAGGGAATTCTCCAGGCTGGGCCATGAGACGCACATCTACTCGGCGCTCACGCAGCTCACCGCCGCCGAGAGGGCTGCCCTGCCGAGGGGCGTGCACCTGCACGGATTCCCCTGCCTGCGCGGTTCCGCCAGGATCTGGACCATTCCCATCGGCGCGCTGCGCCCCTATCTTGGCAGCCACGACATCATAGTCAGCCATCTGCTGACCATCTGGCAGGACGTGGCGGTGATGCACAACGACCCGCAGCTAGTGGAAGCGGATAAGCTCTCCGCGGCGCCGTTCACCATCTGCCCGCCGCGCCTGAACAGCCGCAACCGCGCCGTGCGCACTTTCATCGAACGCCAGCGCTTCCGGCCGGGTCGCTACAAACGGGTCGTCGCCCTTTCCGAAAGGTCGTCGTCCGAGATCTCGCAGGCCTGCGGCGTGCCGCGCGCCGCCATCAGCGTGATCCGGCATGGCGTGGACCCGGAGCATTTTTCGAAGGAATACCGCAGGAACGCCAGGTCGGGAGCCAGGAACTCTCTCGGCCTGTCTCCGGAAGATCTGGTCTTCCTGTATATCGGGGATTCATGGAAGGGACTGGAATTCGCGATCAGGGGCGCGGCGGCCGGCGGACCGAAAGGACGCACCGTCCTGCTGGCCGCGGGACCGTTCCGCGCGGAGCCGTTCGAGGAACTGGCGCGCGGGGCCGGCCTGCGGCTGATAACCTCCCCGGGCGGCGGCGACGTCAGGGACCTTTACAGCGCTTGCGACGTCTTCCTGAGCCCCACCCCGCTCGACACGTTCAACCTCTCCGCCCTGGAGGCCATGGCCATGGGCGTCCCGCCCGTGATAAGCAAGTACGCCGGACTCAGCGAGCTGCTCAGCGACGGCGAGAACGCCCTGGTGCTGGACAGGCCTTTCGAGACGGAAACGATAGCCTGCGCGGCGGACAAGCTGGCCTCGCCGGGGACCAGGGCCGCGCTGGGAGAGAGGGCCGCCGCCCTGGCGCGTACCCTTACCTGGGAGAAACCGGCCGCCGATCATCTCCGGCTTTACGCCGACATCCTTGGCCTCCGCCACGCCGGCTGATATCGGTCACGCGGCCATACCGGTAAAAGGCAAACGGAAACCGGGCCGGAGTTACCATACGCGCAGAGAGCTCCATCGGCGACGGGACCCTCATTGGCCGCAGAACTCCCGCATCTCCGGCGGAACCTGCATAAAAAGGACCACGGCCGCGGCGACCACCGTCCTCACCCGATCCCTCCAGGACCCATGTATATTATGCCGGTTGCCGTCAGCCGGCACCTGAGCCGGAGCACCTTGTGGAAGGACGTATTCCGGACCAGTGTCCGCTGTGCCCTTGGGCCCGGCAGGGGCTCGGCGCGGCGGCAGACGGCGCCGGACCCTTCAGAGCCGGCATGGCCCCCCAGTAAAGAGAAGCGCCGCCTTCCGGCGGCGCCTCGCGTCAGTTACGTTTTACCGGCTGGTATTCCTTCAGCGGGTCCACCGGTTGCACGTACGGGCCGTCCCAGGCCTTAGAGAATATGTCCTCCAGCACCGAGGCCGCGGCGGCGCCCTTTATGACCACGCCTACGCCGCGGGAGCTGAGGAAATACCCCGGCCCCCAGTTGGAGGTGGTGATGTAGGCGGTCTCGCCGTCCACGCTCAGGTACTTGCAATGCTCTACACGGGAGTAGGGTACGAAGCCAGTGCTCAGCTGCGGCAGCGAGGAGATCCTGATCTTTATGTTGTCGGTCTTGGAGAGCGCCTTGATGTCGCGGTCCGCCTTACCGCCCATGCCCCAGTCGGCGAAGATAAGCTCCACCTTGACGCCGCGGGCGGCCGCCTTCCGGAAGGCGGAGTCAAGCTCCGGCCAGCGCTTGGAGCCGTGCTCCAGCAGCGCGTAGGTCATGACCTGGCCGCGCACGGTATGTTTGGCCGAAGCCAGCAGCTTCAGCAGCTCGGTTATCTCCTGGTCGGCCCCGCGCGGAATATAGCCCACCGGGCTGTAGGACAGGCTGTAGGACACCTCCTGCCCGTCCAGAGCGGCCTTCTCCGGCTTGGCGGCGGTGATGGCCGTCTTCTTCCTGCCGAACATCCTCTTGGGCTCGGTCCCGCCCGCCAGCGCCCAGTCGCCGTCGAACACCAGCTCCAGGTCCGCCGCCGCTTTCGCGCTCTTTATCCGCACGCCGATCTCGTGGATCTGCGAGAGGGAGCGCCAGTCGAAGTTCTGGCTGCCGATGAAGGAGTCCTCCCCGTCCGCGATGAAGAATTTGGAGTGCTGCACTCCGCCTATCTTCTTCTTGAAATCTATGACCCTGGCGTTGACCCCGGCCTCCTTGAGGGCGGGCAGCGCCTTGGAGGTCTCGCCCATCATCACGCTGTCGGCTATCAGGCGCACCTTCACGCCGCGCTTGGCCGCCGCCTTGACGGCCTCGAGCACCGGCGACATGGCCTCGCCTTCCTTGTCGGCGATGTAGAACTGCTCTATGTCCAGCGTCTTCTTGGCCGAGTTTATCATCTCCAGCCAGACCTCCCGGGGCCTGGCGGCCAGCGATGAGCCGTAGACGGTCTCGGCGGGCACGCTCTCCACTATCTTCAACTCCGCCTTGGGCCCTTCCGCGGCCGCCAGCGGCATGACGCAGAAGGACAGCGCCAGGACAAGCATTGTTTTTTTCATAATCTCCTCGATCAACCGTACCGCTGCGCCGCGGGGCGCTCAGAGCGGCAGCACTTCCTTCCTCGCTGCGCGCCTGAAATCGAACTTGGCCAGTTCCCCCAAGGCCATGCCGGAGACTATCAGCAGGCCCCCGGCGGCCTTGATCCATAGGAATTCCTCGCCGCCCAGCGTCCACGCGAACAGGGCGGCGAAGACCGGCTCCAGCGTAAAGATTATACCAACCTTGAAGGGCTCGGAATGGCGCTGGGCGAGCATCTGGATGAAGAAGGCCGTCAGCGTGGGGAACACCGCCAGGAAGATGATGACGCCCCACGCGTTGACGCCTGCCACGGCCAGCGGAGCCCCCCGCAGCAGCGCCAGCGCGAAGGAGATGGCCCCGACCATCCAGAACTGGTGGAAGACGAGCAGCACGGTGTCCGCCGACGCTTTCACGTACTTGTCGGTTATTATCAGGTGCACCGAGTAGGAGGCCGCGGCCACCAGCGTCAGCGCGTCGCCGACGTTGAAGCCGCGCACCCCGCCGGTAAGCAGCCACATGCCGCAGAGCGCCAGGCCGGCGGAGACCCACTGCATCCGGCCCGGCCTCTCGCGGCGGAACAGGTAGAGGAAGACGGGGATGAAGATGATGAACAGGCCGGTTATGAAGCCGGAATTGGAGGCCGTGGTATGAACGAGGCCGCAGGTCTGCGTAAGGTAGAGGGAGGATAGGAAAATGGCCAGGAAGAAGCCCTCCGCCATGTGCCGGGTCCGGTTCCGGCGCTTCAGCACCCAGGGCAGCAGCAGCGCTGCCGAGATGACGAAGCGTATCCCCACCATGACCACGGGGTCCACCGAGTCCAGCGTGCCCTTGGTGACGATGAAGGTGGAGCCCCAGATGGCTGCGCAGTAGAAAAGCCCTATGTCGGACCAGAGCCCGGCGCGCCGGGAGCGTTCGCTCATGAACAGATTATACTTTATAGCGCGGCGCGGACGGGGACGCGCCGAATTAAGTATACTTTCGGTACCGCTTTTCACGGAGGCCACATGAAAAAGAAGATCCTGGAGAAGATATCGTCCTACGAGAGCTACGCGATAGAGCTGCAGCGCGGCCTGACCGCCATTCCGGCGCTGGCGCCGTCCAGCGGCGGCACCGGCGAGTACGACAAGGCCAAGTGGCTCGAGGGCGAGCTGCAGAAGCTCAAGTTCGACTCGATAGAGTGGGTGAACGCCCCGCAGAAGGAGGCCAAGAACGGCATCCGCCCCAACGTCATAGCCCGCTACAAGGGCAAAAGCTCGGCGAAGACGATCTGGTTCATGGCCCACCTCGACGTGGTCCCGCCCGGCGAGGCCAAACTGTGGAACAGCGACCCGTACAGGATGGAAGTGAAGAACGGCAAGCTGATAGGCCGCGGCGTGGAGGATAACCAGCAGGCCATCGTGTCGAGCATCATGGTAGTGAAGGCCATGATGGAGCTCGACTACCGGCCGGAATACGACATAGCGCTGCTGTTCTGCGCCGACGAGGAGACCGGCTCCGGCTTCGGCGCCGACTACATAGCCGACAACAAGCCCGAGATCTTCGGGCGTGACGACGTGTTCTTCGTGCCCGACTCCGGCGTGGAGGACGGCTCGCTGATCGAGGTGGCGGAGAAGTCCATCCTGTGGATGAAGGTCACGACGCACGGCAAGCAGTGCCACGCCAGCCGCCCGGGACTCGGCATCAACGCCTTCAAGGCGGCCAGCGAGCTGGTGACGAAATACCAGAAGCTCTACAAGAAGTTCCCGAAGAAGGACCGCCTCTACGAGCCGCCGCTCAGCACTTTCGAGCCGACGAAGAAGGAGGCCAACGTGCCGAACGTGAACACGCTGCCCGGCGAGGACGTGTTCTACATGGACTGCCGCGTGATGCCGTGCTACCAGCTCTCGGAGGTCAAGGCCGAGATGCGCCGCATGGCCGACGAGGTGGAGGCGAAGTTCGGCGTGAAGGTCTCATTCGAGCCGCAGCAGGAAGCGCAGGCCGCCCCGCCCACCGACCCGAAGGCGCCGATAGTGCTGGCGCTCAAGAAAGCCATCAAGGAAGTGCTCGGGGTCAAGGCGAAAGCCTACGGCATAGGCGGCGGCACGGTCGCAGCCTTCTTCCGCAGGCTCAACCTGCCGGTGGTGGTCTACTCCCGCCTGAACGAGAGCGCGCATATGCCCAACGAGTACTGCGTGATAGAGCACATGATGGGCGACGCCAAGGTCTTCGCGGTCACCACGCTGACCCTCTGCGGCGGGAAATAGCCCCCCGGACCTGCGCAAAAAGGCTCGGGCTACGGCCCGCGCCTTTTTGCGCCTATATAAATATCTTTTAGTATAATAGCGTAACCACGGAAGGGGCGCGGCAGGACCGGCCATGCCGGCCCCGCGCGTCGTGTTTACGCCTATGTCCCTGACCTCGGACCGCACGCTGCCGAAAGGCGCAGAGCAGGAGACGGATCCCCGTCTTCCGCCTGTCGTCTCCTACACCCTGGCCAACGGCTTAAGGCTGCTTATCCTGGAGAAGAGGTTCGTGCCGACCGTTTCCTTCACTATGTTCTTCAAGGTCGGCAACGCGGACTGCCGTCCAGGCAAGACCGGCCTGGCCCATCTCTTCGAGCACATGGCCTTTAAGGGCACCACGACCATAAATTCCGCCGGTTATGAACTGGAAAAGCCGGCCCTCGACCGGGTGGAGGCCGCGGCGCAGGCGCTGATAGCGGCGGAATCCTCCGGGAAGGCCTCCGCGGAGAGCCTGGAGGCCCTGCGCGAGGAGCTGGACAAGGCGCAGGAGGCCGCCGACGCCCTGTCGGTAAAGGACGAATACCTCAAGATCTACAATTCCCTCGGAGAGAGCGGCCTGAACGCGATGACCTCCGCTGATTACACCGTCTACGTGGTCTCGCTGCCGTCCAACCGGCTGGAGGCCTGGATGACGCTGGAGTCGGACCGCTTCAAGAACCCGGTCTTGCGCGAGTTCTACCGGGAGCGCGACGTGGTGCTCGAGGAGCGGCGGATGGGCGAATCCGATCCGAACCGCGTCATCTGGGAGGCGCTGCTCTCCTCCGCCTTCTCCGAGCATCCGTACCGGAACCCGACGATAGGCTGGCCGGAGGACATCCGGCGCCTCACCCGCACCGACGCGGAGCGGTTCTACCGGACGTTCTACACCCCGGACAACGCCACGCTGACCGTGACCGGCGACGTGGACCCGGCCGAGGTGATAGCGCTGGCGGAAAAACATTTCGGGGACTGGAAGCGCGGGACGGCGCCGGACCGGAACTGCCCGGAGGAGCCGCCCCAGAACGGCGAGAAGCTGCGCGCCGTCCGCTTCAACGCCGCGCCGGCCCTGCGCATAGGTTTCAAGAACCCTGGCATGGACCACCCGGATATCTACCCGCTCATCATGGCGGGCGAAACGCTCTCCGGCGGCAAGACCGGGCGCTTCTACCGGAACCTGGTGGAGGGCAGGCAGCTGGCGCTCTACGCCTGGGCCGGGGCTTCCACCCCCGGTAACCGCTACCCCTCCCTCTTTGTGGTCGCGGCGGCCCCCAAGGCCCCTCACACCGCAGAGGAGCTTGACGCGGCCGTCATGGAGGAGATCGCCCGGCTGGCCGAAGAGACCCCAACACGCTGGGAGCTGGACAGGACGCTGAACAATTACCAGGCCGAGATGATAAAGCAGCTCGAGTCCAATACCGGCCTGGGCATGAGCCTGGCCCAGAACGAGGCCATAATGGGCGACTGGCGCTTCGACTGGAAGGCCGGCGAGCACCTGCGCCGCGTGACCCCGGAGGATGTCTCCAGGGCGGCAGCCAGGTATCTGACGCGCGCCAACCGCACGGCCGTGTTCCTCGGCGCGCAGGAGGCGGCATGAGGGGACCGCTGCCGGGAAAACCGCGCTTAGCCGTTCCGGCCGGGCTCGCCGTCCCGCAGCCGGCGGCCTTCAAGCCACCTAAAGGGACCAGGGCCGTGCTCTCCAACGGCATGGTCGTGCACATGCTGCGCGACGCGACATTCCCGGTGGCGCACCTGACCGCTTTCATCCGCGCCGGCAAGATCCACGACCCCGCCGGCAAGATAGGCCTGGGCGACATGGCCGCCGGCCTGCTGCGCGACGGCGGCGCCGGAGGGCTGGCCCCGGAGAGGATGGACGAAAAGCTGGAATTCCTCGGCGCCTCGGTGGAGAGCTCCGTGGGGATAGAGGAATCGCGCCTCACCCTGACCTCCCTCAGCAAGGACCTGGACGAGGTGCTGGACATCTACGCCGCCATACTGACGGCCCCGGCCTTCGACCCGGAAAAGACCGCCATCAGGCGCGAGGAGCTGCTGGAGCTGATACGGCGCCGCGACGACGATACCGCCAGGCAGGCGGTGCGCGAGGCCCTGCGGGCCTTCTACGGCCCCGGCCACCCCTACGGCTGGCGGCCGGAGGAAGCGACGGTGCAAGCCGTCACCGGCGACGACATGCGCGCCTGGCACGCGGATTTCTGCAGGCCCGGCAACGTCATCCTGGCCGTGGCAGGTGACTTCGGCACCGAGGAGCAGCTGCTGGCCAGGCTGGAGGCGCGGTTCTCGGGCTGGAAAGGCGGCGCGGCCGCGCTGCCGGGCATCCCCCCGGTCGGCCTGCCGCGGGGAAGACGAGTCTTCCTGCTCCGCAAGGACATCCCTCAGGCGTCCGTGGTCCTGGTGCTCGGCGCGCTGAAACGGCACGACCCGAGGGAATTCGCCCTGATGGTGGCCAACGAGATGCTGGGCGGAGGGCTTTCCTCCAGGCTGACCTCGGAGATACGCTCGCGGCACGGGCTGGCCTACAGCGTCTACAGCTACCCGGTGAAGAAGCCGGACCACGGCTACCTGCTGGCCTACTGCGGCACCAAGCCCGAAAGCGCCGGCCGGGCGGCGGCGGAGATGCTGCGCCAGTTCGACCTGATGGGTCAGGAGGAGCCGCCGGCCGAAGAGGTGAAGAGGGCGAAGGACGCGATAGCCAACTCCTTCATCTTCCGCTTCCCCACCCCTTTCGACCTTATCTCGGAGAGGGCCGCTTTCGAGTACTACGGCTACCGCGAAAGCGCGCTGGACGACTACGTGGACAGGATAAACGCGACCGGGCAGGCCGACGTGCAGGGCGTCTCGCGGGAGGTGCTGAGCACCGGCGACGCGCTGCTGCTGTTCGTCGGCGACCCGGACAAGTTCGACGCGCGGCCGGACGAGTTCGGACCGGTGACGGAGCTTAAGGAGGAGTGATGGGCATTTTTTCCGGCAAACCTGACATTTCCGCGGTGATACCCGCGTACAACGAGGCGGGGGCCGTGGGCCCCACGATAGTCGGCATCAAGGAGGTGCTGGCCGCCGAGGGTCTCAAGTTCGAGGTGATAGTCGTGGACGACGGCTCGTCGGACGGGACAGCCCAGGCCGCGGAAGCGGCCGGCGCCAGGGTCATACGCCACCCGGTGAACAGGGGCTACGGCCGCTCGCTGCTGAGCGGCATCCAGGCCGCCTCTCACGAGTGGATACTCATCATCGACGCCGACGGCTCGTACCCGCCCGCCGAGGCCGGCAAGCTGCTCCGCCACATCCCCGCGTTCGACATGGTGGTGGGCGCCAGGCAGGGCAAGCTGTTCTGGGGCAGCTACGTGAAGGCCTTCATGCGCTGGAGCTATCTGCGTCTGGCGCGCTTCGTGGCCGGCGAGCACATACCGGACGCCAATTCCGGCCTGCGCGTCTTCCGCAAGAGCGCGGTGGCCGACATGCCGGTGATGTGCTTCGGCTACTCTTTCACCACCACGATGACGCTGTCTTTCCTGTCCGCCGGCAAGTTCGTGCGCTTCGAGCCGATAGAGTTCACCGACCGGGTGGGCCACTCCAAGGTGAAGCCGGTGCGCGACATCCTGCGCACGCTGCAGATCATGACGCAGGTGATGATCCAGTACAACCCGCTCAAGCTCTTCACGGCGCTGACGGCCCTGGCGCTGCTGTTCTGCTTCGCCTGGGGCGGCGCCGGGCTGATAACCGCGGCCGTGCTATTCTGCTGCGGCTGCGTGCTGGACGCCAGGCGCCACGGAGGCAGATGAGCAGATTCGCCTGCCTCGGCCTCTCCGGGGGAAAGGTCGTAGCGGCCCTGTTCCTGGCCGCGCTGCTTGCCCGCGGTGCCCTGATCATAGGACTCCACACGCCTTTTACGAACCCGGACAGCTCCGACTACATCAGCCTTGCCGGGAATCTCCTCTCCTCCGGCTCCTATTCCATCGACGGCAAGCTGCCGGACTGCACCAGGCCCCCCGGCTATCCGTTCTTCGTAGCGGCCGTCAACTATGCCGGCGGTAAAATAAGCCTGAAGCGGACGGCCGCCGCGCAGGCGGCCGTGGATTCTTCCAGCGCGGTCCTCGTATACCTGCTAGCCCTGGAATTCATCTCTCCGCCATTCGCGCTGGCCGCGGGAATGGCCTACGCCCTGCACCCCGTTTTTGCCTGCTTCTCACGGCTGATGCTCTCCGAAAGCCTGTTCATGTTCTTCTGGCTGTTTTTCCTGCTGGCCGCCAGGAAGACGATGACCTCCGGAAGCATCGCCTTCGCGGCGGCGTCGGGAGCGGTGCTGTCGATGGCCCTGCTCGTGCGCCCTACGCATATCCTCTATCCCGTCGCCTTCGCCCCAGTCCTGTATTTCGGGGTAAGGGACCTGAAGAAATCGCTACTGATACTAATCGCGCTGGCGGCGGCGGCGCAGCTCGGCATCGCTCCATGGAAAGCCAGGAACAAGACCCTGTTCGGCATCTCGACCGTCACTACGGGAGCCGGCGTGGCGTTCTGGGCCGGCTCCCTGCCGGAATACCCGACGCGCGCGGACCTGTCCCCTGTCTGGCCGCGTGGTGATTTCAAGTCCCCTGAGGCTGACCGCGCCTTCATGCTGAAAGCCAAGGAAAACTGGGCCGCGCGCAAGTGGACCCTGATAGGCAAACTGCCGCGGCGACTGCTCCGGTTCTGGGTCACCAGCCACTCCTCGGTACTGAATTTCCCTCAGCAGGAGCAGGGCTCCCTAGCCTTCAAGGCCGCGAAGGCGGCCATGTTTGCCGTCCAGCTCCTGACGCTTCTCTTGGCCGCCGCCGGCGCCTGGTTGCTGCGCAGGCGCTGGCGCGACCTGCTTTTCCTGCTTATGCCTGCGGTTTATGTCTCGGGACACATTCTTAACGACTGGGGGCCGGCGCGCTATCATATTTCGGCCCTGCCGTGCCTGCTGATAGCCGGGTGCTGGGCGGCACAGGAACTGGCGCAGCGCAGATCAAAAGCGAGCAGCAGCGGGCCCGCGGAAGCATGAAACGAGGAAGGACAAATGATCACAGGTGAAAGACTGGTCCTAGACGACAAGAGCCGCGGGTTCGAATACGCCCGCCACGTGTTCGCTTACGAGTTCGCGGCGGCGCTGGCCGAGGGCAAGGAAGTGCTGGATATGGGCTGCGGCGAAGGCTACGGTGCGGCGCTGATGGCGGGCCGCGCTGCCGCGGCGGCCGGAGTGGACGTATCGGAAGAAGCGGTAAGGAACGCCTCGGCCGCCCACGGCGCGAAAAACCTCCGATACATCCGCGCCGACGCGACCGCCACCGGCCTGCCGGCCGCATCGTTCGACGTGGTCTGTGCCTTCCAGGTCATAGAGCATTTCACCGACCCGGCCCCGCTGCTGACCGAGATGGCACGCCTGCTGAGGCCGAACGGACTCGCGATCATCTCCACTATAAACAAGGACGTGTCCGGCAGCGTCTTCAACCCGTACCACCCGGTAGAATATGACCGGGCCGGGCTCGAGGCGGCTCTCCACCCGCATTTCCGCGAGGTCCGACTACACGGGGTCATCGCCAACGAGCAGACGATGAACGAGATGCGCGCGTTCAAGGCCAAGGCCTCGATGCTGATGCGGCTGGACATCCTGGGATTACGCCGGCTGGCGCATCTTGCGCCGGTAAGGAAGCTTTACGACGTCGCGGTGGTGTTGACAAGGCTGGTCTCAAAGGTGAAGACGGGGGATTACGCGTTCACCGCTACCGACTCCGAGCCGGAGAAAGGGATAGACTTCATAGCGGTCTGCGTGAAATAGCCGCCTACTGTTTCCTGCGCGCCAGGACTTTCACGCGGCCGCCGAGCCCGGCCAGCGCCAATATGGCGTTCAGAGGGAAAAAGGCGGCCAGCAGCAGCGGGTTCTTTTCGTCGTCGCAGAGCTTCCACAGCCACTCCGGCAGCCCCATGCCCGACAGCCAGCCCCTCAGGCTTATGACCCAGGGGTTCGGCGCATAATCCCCGTACACGGAGACTATTTCCAGGCCGGCCTTGGCCAGCGCGGCGCGCAGCGTATCCATCGAGTAGGCATAAAGGTGCCGCGGCGCGTCGAAGCCGTCCCATGACGCGCCGAACAGCTTCTGTATAGGCGTGCCCGCCAGCGGCAGCCACAGGTAGAGCATTCCGCCGGGAGCCATCATCTCGTTTATCTCTTTGAGCGAGGCCACCGGGTCCGGCAAATGCTCGATAACGTGCTTCAGTATCACCAGATCATATGGCCCGGCCGCAGCCGCGGCCGCGGGCGAATCGAACATCCGTACGCCCTTCTCTCCCGCCAGCCGCGCGGCGAAGCCGGTGGGCTCGACACCACTTACCGAACAGCCGAAAGCGGACTTGAACGCCGCCGGGAAATCCCCCGTACCGCAGCCTATCTCCAGCACGGAAGACTCCGCCCGGAGGAAGCCGCGGAACTTGCGAGTCTCGGCACGCAATATGGCGCCGCGCACGGCGTTCAGCAGACCGCCGGAACGCCCGTAATAGGCGTCCGGGTAATAGCGCCTAAGCTCTTCGGCGTCAGGACGCGGGTTGATATAGAAAAGGCCGCAGCCGCATCTCACTACGGTATATTCGCCCTTGGCGAGACCCATGTAGAAATCCCGGCAGGCGAAGGCCTTCTCCGCCCCGGTGCCTCCGCAGTTGTTGCAGGGGACGTTTTCCATGCGATTAGCGCCTCCCCATGCCGGAGTAAATATCCACCAGCCTGGCGGCGGAAGCCTCCGCCGAGAATTCTTTTCGCACCCGCTCGCGCATACGCTCCCTGGAGGCGGCATCCATTCCGGGACCGGAGAGAGAGGCGAGGATCCCTTCGGCCAGCGCTGCGGGACCGACCTCCGTGACGTATATACCGAAGTCCCCCAGCATCTGCCTGTTCGCCGCGGTGTCGAAGCAGACCACCGGCAGGCCGAAGGCCATGTACGCAAGTATCTTCTGATTGCCCTCGGAGCCGCTAAGCTTGGGCGCTACGGCCGCGTCCGCCAGCGCCAGGTAGCGAGGCATCTCGGCGTAAGGCGTGCGGCCGGCGAAACGCACAACGTCGCCGACGCCCAGGCTCTCAGCCAGTCCGCGGTACTTTTCCGGCTCCGGGCCGCCGCAGATCAGGAATCGCGCAGCCGGAAGCCTCTCCTTAACGGCCGCGGCCGCCTCCAGCAGGCAATCCACGCCGTAATATTTATGCAGCGTACCCACATAGACAAGCACGCGGTCAGATGCCGAGAAGCCGAATTCCGAGCGCGGCAGCGGCCCGGCGGCCTCGAACCCGGAAACATCCACGACGTCATCGAGCTGGGCCATCTTCGCTGCGGGCACCCCGAACTCGGACGCCAGCGCCGAACCGGTGGCAGGGGAGGAATAGACTATGAAGCGCGAGTTGCGGCATATGAATCGTTCCACGCCCCGGACAAGGCTGAGCAACAGGCCGTTGGTCACGGTGCCGCGGTCGCGCAGCTCGGCGGCCAGACCACCCTGCGCGTCCAGCAGCACAGGTTTCCGCTGGAGCCAGCCGATCAGGATGCCTATCAGCGCGCCCTCGTGCAGGTGTCCGTGGATGACGTCCGGCCTGAACTTCCAGGCCGTGCGCAACGAGACGAAGAAGAGTAAGACATCTAGGTAGAGCCGGGATAGTTTCGCGCCGAGGGCCTCGCCGTCATATCCCGGCAGATCCGGCGCGCGGACTATCTCCGCACAGTCGATGGCTCGGCCTGCGCCGTAGGCGGTCACAAGTACGCTGTGGCCGAGCTTCGTCAGGCCCTTAACCTGGTTATACACCCTGATAGAGAAGCCCCTGTCGACGAAGAACGGATTGGGGGCTATCGTTAGTATCTTCATGACGACGCCTGGAGCAGGTTGTCTCTACATCAGTATCCAGTGATAGAAGCGCTTGGCGAGGTAGCCGAAGTGCCGGGGCGAGCGCACCTGCATCAGGTTGCGCAGCATGATGCCGGGGCGGAGGTAGAAACGCAGGAAGGCGGAGCGCTGTATGGAGCGAAGCCGTTCGCGCGTAACGCCTTTCGGCGCGTAAGGCACCTTCTGGAAGATCAGCCCGTCCACGTCCATCTTGCCTATCTCGCCGTCACGGATCAGCTTCAGCGTCACCGGCGTCATAGGCAGCGGCAGGAAAGTGAAGAAGTTGGCCCTCAACAGCGGCAGCTCGAGGGAGAACTTTATCGTCTCCGCCATGTCTTCGACCGTCTCTTCGGGGAAACCCAGGATGAAGAAGGCGGCCAGGTCTATTCCCTTCCTTTTTATAAGTTCCACCTTATCGCGGATCAGGGCCACGTTCAGCTGCTTGTCCATGCGCTTGAGCGTCTTGTCCGAGCCCGACTCGATGCCGACCGAGATCAGGTAGGTGCGGGCCGCCTTCATCAGGTCCAGCAGCTCGTCATCGAGCGTGTTGATGCGCACTCCGTTAGGGAAGGCGAGGGAGATAGGCAGCTTGCTGGCCACGATGCGCTTCAGGATGGAGACGGCGTGGGCCTTGTCCAGAGTGAAATTGTCGTCGACTATATGGATCTCGCGGATGCCGAACTTGTTATAGAGCGTTTCTATCTCTGCCATCACTGAATCCGCGCTGCGCTTGCGCATGTGCCTGCCGCTCAGTATGGGGGCCGTGCAGAAGCCGCAGGCGAAAGGACAGCCCCGGGTCGTGACGATAGGGGCTATCGGGAACTGGTTGAAGAAGGCTCCGTGCTGGGCCGGCGGATATTCTTGGGGTCTTATCAGGTCCCAGGCCGGCGCGGGCAGGGCGTTGATATCGGCTATGGGCCGGATCTCGTTGACGCGCAGCCCTCCGTTCTCGCGCCAGGCCAGGCCGGGCACGTCCGCCGGGGCGGCGCCACCGGAAAGCATCTTGATGAAAAGCGGGAAGCTCTCCTCTGTCTCGCCGCGCAGCAGGTAGGAGACCTCGGGCGCCAGGCGCTCCATGGTCTCCTCCGGACACAACGTGGGGTGAGGGCCTCCGGCTATGATGACGGCGCCTGGATTGGCGGCGGCCGCGAGAGCCGACAGCCTCTTCACCTCGCCTATCTCGGGGGAATAGCACTGGAACCCTATGATGTCCGGGGAGAACCCGCGGACCTCCGCGGAAAAAAGGTCGTCGCGGCGGTCCATCTTGCCGAAGTCCAGCACGCGCACGTCGTTGGAGACGCGCAGCACGGCCGCGAGGTAGGCTATGCCCAGCGGGGGCTGGATATGGTCGCCTAGGGCGATGCCGGGTTTAACGAGCAGTATCTTCATCCGCGGAGAGATATGATAGCAAATGCTTAAGAACCCTTTTCCTTCTCCAGCGCGGCCTTCACGTCGGACGGGATCTCCACAAGCTTCAGGTCCCTGCCCACGCAGACAAGGTCCGTCTCGGCCTTGCCTATCAGGCGCCCGTCCTGGTTGTGCAGGAGGTAGGCGAAGACTATCCGGTACGGGGAGAACTCCTTGATCCAGGCCTTGATGTCCAGCGTGTCTCCGTAGAGCGTGGGGGCCTTGTACTCCATCTCCTGCCGCCTTATCGCGAAGCCCACGCCCCTGTCCAGCAGACCCTTCACGCTGAGGCCGTTCCTCTCCAGCAGCTCCGAGCGCGCCTCCTCCAGGAAGCGCAGGTAGTTGGCGTGGTAGACCGCGCCGCTGGTGTCAGTGTCGTAATAGTAGATGCGCCTTTTCATGTTCACCTCGCGTCAGCGTATTTCCATCCGACGCGACCATCAGCCAGTCTGTACGGATATACTTCCGGCTCTACCCTGGCGTAGGCGCGCACCCTGAAGTTATCGTAATAAGCGGCCTTACCGTAAGGGTAATCCCTGGCAGACAGGCCGAGTTGGTAGCCACCGCGAAACGTGGTAGATGCCGAAAGCAGTTGTTTCCCGCTCACCACTATCCTTATCCCATCTCCGGAGTCGACGATAGAATAAAAATATTTATCACCGGGCCTCAGGTCGTGAAAGGCCTTGGCTATCTCCGTATCCCCAACGCTCCGCTGTTCATAAAGCAACACCTCCTTGTCGCTGGAGCAACCGTCCCCGAAAGAAAGCTTCAGGCCGGGGCCCATATTGTGCCCGAGGGTCAGGACCGCGCCGTTCCACCTCAGCGGCAGGTAATGGAACTGGCAATTGGAACCGGACTCATCGACAAGGCCGGAAAACTCCGCCACGTATTTTTCTGGCATGGGGCGAACGGTCTTAAGATACGCCTTCTGTATCGTGGCGCCGTAACTACGCCCCGTGAAAGCCAGGCGACCGCCTGTCTCTTCTACAGGACATTCACCTTCTATCACGTCCCATTTTGCCCTGTTTATGACCCCATCGTCGAAATCGTCGAACAGGGGGAATACGGCGTCGCCGCTGCTTTCGGAAGCCGCGCCGCTGTTGCCGTAGTACATGTAGAAGTTCTTGACCGAGTTCTTGGCGAGGAAAGGGAACCTGACCCAGACCCGCGTCTCACCGGTCCCGCAGCCGCTTTCCAGCCAGTAGTTCATCCCGGTCCTCTCGTCGGAATTGGCGAAGCGCAGGTCCGAACAGTCCGGCTTCATCCTGCCGAGCTTTATCGGGGCGGCGCTGTCGAACTTAACCAAGACCTGGTAATCCACGAGGGAGGCCCCGGACCGCTCGGCTATCCGGAAGTTCTCCCTGTATTTCCAGGCCGCCGGGAAATCCGCGGCTTTCCCGTACAGGTCCGCCTGCGACAGCGTTCCGCCCCAGCCGTCACCGCCTCCGGGCGCGAGCACCTGCCCGTTGGCCAGCTTGATAAGGGAACAGTATTGCCTCGGGGTGCTCATCGGGCCAATAGGCAAAAAAGTGCCGGCGGCGGGATCGTAAATTTCCGCGGACGCCAGGGGAACCAACTTCGTGCTGCCCCCGGCCACCAGGACCCTATTGTCGTCGAGCAGTACCGCGTCGAAATATTCCCTGGCAGCGCTCATGGAGCCGGTCCTGGTGAACCGGCCGGTGTCAGGATCGTATACTTCAGCCGATGAAACAACATCTGCGGCCGATATTCCTCCGGCCACCAGCACCCTGCCGTCAGCCAGCAATATCGCGATGTGCGCGACGTGGACCGTATTCATGGAACCGGCAGGAGAGAACGTGCCCGTGGCGGGGTCGTACAGCTCGGCGGAAGCATATCTTGTCCCGCCGCCCCACCCGGATTGCCCTCCCGTTATCAGCACCTTCCCGTTGCGCAGCAGCGTCGCGGTATGGAAGTTCCGCGGAACGCTCATTGAGCCGGTCGGCGTAAAAGTCCCGGTGGCGGGGTCGTACAGGTCGGCCGAGGCAGTGGACACGAAACCTCCGCTTACCGCGCCGCCCGCGATCAGCACCTTGCCGTTCGGGAGAAGAGTGGCGGTATGAAGCAGTCTGCTCGTGGACATAGAACCAGTTGGAGAGAACGTCCCGCTAACCGGGTCATACAGTTCGGCGGAACTATATGCATGGTTGGCCGTATTAGCGCCCCCGGTCACCAGGACCTTTCCATTGGGCAGCAATGTCATGCCCTGATAGAATCTACCGATCGACATAGGTCCCGTAGCCTTAAAAGTAGCCGACGCCGGGTCATACAGCTCCGCGGAAGACAGACTGCCGCTGTCATTTTGGCCGCCGGCGATCAGCACCTTGCCGTTCCGCAGCAGGATCGCGCCGAACACGTAGCGGCCGACCGACATCGAAGCCGTAGGGAAGAAGTCCCGCGAGTGCGAGAATATGGCCGGCTGCGGCGCCGGCAATGGAGCGACCACGGTCTCACGTTGCGCCGGAGGCGCCGGTTCCGCGGAAAGGGGCTCCCAGTCAAGGGGGACCCTGGCCGAGGAAGCGGAGAGGATGCCAGCAGTCTCGGTCCTTATCACCCTGGCGTTTATCTCAAGCATTCCGCCGCTCTGAGGGGTCAGCGTCCCGGTTACCACGGCCTCCACCCCGAGAATCTTGCCGAGGCTCTTAATGCTGCTCTCGTCCACGCTGCCTGAATACTGCAGCTTCAGTTCCTCCATCACCTTCTCCAGGAGGTTACGCTCCACCACGTCCAGCTTGTTCTCCTGTGTCATCCGAGTAATGAGCCGCTCGGAAACCACTACGCCGTCGTCGGATTCTCTCCTGTCCGTGTAGGAAAACGGCAGGACGGCCACCTTCCTGTTCTGCATCTTGTCGCACGCCGCAGAGAGCCTCTCGGCCAGGAACTCGTAAGGGTCCCGGCCTAAAGCATCCGCTATCCTGTCCTTCCGTACCGGCCCACCGCAGGCCGCCAGGAGCAACCCCAAGATTAAAAATCCCCTTTTTGTCATCCCGCTACTCTCCTATGATCTTTACCAGCACGCGCTTGGAGCGCTGCCCGTCGAACTCCCCGTAGAAGATCCTCTCCCACGGGCCGAAATCCAGTCGCCCCTTCGTGACGGCCACCACTACCTC
>JAKAMO010000168.1 GCA_021812825.1 bacterium | reverse complement strand
GTCGATTGCGACGTATAATCTCATATGTGTTCCCTCCTCAGGTTTGTAACTTTGTTCCTAGACAAAACAATTTTACACAACCTGCTGGAGGGGACCTCTATATGATTGTCAAGCGGCTACTGGCCCTGGCTTCTCCATATTTTCTTTGCTGTTCTCCCCCGCCCCACGGGGGCTACATAACAGTAACAGAAAAGCCCGCCAGGGCGAGCGAACAGCGAGCCTGGGCGGGTTTTTAATAAACCAAGGTGCCCCCGTTTAAATTCTTTCCCCCGGTGGCCATAATTTAAAAATAAGAAAAAAATTAAATTCTGCGCTGTACGGCCTGCCCGGCAGGCCGGGAGCGGCCCGGCCAAGGCCCACGTTTATTGGGCCGGCTGGCCGCGCATTTTGGAGGTTGTTATAAGATGCAGCCTACCGGCGGAGCAAGAGCGAAGGCGCGTAGTGCCGAGCCTTGCGAACCCGCTTCTCGCGGCAAGGAGCAGAGCGGGGCCGCGCTGCGTGGCCACGCCTGCGACGACATCTCGCGGGTTAGATCAGCCGTACATCGTTTCTATGTATTTGTAAACCGTCCGGTACAGCCGGCCCCACAGGTCAGCCGTATATAGTGGCTTACATGACCGAGAAGCTGGCGCTGGCGCCGGGGGACAAGGTGCTTGAGATAGGAACCGGCTCCGGCTACCAGGCCGCGGTGCTGGCCTCGCTCGGCGCCGAAGTCTACTCAGTGGAGATAATCTGCGCCCTGGAAAGGGAAGCCCGCGAAAGGCTGGCCAGGCTCGGCTACTCCGGAGTGAAGACCAGGTGCGCCGACGGCTGGAAGGGCTGGCCCGAGGAAGCGCCTTTCAAGGGGATAATACTGACCGCGGCCCCGGAACGGATACCGGCGGCGCTGACGGCTCAGCTGGGCGAAGGCGGCAGGCTGATCGCGCCGGTGGGCGGCAGGCTGGGCCAGGACCTCGTGCTGATAAAGAAGGAAGGCGGCAGGCTGAAGGAAGAGAACCTGCTGGCGGTGGCTTTCGTGCCGATGACCGGCGGGGAACGTTGACGGCCTCCGGCCCTCAGGCCGGGGTCCACTCTGAAAAGTCTTTTTTTACCTGCTCGGGTATGCGGGAGGGTCTGCCGGTCCCGTAGTTGATCCATACCCAGACGGTGAGGCCGGAACAGACCTTCTTGCCGTCGGAAAGACGGAACATCTCATAACGCCGCTCGGAAGAGACCTTCTCCGCCGTTTCCACCCAGGTGCGCACCTTCACGGTGTCGCCCGGAGGCACGGGCAGCAGGTAATCTATCTCGTGCCGGCGCACCACCCAGCCTTCCCCGGATCCCAGCATGCGCTCTATCGGCCAGCCGGCCAGGGCCGAGTGCTTCGTGGCGGCCTCCATGAACCAGTCCAGGTAGACCTGGTTGTTGACGTGGCCGAGTATGTCTATCTCCTCCGGCTTCACCTTCCTGTCGTATTCCAGCACCTTGGATATGGGCATACTCCCATGGTATAAAAAAGGGCGGGGTCTATAAAGCCGCCTTGCGGCCGCGTACCGACACTCGGACCACCCCGGGCACGGCGCGCAGCGCGCCCAGCTCCCAGAAGCGCACCCAGCCCAGCAGGCGGACGGCGCGGCCCCTTCCCTTGCCGCTGACGCGCTCGCCCCTGAAGACGAAGCCCGCCGAAGCGCGCAGGCGCTCCAGCAGTTCCCGCCGGTCGGCCTGGCCGGGGAGAACGGCCACGAAGACGTAGCCGCCGCGGCCGGCTTCGGCCACGGTGGAGGACGAGCGGGAAGCGACGGAATCCCTGAAGCGGGCCGGGCTGTTGGCCGGGTTCAGGTAGCCGTAGGAGGTCTCAACGAAGTCCTGGAAGGCCGGGTCCGAGTAGACCGGCGAGCCGGCCAGGCCGTCGGCCGCCTCCGCGCCGAACCCGCAGGACAGGACCAGTACCGCCGCCAGTATCGCTTTCTTCATCGTTCCCTCCGTCTTCCGCCGCGCGCCGCCCCGCCAAACCGTGTATTACATTGTATTTCACCCGGGGCTATTTGTCACGGGTCCCCGGGCCCAGGTGCGGCATAGGCCTTCCGCCCCACCCCGCCTCTAATGTAGAATTACCGCATGACCCCGAGGCCGGAAACCCCGAAAGGCGAAAGGACGCGCGGCAAGATAGTGCTGGCGGCTATAAAGCTGGCCGCCAGGCACGGCTTCGCGGAGGCCAGCTTCCAGATGATAGCCGACGAGATAGGGCTCAGCCAGTCGGCGGTGATGTACCATTTCCCGGACAAGAACGCCCTGTTCGCCGAGCTGGTCCGGGCCATAGTGGCCCACAACCACGAGGTGGTGGCCGGCCTGATAAGCGCCGAGGACGGCGCCGGGCGCCGCCTGCTCAAGCACTGCGTGGGCAACGTGCTCTGGGCGCTGAAGTACCGCAGGCAGGACGCCCAGATACTCATTCTCCTTTATTACCTGGCCGGCCGCGGCAGGAACTTCTCCGAGCTGTTCACCGGCATGATAGAAAAGGGCCGCGAGAGGATAAGGGAGCACCTGCTGGCCGGCGTGCGGGAGGGCCTGTTCGCGCTGAAGGACGAGCCCGCGGCGGTGGCCGAGACCATCCAGGACGCCCTGTTCGGGGCCATGCTCTACGCGGCCTCGGCCCCGGAAGGCAGCGTGACGCCGGCGCAGCTGGAGCGCAAGTGGCGCAAGCACCTGGCGACGCTGACCGGCTGGGCGGACAAGGACGTCTCCCCGCTGACGGCCTGAGACGGTCCCCCTAAATATCTTTTTTCCCGCCGGCCCTGTAGATGGAGGACCGGCCGAACTTCTCCCTGATGGCCTCTATGGCCCTGTGGGCCTTCTCCCGGCGGTCGTCCCCCTCGTTCTCGAAAAGGCTCTCCTTCTCCTCCGCCGGCATCAGGCCGGAGACCTTCACCCCCAGCAGCCGCACCTTCTTCCTCTTCCTGTCGAAGGCGGCGTAGAGGGCCAGCGCCTCTTTGGAGATGACGTCCGCGTAGTTGGTGGAAAGCGGCAGCGTCTTCGCGCGGGTATGCGTCTCGAAGCCCTCCAGCCTTATCTTCAGCGTAACGGTGCGCCCCTTGAAGCCGCCTTCGCGCAGCCGCGAGGAGACCTTGTCGGAGAGCGCCACCAGCGACTCCTTTATCTCGCGAGCGTCGGCGGTGTCGGTCTCGAAGGTTATCTCGTTGCCGACCGACCTGGTGTCGTAGTCCGGGGCGACCTCGCGCGGGTCCTCCCCGAGAGCCAGCAGCCTGAGCTCCGGGCCGTGCGCGCCCAGGCCGCGCAGTTCGTCCGCCTCCGCGGCGGCCAGCTCGCCTACGGTGTTTATGCCGCGCGAGCGCAGCACCTCGGCCGTCTTCGGGCCCAGGCCCCAGAGCCTGGAGATGTCCAGCGGGGCTAGGAAGGCGCGCAGGCCTTCCTCGCGCACCTCGACCAGGCCGTCCGGCTTCTTGAGGTCCGAGGCTATCTTGGCCGCCATCTTCGTGGGGGCCAGGCCCACCGAGCAGGTAAGGCCGGTGACCGCCTTAACCCTTGCCTTGATGCGGCGGCAGGTCTCCAGCGGCCCGCCGAACAGGTGCGCGCTGCGGGTTATGTCCAGGAAGGCCTCGTCTATGCTGACCGGTTCGACGTCGGGAGTGAACTCGTTGAAGACCGCGAGCACTTTTTCCGAGGCTTCGGAGTATTTGCGGAAATCGGGCCGGAGGTATACGCCCTTGGGGCAGCGGCGCCAGGCCTCGGAGATAGGCATGGCCGAGCGCACTCCGAACTTCCTGGCTTCGTAGGAGCAGGTGGAGACCACGCCCCGGCCGCGGCCTCCCTTCGGGTCCGCCCCTATTATCACGGGTTTCCCCTTCAGCGAGGGGTCGTCGCGCTGCTCTATGGCCGCGAAGAACGCGTCCATGTCCACGTGCACTATGCGCCGCTCCATTCCCAGATACTATCAAGATATTCCCGGAGCGGACAAGGAGCCGGACCCGGCCGCCCCGTTTTTTGCTAGCATTCCAGCATGAAGGGATGGCGGAAGCTTGCTCTTGTCTCGGCCGCGTCGTCGGCGGCGTTCTTCGCGCTGATCTGGGCGAGCACCTTCGGCTGGAACTTCCTGGCCCCCTCCTACGGCGGCGGCCCTTCCCGCACCAGCCCGGAAAAGCTCAGGGAGACGGTTTCCGCGCTGGCCGCGGGCATAGGGCCCCGGGACCTGTTCAACAACAACAAGGCCAGGCTGGGCAGGGCGGAGGAGTACCTGCGCGGCAGGTTCAGGGCGGCCGGCTGCGCGCTGGAGGAGCAGGAGTTCTACACCGCCGGAGTCAAGGTCCGCAACTTCATCTGCACGAAGAAGGGCTTCTCCTCCCCGGGGGAGATAGTGCTGGTCGGCGCGCATTACGACACCTTCAACAACCCGGGCGCCGACGACAACGCCAGCGGCGTGGCCGGCGTGCTGGACCTGGCCGAGTACGCCTCCGGCCGCAGCTACGCCAGGACTATAAAGTTCGCCGCCTTCGCGAACGAAGAACCGCCCTTCTTCAGGCACGAGGGTATGGGCAGCGCCGTCTACGCCGCGGCCGCGAGGAAGAACGGCGACGACATACGGGCCGCGCTGATACTGGAGATGACCGGGTACTACAGCGACAGGATATTCTCGCAGCGCTACCCGCCGCTGATCGGGCCGTTCCTGCCGCCTAAAGGGGATTTCATAGCGCAGATCTCGGATTTCGGCTCGCGGGCCGAGGCGCGGCGCATAGACCGGGCCTTCCGCGCGGCCAGCGGCCTGCCGCTGCGCACGGTCTCGCTGCCCGCCTGGGTGCCGGGAGTGGATTTCTCCGACCACCGCAGCTTCTGGGCGCAGGGCTACCCCGCGGTGATGTTCACGGACACTTCGTTCTA
>JAKAMO010000167.1 GCA_021812825.1 bacterium | reverse complement strand
CGAGGGCTTCGACTTCCCCCCGGTGGTCATGATGCCGTACAACCCGCCCTATTACCTGGGCCTGGCCGAGGCCGCCGGCTACGCCAAGGCCAAGGACCTCCACGCCTACAATTACGAGACGGCCGGCGGGTTCCCGGAGCGCTTCGAGAAGATCCTGGCCCGCTCCAACAGGGCCGGCAAGCTCACCGTGCATTTCGCGGACGTGAAGAACGTCGAAGGCGCGCTGGGCGAGGTCAAGGACGTCTACAACTCCGCCTGGGAGAAGAATTGGGGCTTCGTGCCGATGACGGACGAGGAGCTAGACGACATGGCGGCGGCCTTCAAGCCGGTGCTGAAGCCCGAGTACCTCTTCTTCGCCCGCTTCGAGGGCAGGCCGGCTGCCTTCTGCCTGATGCTGCCGGACTTCAACATAGCCCTGAAATACGCGCGAGGCTCGCTCAACCCGCTCAATATCCTGCCTTTCCTTTACCGCTTCGCCTACCGCCTGGACAGGGGCCGCATGCTTACGCTCGGCGTCAAGAAGGAGTTCCGCGGCAAGGGCATCGAGCTGCTCCTTATAAAGCACGCCTTCCTTTCGGCCCGGAAGCTGGGCTGGAAGTCGGCCGAGCTTTCCTGGACCCTCGAGGACAACGAGCTCATCAACAACACCATAGAGGCCCTCGGCGGAAAGCTCTACCGGAAGTACCGCATCTACCGCAAAGACCTGTAAAGGGCCCGGCCGGGTTTAATCATTTTGTAATCATTTCTTAACCCCCGCGGGTTATAATAATAACATGCGTTTCTCCGAGCTGAAGAAACTTAAGGAGACCTCCGCGCCGCCGCCGGCCAGGAAGTCCCCGCCGGCGCCCGCTCCATTCCCGGCGCCCCCCGCGGAACGGAAGCCCCCGGAACCGCTCCGCGAGGAACCGGCGGAAACCCTGAAGCCGGCGCCCGCCGCACCGGAAGCCGCGCCCCGGGAGCAGTCCCGGACCGCCGAACGCCGGGCGCAGGAGAGGAAGGCGCCCGCCGGTAAGCCTTACCGCGAGCTCGAGACCGAAGCCAGGGAGATATACGCCCGCCTGCTGCGGCACTCCGCCCAGTACCTGAAGGCCTCCGAAGAGCCCTACACCGAAAAGTACGAATCCACGCTGGCGCTGGCCTCGGCTGCCGCCGCCTCGCTGAAAGAGAACCCCGCGCTGCTGGGTCTGACCGCCTATTCCACCGCCGACGATTACCTGCGCGCCCACACGGCCAACACCTTCGCGCTGGTGCTGGCTATGGGCCTGGAGGCCGGGCTGGAGAGGCAGGACCTGGGCCTGCTCGGCTTCTGCGCTATGGCGCACGACGCCGGCATGACCGGTTTCTCCTCGCTTTACAACACCCCGGGCCGGCTCGGCGACTCCGAGATGGCCGAAATGACCCTCCACGCCGAATCCGGCGCCGCCAAGCTGGACCGGGTGCTGGACCTGGACTACAAGGTCAAGGACAGGGCGCGCCGCGTAGTGCTGCAGGTCCACGAGCGCGACGACGGCTCCGGCTATCCGGACAGGCTTTCCAGCGAGGAGATAGACCCGCTGGCCCAGATGATAGGCATAGCGGACGCCTACGAGGCGATGTCCCACCCCCGCCCCTGGCGCGACGCGCTGCCCCCTTCGGAAGCGATCAGGGAGCTCATTGAGAAGCAGGGCAGGGGCTTCAACTCCGGGCCGGTCAAGCTGCTGCTGGCCTCGCTCTCCATGTTCCCGCCGGGCTCGCTCGTGGTCCTCTCCACCGGGGAGACGGCCCGCGTGCTGATGCCCAACCGCGGCCTGCTGACCCGGCCGCTGGTGGAGATACTGCTGCACCAGGACAACTCTCAGGCCGACGGCAGACTGACCGATCTGAAGGAGCACCCGCTGGTCTCCGTAGAGCGCGCCATCTCCCCGGCCGAGCTCGGGGAGCGCAACCAGAAATGCGCCGCCAGGATAGAGCTGGCGCGCTGGTGGACGGACTGGTAGGCCGGCCCATGCTGAAACGCCGGCTGCTGCTGATCGAGGACGAAGGCTACGT
The DNA here is from genome assembly GCA_021812825.1 of bacterium. The sequence continues at coordinate 2,899 of JAKAMO010000167.1, read as the reverse complement.
GATCTCCCGCGTGCAGGAGATCCTCTCGGCTTTTCCCTATTTCGAGGTGACCCGCACCGACGACGCCGAGCGGGCCCGCGCGCTGCTCGACGAGAAGCCCTTCGACGTGGTGCTCTCCGACGTCTACCTGCGCGGCGCCTCCGGCCTGGAATTCTCCTTCAAGGCCCTGCAGAAGAACAAGGACGCCTGCGTGGTACTGATAACCGGCATAGACAACGCCGACATGGCGGCCAAAGCCGTCAAGGAAGGGGCCTTCGATTTCGTGATCAAGCCGCCGGGGCTGGAGCGCCTGGCCGGCATACTGAAAATGGTCTCCCTCGTCAGGGGCTTAGCGCCTCAGGAGGACGGAGAAAAGCAGCCTTAGCGGGCGCAGCAGGTAGGCGCGCGCGCCGGCCGCGCCGTAGCGGCGCTCCATGAAGCGCCTGTCCGGCACGGCGTACCTGGCCAGCAGCGCCGGGCGCAGCAGGACCGGCAGCAGGTATTCCAATACTTTCGAACGCCCCCGGGCGGCCTTCTCGAAGAGGACCGCCGCGAGCTTTTCGGCGCCGCGCGGCCGCAGCTCCTCCAGGGTCCGCTCCGGCACGCGGCAGGGCCCGGCGGCCAGCCGCCGCGCCGCGGGCCACAGCGCCGGGCGGATGCCGTAAAGCGCGGCCTTGCGCGCGACGCCGGCCCAGAATCTGCCGCCGTCGCCGGAAGCCCCCAGGGCCAGCCTGGAACAATCCTCCAGCGCGCGGGCGGTAAGCTCGCCGTGGTGCAGCAAAGGGTGCACCGCGCAATGCAGGAAGAGGTCTTCCCTGTTCAGCGCCGGCCCGCCGGGCCCCGGCTCCAGTCCCCAGCTGAAAAAACCCTCCATGTCCCTGATATGCCAGAGGCCGGTATGCACGTCTATGATGGCCGGCGGGGCGCTCCCGCCGGAAGGCCTCACCCAGGCGTCGGCGCTGTCCGGCATCGGCTCGTAGCCCAGCCCCCTGAGCGCCCTCTCGAAAACCTCCAGGTCCGAAGGCCGGACCAGGACGTCGGCGTCCGTCATCCCCCTTTCGCCGGGCCGGTACAGCCCCAGCTCCAGCAGCGCCGTCCCTTTCAGCGCGGCCGCCTCGACGCCGGCCTTCGCGGCGGCGTCGCGGGCCTCCTCGAATGCCCCGAGCAGGAGTATGTCCCTGGCGGCGGCGGACCTGTCCATAGCTAGTCCCAGCGCTCCTTCTTCTCCCCGGTGGGGTGCACTTCCGTTACCGCGTCGAACCTAACCCCGTAGACGCTCCGCCCCCCGGCCTGGCGCACCCAGACCACCTCGCCGCGGGCGTCCAGCACCCCGCGGCCCAGCAGCCGCAGCCTGGCCCTGACCTTTTCACCCTTCCGGAATTCCCTGTCCGAGGAGAAGGCTATCCCGCTCGCGGAGACGTCGGAAAGCCGGCCCGTGGCCTCCAGGCGGCCGTCCTCCCCGAGCAGTTCCACCACCGAATCGTGCCTGTCCCTTTCCGCCCGCCGCTGTTCCCTGCCCATGCTTCCTCCCGTGCGCCGCCTGCTCCCATTCTATAATATCGCCGCCCGCGCGGCTCAGTTCCCGTATTTTTATAATATAATACAACTGGGCGCAAGGCGCGCAACCTAAGGGGGTCCGGGGACGTTTATGAAGATACTGGTCGTTGACGACAACCTGCTGACCAGGAGCATGATCAAAGACCTGCTCAGCGAGATGGGCCACGAGATAGTGGGCGAGGCCGAGAACGGCGACGAGGCCGTCAGGCTGTTCAAGGAGCTCAGGCCCGAGCTGACGCTGCTGGACATGATAATGCCGGGCAAATCCGGGCTGGAGACCCTGCAGGAGATAAAGGCGAGCGACCAGGCCGCCAAGGTGGTGATGGTGACCGCCGTGCAGCAGGAATCGCTCAGCAGCCAGCTGCTGTCGAGCGGGGCCGCCGCCGTGCTGCACAAGCCCTTCATGTACGGCGACCTGGAGGAAGTGCTGAAGACGCTCTGATAAGATGCCTCGTAAACCCACCCTGGACGTGCTGGCGCAGCAGAGCCTGGAGAAATGCCTCTCCAGGCTGTCGCGCATCTCCACCGGGGAATGGCGGGCCGCGCTGGTCGCCTCCTGCCCGGGCCGGCCGCGCGACGTGATAGAGCGCTACGCCGCCGGCGGCGAGCACGCGGTCTGCCTCAGCCTCTCCGGCATCCCCGTCCACTCCGTCATGCTGGTCGCCCCCGCCGACGTGGAATGCGTCTCGCGCGGCTTCACGGGGCATTCTTTCCCGCGGTCCGGGAAGACCACCAAGTCCGAGGAGATCATGCTGACCGAGCTGGGCAATATCCTGCTCAATTCGCTGGTCAACCCCCTGCTCAACGCCGTCGGCAAGAGCGCGATGCCGCAGCTCCCCGAGTTCGTCGAGGGAGGCCCGGGCGCCGTGGAGAAATTCCTCTCCGCCAGGCTCCGCCCCGACGAGCCCTGCCGCCTGGTCTCCGCCGCCGTCAGCCTTCGCTGCGAGGGCCTGGCTTCCTGGACCATGCACGCCTTCGTCCCCGAAGAGCTGGCCGCCCGCATAGAGCGGCCCTAGCGCCCGCCTCCCGCGCGGCGCCCGTTCCATCCCTTTATGCACAAACTTTATTACCCCGAAGACAAGCTGCCCCTGTCGCGCCTGGCGCCGATGGGCATGCAGCACGTGGTAGCGATGTTCGGCGCCACGGTGCTGGCCCCGATACTGATGGGCTTCAACCCGCAGACGGCCATCTTCTTCTCCGGGGTAGGCACGCTGATCTTCATAGCGGCGACCCGCGCCAAGGTGCCCAGCTACCTCGGCTCCTCGTTCGCCTTCATCGGCCCGGTGCTGGCCGTCACCGGCGGCAGCCCGGCCGACATCCCGTACGCCCTCTCGGGCATAGCCGCTGCGGCGGTCCTCTACGC
>JAKAMO010000166.1 GCA_021812825.1 bacterium | reverse complement strand
TCGTGCTCAGCGTGATGCCGCGCCAGACGGTGTAGAGGATGTCCTCGAAGACGGTCTTGGCCTGGTAGGTCGCGGTGGCGTCGTCGGCGTACTTCTTCGCCATCTCCGTGTAGGCCTTGACCCGGATCGCCTCGAGCTCCTTCTCCATCGCGTGCTTCTCGGGCTTGGAGCGCAGGATGCGGTCGATCTCGGAGCGCACCATCGCGTCCACGTCGGCCTTGAGCTCCGGCTTTATCGTGGGGGTGGCGACCGGAGTCTTCTGCTTGCCGACCTTCTCCTTCATCTTGATCTGCATGTCGCAGAGCTTGCCCAGCTCGGGCATAGCGGCCTCGAGAGCGGCCACGAGGTCGGAGTTCGGCACTTCCTTCGCGCCGCCTTCCACCATCAGGATGCTCTTGGCGGTGCCGCAGATCACGAGCTCCATCTCGGAGTTCTCGCGCTGCTCGTTAGTGGGGTTCATCACGAACTTGCCGTCCACCTTGCCGAGGCGCACGGCCGCGACGGGGCCGTTCCACGGGATGTCGGAGATCATCAGGGCCGCGGAGGCCGAGTTGATGGACACCACGTCGGCGTCATTGACGCCGTCGAAGGAGACCACGGTGTTGACCACCTGAGTCTCGGTGTTGAAGTAGTCCGGGAACAGCGGGCGCACGGAGCGGTCGGTCAGGCGGGACGCGAGGACTTCCTTCTCGCGGGCCTTGCCCTCGCGCTTGAAGAAGCCGCCGGGGATCTTGCCGGCCGCGTAGGTGCGCTCCTTGTAGTCGCAGCTGAGCGGCACGAAGGCGGGCGGCGTGTCCTTGGGTTTGTTGGCCTGCACGGCGGTCGACAGCACCACGGTGTCGCCTATGCGCACCATCACGGCTCCGCCGGCCTGCTTGGCCAGCCAGCCGGTCTCGAACGAAATGGACTTATCCCCCACCTGGACGTCCAGGTGGAGCGGTTTGTTGTTATGTTCCATGGGTTATTTCCTCAGCCCCAGCTGCTTGATGACCTTCTTGTACTCCTCCCGGTCGTTGATCTCCAGGTAGGCAAGGAGGCGTTTGCGCTGAGCTACGAGCTTGGAAAGGCCGCGCTGGGAGGCGTGGTCCTTCGGGCTGCCAGTAAGGTGCTTGGAAAGATACTGTATCCTTTCGGTTATCAGGGCCACCTGCACCGAGGTGGAGCCTGTATCGTTGGGTTTAGCGGAGAACTTCTCCACTATTTCTCTGGTTTTGTTCTTGGTTAATGCCATTTTCTTCTCTCTTTTTGTTTTAGGTATTAGGTTTTTTTCCTATGGCATTATTATATTAATTAGCCTCCTTTATAGTCAATCCGGGACAGGCCGGCAAAAGCGCAGGAAAGCCCTGAAAAACAAGCGGAAAATGCCTTGCCGCAGGCCGCCGGCATCGTCACCCCCGCGCTATTTGATCTCCCAGTAGCCGCCGGAGTCGGTGCGGGATATCCTGGGGGAGTTCCCCTCCAGCGCCACCTTCTCGTAGACCGAGGAATTCTCCTCGCGCCTGATGTTCTTCTTGTAGATCCGGCTTCGGATGGCTATGTTGTAGGAGGCGGTGTAGAGGCCGGGAGCTTCGCTGATGACGTTCAGGTTGGAGATCGTGACCCCTATTTCGTCATAGATGCGGAAGATGTTGCGGAAATGTTCCTCCAGGTCGGAAGCGCTGGTGCCGTCGCCGGCCGTCCAGTCCTCCGAGATGTAGGACATCGTCCTGGCCGTGTCCCGGCTCTCGTAGGCGCGAGCGAAGTCCTCGTACATCTTCTTCACCGCGGCTGCGCCGGGGTCGCGCTTGTCCTGCGCGTCCCGGAGCTCTTTCAGGCGCCTTGCCTCGGTGAGCTCCTTGCCGGCCGGCGAGACCCAGAAGTCGTCGCTGACCTTGTCCATGGCCTGCATTTTACTGCTGACCGTTACCGGCCAGAAGCCGGGGCCGAAGAGCAGCGGCTGCTTGCCTTCTACCATCGGGCCGGAACGCGTGTTCTTTATCGTGAGCTTCTGCGGCTTCAGTTCCTCTGCCGGGTCGAAGAAGTAGGTGCTGGTGACCTCTTCCTGTATGGCGCGGACCTTTTCCATCGCGGCGGTGTGCATGTCCCCCACCTTCGCGAAGGCCTTGCCGTAATCCTCCGGCGACGCGTTCTTCAGCGACTGGATATCCAGGCCGGCGTAGCCGGCTTTCATGGCGGCCGTGCCGGCGGCTGCGGCGTCCAGCATGCGCTTCTCGGCCGAGCGCAGGTAGCGCAGGGCCTCTTCGCCGCCGAAGGCAGCCTCGGCGGCTCCGGCCATGACGCCGTCCAGGTTGGCCGTTTCCGGGGCCTGCGGGCGGTAGGAGCCTTCTTCGAGCGGCTTGAGCAGGGCGCTCATGGCGGCCTTATGTCCCGCGTCGTGCGCCATCACGGCGATGTTGCGGGCTTCTGAGAGCAGCGGGTCATCGGCCATCGCGCTGAGCTTCTCGTATTTTTCGGCCAGCGAGGCGGCGAGCAGCGCGGCTTCTTTATGAGAGGCCAGCGCTTCCGTATAGGCGCGGCGGGCGGCGGCGACCTTGGGTTCCAGGTCGGCCAGGTCGTGCTTGCCGCCGTAGGAGAACTCCGCTGCGAATTCGTGCGGCAAGCCCGACGCCGCCTCCAGCTTCTTGCCCAGGCTCTCGGCCAGGGCCGCCAGCCGGGCCGAAACGGCCGGAGCTTCGGTTTTGTAGGCCTTGTCCTGCGCCGCGTAGGCGCCGGCGAAGGCCGAAGCCTCGGAGTAGACGGCGGCCTTCTGACCGGCCGCTGCCGCGGCCAGTGACGAGAATTTCCCCTCCATCCCCTCCGTCTCGGCGCGGTAGCGCTCTATGAAACCCAGTTCGCCCGCGTACGAGGACCACAGCTGCGTGGACTGTACTTCGGGGGCGTCCGGCACGAAGTAGCCCGCCGGCCTGTAGCGCTGTACGGCGGAGCGCCATTGCCCGGCCAGCTCCGCCATGCGCCCCAGCGGAGCTTCGGCCGCCGTCTTTATTTCTGTACGGCGCTGCTCCAGGGCCGCGCGGTAATCGGCCAGGGCTTTGACCATGTACTGCGCGCCCTCTTCCAGCTCCTGGTAATGCGAGTAGGAACCGTTCCCGGCCAGGCCGGCCTGGTCGTTCTGAAGCCTGCGCTGCAACTGCTCGGCGTCGCCGGGACTGCCGGTCTGCGCGTACTTGAGCTTGCCGAGCGACTCGCGCCCGGCCTTCTCCTCCGCCCAGTATTTATCGGAAAGTTTCTTGATGTAGGCGGTTATGGCGGCCTGCATCTTTTTACGCTTCTCCTCCTCGCTCTCCTTCGGGTCCGTCGGCGGCGGGGCCACCTCTGCGTTGCCGGGCACTTCCGTGTTCAGCAGGCCGGCCGGCTTTTTGAGCCTGGCGGCTTCGTAGGCTTCCTTCTCTTTCTTCTCCTCTTCGGCCTTGAGCTTGGCGGCCTCGGCGCCCAGGGCGCCGGCCTTCTCCAGTGTCTTGTCGATGAGCTCCGCGGAGGCCTTTATGCCTGCGCCGGTCTGCTCGATGCGGTTGTTGGATTCGTTGAGCAGGTCGCGCAGCTCGGGCAGCTTCTCCTTGAGAGTGCGGCCGTCGCTCTCGTCCTCCAGCAGCGCCTTGGCCTTGAGCAGCAGGTCTATGTCGCCCTTGCCCAGTTGCGCGCGGATCTCGTTCTCGTCCACCTTGTTGAAGACGAACATGCCGGCCTTGACCGCGTCGGTATAGCCGGGGGTGCCGGCGACCTCCTTGGCGGCCTCCGTGGCGAGGCCTTTGCCCAGGTATTTGCCGGCTTCCTTCATGCCGGCCGCCGACATCAGGCTGTTGGCCCCGGCGGCGGCTATCGCGCCGCTGCCCAGCGTGGCTGCCGTAAAGCCGTATTCCACCACCTTGCAGGCCTTGGAGATGTTGTCCCGCTGTATCATCTCCTCCACCTTGGCCTTGGTCTGCTCCAGCTGGTTGCGCACGGCCAGGTTGGTGGCCTGCCGCTGCACGCCCTCGGCGAGGTTCTTGCGGTAGGCGCCGGCCTCGCGGTTGAGCCAGCCCAGGTCGTTGGCCGCGTCGGCGTAGGTGCGCTGCCCGGCCGCGGCCGGCAGGGCGCCGGCGAACAGGATAACGGAAAGGAATATGTGTTTCACGGAGCCTCCTGGAAAAAAGGCGCCGGGCTGCCCCGGCGCCAGGCCACGCGGGCGCTTAGAACTGTTTCACCCGGAACGAGGCCGTCCGGTCGGCGTTGGTCGGGCCGGAGACCATCTCCACGCAGTAGAAGTCCGTTCCGTAGTTGAAGCAGTAGGAACTGCCGTCGCCGGCGTCCGGCACGGAGGGCTGGCTCGTGTAGCCTGCCGTGTTCCTTACCTCCGCGGAACTCAGCATGGACAGCGTACTGGAGAACGTCTTCTCCAGGGTAGTTACCAGCCCTATCAGATTGGGGTTGGCATCCGCGTAGAACCAGATGTTCATCCCGCCGCCCGGCGCGCAGGCCTTGGCGCCGTTGTCGAACTCGTAGGCCGGGGTCTCTCCCGCAGCGCAGGCGATGGTTACCAGGGTGCCCGCGCCCCCGAGGGCGCCCGAGTCGTCGAGGACGAGGGTAGTGCCGGTGTTGCCCAGCACCGTGCCGCTGGCTACGTTCGAGGCGTCGGAAAGACCGAACATCAGCGGCTGCTTCATGCTGAACAGCGTCAGTTTGCCTTCCTTTGAGCCGAAGACTAACTCGGTGGAGCCGGAATCCGTGCTGGTGGCGCCGGTCTTGTTGACGGAGACCATGCGGTTATAGGTGACCGAAACGAAGACCTTTCCCTGAGCGCCGGCCGCTACGTTGTTCACGGTATAGCGGAGGTTAATGGAGCTGAGGGCGTCGAAGTCTCGCTTCACCGCGCGCTCGAGTATGTCCTTGTCCCCGGCGAAGTCCTCGCCGACGTAGCCCATGAACCTGGAGAGTTCCTCCTTGTTGTAGGCGTCGAAAGAT
>JAKAMO010000165.1 GCA_021812825.1 bacterium | reverse complement strand
CGGCCGTTCTCTGTGAAGGCGTAGTCGGTCTTGCAGAGCTTCTCGTTCTCTTTCTGCTCGCTCGGGACGGTGTCCAGACCGGGGCCGATACGCAGCTCCCAGGCCGGCAGCAGCAGCGGGGAGGACGAAGTGTTGGTGACGGAGATGGCCAGCTTGTTCAGGCCGTTGTCGGGAGAGACGGTGTAGGCGCGCCTGAGGATCAGCCTGTCCTGGCGGGCTTCGAACTCCACGGTATCGGCGGTAGCGCGCTTAAGCGCGAACTTGCCGGGCAGCGTGGCGTAGAAAAAACTGCGGCTGGGGTCAGGGACCAGCTCCACCGGAGCCACCGGGCCTTCGTACACGGCTCCGGCCAGGGAGGCCGACTCCGCGTTGAAATAGTATTCGGCCTTGCCGGCGGTCAGCTTTACGGTCTTTTCCTTCCAGTTCTCCGGCAGCGGCGCCGCCGGAGCGGCCGGAGCCGCGGCGACCGGCGAAGGCTGTGAGGTCTGCTGCTGGGCCGTCGTCTGCTGGGCTTCGGCCGGCTTCTGCGGTTGTATCCGCTTCTCCATGAAGGAATACCAGCCTATATAGACCAGCGAGGAGAGAATTACCGCGAGTACAAGGTTCTTCTGCATTTTACCTCCCGCATTTGCGGAAGGCTTCGGAGGAGGTTCAGGGGACCGGGTCGTATCCGCCCGGAGAGAGAGGCCGGCAGCGGGAGAGGCGGCCTGCGGCCAGCTTCCCCCCGCGTAAAATCCCGTGCTTGTCGACCGCCTGGAACGCGTACTCGGAGCAGGACGGATGGAAACGGCAGGTCCCAGGCCCTAGGGCCGGCCTGAACGTCCTGTACGCCGCGCGCAGCGTGTTCAGCGCGAACGATCTGAGATCCCTGGCAACGGTCTTGTTCACCGTCATTTGTTCAGCCGCGCCTTTCGCCGGATTTCGTCCAGCGCCCCGCGGGCTTGCGCTAGGTCCTTGACCGCGCAGCCGGCTTTCGGATAGATGATGAGGCGCGTGCCTTCCTTCAACTCTCTGTTGGTCAGTCTGAACGCTTCCCTCAGAAGCCTTTTCAACCTGTTCCGCCTTACCGCTCCGCCGGTCTTCTTGGAGACCATCAGGCCGATCTTCTTCAGTCCGTCCGGGTTCTCGGAATGCCAGGCGACCAAGTCCCTGGTCGCCGTCTTGTTCCCGGCGCTGAAAACGGCCTCGAACTCTTTCTTGAGACGCAGCCGCGAAGCTTTCGGAAAGGCGAATTCTTTCACTTAACCCCGATACGCTTATTTTATATCGGGTATCAGATGCCAGCGGCCCTTGGCGCGCCTGCGGGCGAGGGTCTTCCTGCCGCCCTTGGTCTTCATCTTGGCGCGGAAGCCAAGGTGCTTCCTGCGTTTGCGAACGTTGGGTCTGTAAGTAGGTAACATAGTGCATAAATTATATAAAGTAAGGGCCTGAAAAGCAAAACAGGAGGCCTCGCGCGGCAGTTTGCTAGAATAGCCCTGATGGTATTCTGCGACTACGGCATCGTACTGCGGCGCCGGCCGCTGCGTGAAAGCGACAGGATAGTGACCGTTTTCACCAGCGCCCACGGCAAGCTGGAGGTCAATTTCAAGAGCGTGCGCCTGCCGCGCGCCAAGCTGCGCGCCCTCAGCGAGGCGGTCACCTCGGGGGACTACCGCTTCTACCTGCGCAAGGGCTCCAACTTCCCGGTCTGTACCGGCGGGCGCACGCTGAGCGTCTTCAGCGGCATCCGGTCCTCACTGGACACCCTCTGCCTGGCCCAGCACTACTGCGAGGTCATCAACAAGCTGACCCCGGCCGCGAGCCCGGCCCCGGAAAAATACGCCCTGTTGCTCGGCGCGCTGGAGGACCTGGACTCCTGCGGGCCCGCGTTCTGGCTGCGGCGGGCCTTCACGCTCCGCGCGCTGGACCTGGCCGGCTTCGGCTTCAGGGAGACCGCGGCGGGTCCGGAGGCGGCGCTCTGGGACACGCTGCACGAGGGCAGCTGGACCGCGGTCAGGGCCCTTCCGCCCGACGAGAGCACCGGCGCCTTCATCGACGGCCTGTTCGAAAGGTTCTTCAGGGAGGGCGTGGGCGTCGACCTGCGCACGCTGCCTTTCGTCAGGTAGCGCTCCCCAAATAAGTATAATATCCCTTTAGATACGGGCTGCCGCCAGGCGGAGGAAACGTGAACTTCCAGGACATAATCCTAAAACTCAACCATTACTGGGCCAAGCAGGGCTGCACGCTGATACAGCCCTACGACCTGGAGAAGGGGGCCGGTACGTTCAACCCCGCCACCTTCTTCGGCTCCCTCACCTCCAAGCCCGTAAGCGTGGCCTACGTCGAGCCGTGCCGCCGTCCGGCCGACGCCCGCTTCGGGGAGAACCCGAACCGCCTGGGCAAGTACTACCAGTACCAGGTCATCATCAAACCCCCCGTGGAGAACATCCAGCAGGTCTATCTGGAGTCCCTGAAGGTCTTCGGCATAGACCATACCGAGCACGACATCCGCTGGATAGAGGACGACTGGGAGTCCCCCACCCTCGGCGCGTCAGGCGTAGGCTGGGAGGTCTGGCTGGACGGCATGGAGATAACGCAGTTCACCTACTTCCAGCAGATGGCCTCCTACGAGCTGAACCCGATCAGCGTCGAAATTACATACGGCCTGGAGCGCCTGGCCATGTTCGCCCAGAAGAAGAAGCGCATCTTCGACATCATGTGGACCGACAGGCTCACCTACGGCGAGGTGCACAAGGGCCAGGAAGAGCAGTTCTCCCATTATAATTTCGAGGAGGCTGACGTGGAGAACCTCAGGGCCAATTTCGAGCGCTGGGAGAAGGAGGTCGCGCGGCTGACGGCCAAGGGATACTATCTCCCCGCCTTCGACCTGGTCATGAAGTGCTCTCAGAACTTCAACCTGATGGACGCCCGCGGGGCCATTTCCGTCACCGAGCGAGCGGTGCTGATAAAGCGCATCCGCGACATCGCTAAAGCCTGCGCGGTGGCCTACGTCGAGGCCAACGAGCCGGCCGAGAAGGAGGCCTCCAATGCTTAAGAGGGACGTCCTGCTGGAGATCCGCATAGAGAACATCCCCGCGCGCTTCGTCACTTCCGCCGAGGAGCAGCTGAAGCGTTACGCGGTCGAGGCCCTGAACGAGGCGGGCCTTCCTTTCGACTCCGCCGAGACCTACGGCACCTACAAGCGTCTCGTGCTTCACGTTACGGGCGTGCCGGCAAAGACCGACGATAAGGTGATTAAGGCCTACGGCCCGGCGGCCCGCCTGCTGAAGGGACCTGACGGCAACTACACGCCGCAGGCCGCCGGCTTCGCCAGGTCGCGCGGGACCACCCCGGACAAGCTGGGCGTGGAGACCGTGCCGAACAAGGGCGAGGTGCTGGTCTTCGAGACGAGGCAGCCCGGCCGTCAGGCCGCCAAGGCTCTCGCCGAGATCTTCCCGAGGATCATCTCGCGGCTCCAGTTCCCCAAGAACATGGTCTGGGAAAGGACCCGCTTCCGCTTCGCCCGCCCCATCCGCAGCCTTCTCGCCCTGCACGGCGACAAGCCCGTTACCTTCGCGGTAGCCGGCATCAAGTCGGCGCGGGTCACCGTGGGTCTCAGCGCCAAGGGCTCGCGCCAGCTCAAGATAGCCTCGGCCGAGAGATATTTCAAGACGCTGGAGCACGCCAACGTGCTCGTGAAGGACGCGGAGCGCCTCTCCACGCTGCGCAAGGAGCTGGCCGCGGCATCGAAAAGGATGAAACTTTCCGTAGAAGCGGACGAGGACCTGCTCCTGGAGAACCTCTACCTGGTCGAATACCCCGTCTGCGTAGTTTCCGGCTACTCGCAGGATTTCCTGAAGCTGCCGCACGAGCTGGTGCACCTGGTGATGAAGAAGCAGCTGAAGTTCTTCACCGTGGCCGACGCGAAAGGCAGGCTGCAGCCGTACTTCGTCGGCATCAGGGACGGCGTGTCCAAGGGACAGCGCAACGTCGAGGAGGGCTTCCGCAACGTTCTGGAGGCGCGGTTCCGCGACGCTATCTTCTTCTATTCCCGCGACCTGGCCTCCCCGCTGGCCGCTTTCAAGGACAAGCTGGACGCGATCACTTTCCAGGCCGGGCTCGGCAGCATGGCCGACAAGACGGCCCGCGTCGAGAAACTCGCCGTGTACCTGACGGAGAGATGTCCCGGTACGGACCGGGAGGTCGTTCTCGCCGCCGCCGCGCACGTCTACGCCGACCTGACCAGCGGCGTCGTAGGCGAGTTCCCCGAGCTGCAGGGCATCATGGGCGGCTATTACGCGGCGCACGCCGGCATGGGCGATGCCGTCGCCGCGGCCACCGGACAGTTCTACTGGCCGGTCTCCGCCAAGTCCCCGCTTCCCTCCTCTAAGGAAGGGGCTCTGGTCTCGCTGGCCGGCAAGCTGGACACGCTCGCGGCCGATTTCTTCACCGGCCAGATACCGTCCGGCAGCGAGGACCCGCATGGTCTGCGCCGCCAGGCCTTGGGGGCCGTCCGGATAGTACTGGAGAAGGGCATATCGCTCGACCTGCGCGAGGCGGCCGGGAAGGCGTTATCACCCTTCGCGGCGCTGCGTCCCGACGCTGTTCCCGTCACCGCGGAGAGACTGGCCTCTCTGCTGGACTTCATCTGGCAGCGCGCGGAAGCCGTCTTCTCCGAGGAAGGCTGCCGCTTCGATGAGATCAAGGCCGTACGCGAGGTCTTTATGGCCGGCGGCGATCTGCTGGACTGCCGCGGCCGGGCGCGCGACGTGCATGCGCTGAGGACCAACCCGGACTTTGCCGGCATAGCGATGGCCTTCAAACGGGCCAAGAACATCCTGCGCCAGGCCAAGACCCCGCTCGACGGCTCCCCGGACGAGGCGGTCTTCGAGAAGGACGAGGAGCGGGCGCTTTACGGAGATATCAAGGCCATGAGCGGCCGTCTGCAGGCGCACATAGCCGCCAGGGATTACGCGAAGGGTCT
>JAKAMO010000164.1 GCA_021812825.1 bacterium | reverse complement strand
TCCTTCTGGCCGCGCTGCTGCTGCCCGCCGTTTTGCGCGCGCAGCAGACGCAGATGGTGGCCGTGAGCGCCGACATCGTGGAGATAAGCGGCTCGCTGCAGAAGACCAGGGGGTTCTCCTGGAGCGAACTGCTGGACTTCACCGAGAAGAGCGCGGCCGGCATAATCACGCTCGGGGACTTCGAGCGCAAGACGCAGCTGGCCGCCACGCTGAAGCTGCTGGAGACGGAGGGCAAGGCCCAGATACTTTCCAATCCCAAGGTCATCACGAAGAGCAATACGCAGGCCAACTTCACCGTAGGCGGCGAGGTCCCGGTCCCCTACGCCAACCAGAGCGGCGTCGGGGCCGAGTTCAAGAAGTTCGGCGTGATCCTGGTAGTGCTGCCGGTCGTGCTGACGGAGAAGAAGAACACCGTGGACGTCCAGATACAGCTGGAGGTCTCCAACCCCGACTATTCCAAGCCGGTCGTGGTCTCAGGCACCACGATCCCTTCGATGATAACGAGGCAGATACAGACCGAGGTGGAGCTCAAGAGCGGAGAGACGCTGGTGATCGGCGGCCTGAAGCGCAGCAACCGGAACGTTTCCAAGAAGCGGGTACCGATACTGGGCAGCCTGCCGCTGATAGGCGCCCTTTTCAGCTCCACCGACATCGTGGAGGAGCAGAGTTCGCTGTTCCTGTTCGTGACGTTCGATATTATAAAGTGACGTTCCTCGCCTGCGGTGCAGAGCGTCATCCCGGCGGAAGCCGGGGTCCAGCGCGGTCCAACGGTTTCGCGGGCATCTTATGGATGAACAGAATCTAGCGCCGAGGGTGGTTACCTTCTCCGGCCCCAAGGAAGGGGTGGGAAAGACGTCGCTCGTGATGAACCTCGCCCTGGCGTGGGCCAATTACCAGAAGCGCAACGTGCTGATCCTGCCGCTCGATCCCATGTGCCGGCCGGAGCACGCCCAGCTGCTGGACCTGAACCCGCCGTCGATGGCGGAGATCATCAGGGCAGTAGGCCGCGAGTCCGTCGGCGCGCTGGGCGCCCTGCTGCGCGGCAAGATCCCTATCTCGCAGTGGGGGGTCGGGGTGCTGCCGCTGGCCAAGCGCCGCTCCGACGTGGCCAAGATGTCCCCGGACATAATCCTGCCGGTGCTTTCCAAGCTCGCCAACAGCTTCGACATCTTCATCGACGTGGACCCCTACTTCCCGATGCAGGTCTTCGCTTTCGACATCTCGGACCTGATCTTCTGGGTCTCCAACTCCAACGTCTCGTCGCTTAACGCTACCGCCGGCATTTTCCGCGAGGTCAACGAGCTGCATTTCCCGATGAACAAGTTCGAGGTGGTCTCTAACCTGTTCGACATGCCGGGGGCGCTGGGCCCCAAGGAAGTCGAGAAGTTCTACAAGCAGATGGGCAAGGACGTGCTGGCCTTCATGCCCTGGGAGGACGCGCTGCCCGCCTGCGCCAACCAGAACAAGGTGCTGATCGTGGAGCAGCCCAACTCCCAGTGGATCCGCATCCTGCGGGTGCTGCTGGGGCGCCTGGCGGAGGTCAAGCCCGTAGAGAAGCAGTGGGTCTCCAACGTCAGCTCCACCGATTTCTCCCACGGCTCGGACATGCTCTGGCGCCAGACCGAGAAGGAGGCCGCCCCTACGCCGCAGGCGCAGGCCGCCGCCTCCGCCACCGCGGCCAGGGTGGACGTGCCGCCGTTCTGGGAAGACCTGAAGATGAAGATCCACCGGAACGTCGTGTCCGCGCTGGAAACCGAGCGCATCAAGATCTCCGACGAGCCGTCCCAGAACGCCGAGAACCGCAAGAAGGTGGACGGCATCATCAACGGCCTGCTGCAGAAGGAGACGGCCACTCCGCTGACCCGCGAGCAGAGGGTCAAGTTCATCAACGAGCTGCTCGACGAGATCATGGGCCTCGGCCCGCTCGAGGAGCTGATGCGCGACCCGTCGGTCACCGAGATCATGGTCAACTCGGCCGACAAGGTCTACATCGAAAAGTCCGGCAAGCTGATCCTGACCAAGTACAAGTTCCGCAACGACGAGCAGATCATGCAGGTCATGAAGCGCATAGTCGCGCCGCTCGGCCGCCGCATCGACGAGTCGGTGCCGCTGGTGGACGCCCGCCTGAAGGACGGCTCGCGCGTCAACGGCATCATCCCGCCGCTGGCCGTCTCCGGCCCCACTCTGACGATCCGCCGCTTCTCGGCCAAGCCGTTCACCGACGCCGAGCTGGTGAAGAAGGGCAGCATCTCCGCTACCGCCGTGGACTTCCTGAAGGCCTGCGTGAAGCTCCGCAAGGACATCATCATCTCCGGCGGCACCGGCACCGGCAAGACGACGTTCCTGAACATGTTGTCCAGCTACATCCCCGAGGACGAGCGCATCGTCACCGTCGAGGACACCGCCGAACTAAGACTGCAGCAGGACCACTGGGTGCGCCTGGAGTCCCGCCCGCCGAACATCGAAGGCAAGGGCGAGGTCAGCATCCGCGACCTGGTCAAGAACTGCCTGCGTATGCGCCCCGACCGCATAGTCGTAGGCGAGGTCCGCTCCTCCGAGGCCCTGGACATGTTGCAGGCCATGAACACGGGCCACGAGGGTTCGCTGGCCACCATCCACGCCAACACCCCGCGCGACGCGCTGACCCGCATGGAGGCCATGTGCCTTATGGCCGGCGCCGACCTGCCCATCTGGGCGCTGCGCGAGATGATCGCGTCCGCCGTGCACATGATCGTGCAGCTGACGCGCTTCTCCGACGGTACCCGCAAGATCACCGCGATCACCGAGATCACCGGCCGCGAGGAGAACCAGATCCTGATCCACGACATCTTCCGCTACCACCAGACCGGCATGGACGAGAACGGCAAGGTGGTCGGCTACTTCAGCGCGACCGGCGACCCGCCCAAGTTCTACAAGGACTTCGAGACGCACGGCATCCCGATGCCGGTGGAGATCTTCTGGACGGAGGAGCAGAAGAGGCAGCGCGCAGGGGGAGGCCGCTAGGCGCGGAAGCCGACGCTATGAGGAAGCTAGCTGCGATCATCCTTACGCTGGCGGCCCTGGCCGCCGGGGACGCCCGCGCCGGAGTGTTCACCAAGACCGAGATGGACGAGATCTCGTGCGCCGCGGTCAAGATGCAGCTCTTTTATTACTACCTCGCTCCCGAAAAAGACCCCAATATCCTCAAGTACACGCTGAAGTGCGGCGGCGCCGACGTCACTTACGAGATGCCCAAATGGGTGGGACCCGAGGTGACCGAGATGGCCGGCCGCAAGGTCTGGCGGGACCCGGAGGAGGGGGAGATCACCGAGGCCGGCATCTGGCAGACGCCGGTCTCGATACTCTACGAATACCTGGAGCTCACCCGCAAGACCTTCCCTCCGGAGGCCGGCGGCGCCAACATCCAGCCGGGCCTGCTGATCAAGGAATACGCCGACATCCGCATCCGCTTCCAGATGTCCATGGACAGGCTCTACCGCGCGAGGACCCGCACGGTCAACATGGGCGACTCCATGCAGGGCCGCGGCCGCACGATAATGGCGCAGTTCGCGCTGGTCCTCAAGGAGATGGAGTCGATAGCCGACGCCATCTCCAGCACCAACCAGCGGGAATACGCGCAGGCGGTAACCGCCTCGGCGGTGCTCTGCCAGGACTCCTTCCGGCTGCTCTTCAGGCCGCCCCGCGTCTACGCCCCGCCCCCGAAGGAATCCCAGTCCCAGAAGATCATCAGCACCGCGCTTTCGATACTGGGCATAATCCTGATCTTCCTGGCCGTGCAGGCCTATTTCGCGCTTAACGACGAGAAGACCGACAAGGTCATGGCCACCTACAAGGAGAAGGTCGCCACGTTCACCGAGGCCTTCTCCCGCCAGTTCATCAGCATAAACGTGAAATACCTGGTGCTGGGGCCCACGGCGCTGTTCGGGCTGCTGGGCATGCTGACGGGCAGCGTGCTGATGTTCGTGCTGTTCACCGCGCTCGGCTTCTACCTCGGCCTGCGCACGCCGGCCTTCGTGCTGAACTCAATGAAGCAGGCCCGCGGCCGCAAGATAGACGGACAGCTGATGGACGGCCTGATCCTGCTGGCGAACTGCCTGCGTTCCGGCCTCGACATCGTGCAGGGCTTCGAGATGGTCTCGAAGGACCTGCTGCCGCCTATTTCCGACGAGTTCGGCCTCGTCATCAAGAACTACCAACTGGGCATGACGTTCGAGAAGGCGCTCGGCGTGATGGAGGAGCGCGTCGAGTCCAAGATGCTCTCCTACATGATCCGCGCGATCGTGCTGCAGCGCCAGATGGGCGGCAACCTGACCAAGGTCTTCGAGCGCATCGTCGTCGACATCCGCGAGGAATCCAAGCTGGAGGAAAAGACCAAGGCCATGACCGCGCAGCAGAAGATCCAGTCCATAGTGGTGGGCATCATGCCGTGGATCATGGTGGGCGTGATGTTCCTGTTCCAGCCGGACGTGATGATAAAGTTCTACGCCAGCCCGATCGGCTTCGCCGTGCTGATCTTCTGCGTCGTCTGGATCAGCATCGGCATGAAGGTGGTCTCCAGCCTCGGGAAGATAAGAGTATGAGCCCAGACAAGATCACCGCGGTTTTCCTGATAATCCTCTCGGTGGGAGGCTCCTTCGCGGCCTTCACCGCCGTGCAGCGCTTCTTCGCGCCGCGCGAGGAGTCCCGCTCGCCGATAGGCGACATCAGCGACATGGAGGGCAAGCACATCTCGGCGTTCTCCAGGCTGGAGGGCAGCAAGAACGTCTGGGACAAGCTGGACCTCTTCCTGGCCAAGAACATGGGCCTCGAGAAGAAGCTCGAGGAGACCTATACGCTGCTCGGCAGCCCCGCCAACCTGGACCCGCTGAAGATGCTGCACCAGAAGCTGATAGTGGCCGCCGTGATGCCGGCCCTGTTCTACGCGATGAGCGGCTCGCCATTCGTGCTGATCTTCGCGCCGCTGGGCTTCGTGCTGCCGGACGCCGGCATCTACGCC
>JAKAMO010000038.1 GCA_021812825.1 bacterium | reverse complement strand
CAACTCCGTGGGCCTGCAGGACGGCATGCTCTATACCGTGACCTCGCGCTCCTACGACGTGGCCGGCAACACGCAGAGCGTGATACTGGCCGGCAACGCCTTCCGCTACGACGTGTCCAGCCCCACCGCGAAGGTGCTGACGCCGCCGAACGGCTCGCGCAGCATCACGATCCCGCAGGTGTCCGGTACCGCGTCCGACTCCTTCAACGTGGACTTCCCCCGCGTGCGCATCTACGACATTTCGATCAACCGCTACTGGATGGAGGGCAGCGGCAACTGCGGCATCACGGCCCTCCCCGGCTGGGTGGACACCGACTGCACGGGCTTCCCGGAGATCTGGAACGTCGCGGCCAGTTCCTCCTCCTCCGGGGCGCCGTTCACGTGGACCTACAACACGGCCTCGTTGCCGTGGCCCAACCGCGACGGGGAGCTGCGCGTGGACGTGAAGGCCAGCGATCGCGCCGGGAACTACTCCACGGCCTCCTCCACGTTCAGCTTCGACAACGTGCCGCCGGCGTCGCGCATCACGTATCCTCCGGCGGACGGCGTGTTCTATTCCTCGATGGCGGCCATCACCGGCACCTCGCTGGACCTGACCTCGGCCGTCAACGACGTCCGCATCCGCATGTGGTACCTCTCCGGCGGGGCCACCTATTACTGGCAGCCAGTCGCGCCGCACTGGTCCGCGTCGGACACCGGCTGGTGGTCGATAGCCGGGGCGCCCGGCCCGAAGCTGACCACCCTGCCATGGTCCTATTCCAACTCCGATTTCACCAACCCCGGGACCATCAACTTCGCCTGGAAGGAGGGCACGCACGACCATGCCAACGGCAAGACGTTCTACGTGGTGACGCGCGCCGTGGATTCCACCACCAACCAGGAGGTCACGCTGAGCACGCGCAACTTCGTGTTCGACAACGTGCCGCCCCTCTCCGCCCCGGTGCAGCCCGGCCCCGACACGGCCTACAACAGCCTGAACACCATCTGGGGCACCTCGGTGGACGCCTCCACCTCCGTGGCCTCTGCCAGGATCTCGATACTCAGCCAGGACGAGACCGGGGGGGCCAAGTACTTCGACGGCTCCGGCTTTAACAGCGTCCCGGAGTACTGGCTGCCTATTCTGCCGGCCAACCTGTTCCCGTCCTCCTGGACCTACACCAACGTGCTGCTGTCGTTCGCCACCGGCCAGCACTACGTGGTGAAGTCCTCCGCCACCGACTTCATCGGCAACGTGCAGGACATAGTGGGCCAGTCGCGCTTCCTGTTCGACCAGACGGAGCCGCAGTCCTCCATCAGCGGCCCGGCGAACTCCGTCGTGCAGGAGGACAACACGCAGCTCTACGGCCATCCGTCGGACCCCGGTTATACCGCCGGCATAGACGGCACCGGCGCCGGCGTGTTCCCGACGCTGCCGTGGCACCGCGGCAAGGTGGAGGTGCTGGTCTTCCGCGATACCGCTCCCGCCATGGCCTCGGCCGGCCCGGTGAACTACGGCGGCTGGGACAATTCCGGCTATTTCTGGAACGGCTCCACCTGGACGCCCTCCTCCGGCGCGGAGACGTGGGTGCAGGCGCAGTTCGCCGACCCGAACTGGCAGTACACCGGCCTTGTCTGCGACGGTCCTGGCCTGCCGCCGGATTTCGTGGCCGGCGATGCCGAACGCGCGGCCCATACCTGCTGGGTGCGCGGCGACGCGTACGCCGCCTGGGTGCGCGTGACCGACAACGCCGGCAACGTGGAGACCATCATCGACCAGGGTCCCAAGTTCTACATCTCGGCCCCGGCCAAGAGCTTCATGGTGACGCTGTCCGCGGACCCTGTTTCGGCCGGCCAGGACGTGAACCTGACCGTGGAGGCCAGGGACGGCCTGAACGGCTCCGGCAACAAGGCCGCCGCATATATCGGCACCGTGAACTTCTACGTGGACGGCGTGCCCGGCGGCCCGGAGAACATGGACAACGACGACGTGATAGACGACTACCACGGCCTGCCTAAGCAGTATACGTTCCTGCCGTCGGACTACGGCATTAAGACCTTCCAGGTGCGCCTGCGCAAGGCGGCCATCCGCACGTTGCGCGCCGAGGACAGGGACAATCCGGCCATCTTCGGCACGCGCGGCGTCACGGTGAACCCCACCACGCCCGACCGCGTGCAGGTCATAGCCGACTACGACCCCGCCGGCCAGCTGCCTTCGGCCGGCCGCACCGAGGCCGGGGTCGAGGGCAGCACCGGCACGCCCCGCGTCAAGCCCGCAGGCTCCAGCGTGCCGTTCCTGCTGCAGGTCACCGATAAATACTGGAACCTCGTGGTCTCCTCGGCCGCGCACGTATACGTAACGGACAACGATCCGAACAACGACAACCTCTCCGCCGACGCCTACGTCGATTTCGTGGGTTCTGCTACGATAAACAGGACGCTGGTCTCCGCTTCCGGCACCGGCTGGAGCGTCTCCGCCTCCGGCCAGGGCCTATATACCAACGCCCGCAACCCGTCCACCGCCGTCAAGGTGGTGGCGCAGGCGGCCGACCGCTTGCTGGCGATGTTCCCCGGAGAGAGCCGCGTGCAGGGCAAGTGGGACGTGCAGCCGTTCGGCAAGACCGGGACCGTCTCGGACCTGCTGGCCGGCGCGACCTTCCAGGTAGCCGTCTACGGCGTGGACCCCTATTACAACACCGATACCGCCGCTGCGTTCAAGGTCTACGCGTCCATCCCGACCGATAAATACGACATCAATCCGTCGTCGATGACGCTGGTCTCCGGCGCCACTTCGTTCATCTTCACTCCGGTCGTCGCCTCCACCCATATCATCAAGGCCGAGAGCGACTCGCTGCCGCCGGCCACCTCGGTCTACTATACCCCTAACCCGGTGAAGGTCTGGTGGAACAAGCCGGTCAAGCTGCATCTCGTGGCCCCCGGCCAGAGCCTGGAGCCCGGCCTGCCGCCGTACGATTCCAACCCGGCCACCGGCGGCAAGCTGAACTCTCCTTCGGTCCTGACGGCCGGAGACACAGTGCAGATGGCCGTCTACCTGACCGACGATTATTATAACGTCGTGCGCGGCACCACGCCGTTCCTGGCCGTCTCCTCCAATACGCCCCAGGTGAAGATAGCTTTCCCGAACGACCCCAACATCCAGGTCCGCGGCCTGCCGCCGTACCCGACCTACAACGTGCGCAGCCTCATCGGCGGCACGACCACGTTCAGCGTCATCCCGGTGACCCGCAACCAGTCGCCCGGCCTGACCGTCACCGTCACCGATACCGGCGCCACCGGCACGCGCTTCAGCACCGACACGGTCGCCGGAATCGTGGTGAACCCGGCCCCGGCCAGGCACCTGCTGCTGATGGTGCCCTCCGAGACCGCCGACGAGGGGGCCATAGGCGGCAAGACGGGCTCCGCCGGTCCGCTCACGGCCGGCACCACCTACCAGATAACGGTGCGCTCCGTGGACGATTTCGGCAACCTGGCCTCGGACGGCCGCTCGGTGAAGCTCTACTCCAACGACATCTACGCAGTGATGCCGCCGGCGCAGGCGTTGGCCAACGGCGAGGCGATCATAGACGGCTTCGTGCCCAGCGCGGCCACGTCCAACCTGGTCATAGACGCGGTGGACAACGACAGCATAACTCCTCAGCTCTCCACCAGCACCGACTCCGGTGTGATCGTGAACACCGGCCAGGCTTCCAGGCTGATAGTGCTGCTGCCCACCCAGTACCTGGTGCCTGGCAAGGTTGTGTCGCCCTATGGCGTGACCGGCAGCATCTCCACGCAGACAGCCGGCGTCTACTTCAACGCGCAGGTCTACGCCGCCGACTCGCGTTACAACAGAGTGTCCGATCTCTCGTTGAACAAGGCGATGCGCGTGACCACTAACGATCCGTTCATGGCGGACCTGGGCCTCTACAGCATGACGGGCGGCAGCCTGACCGTCTCCAACATAGCGCTGCGCACCGCCGGGGACAGGATCATCACCGTGGCCGACCAGAGCGGCACCTTCCCGAACCTGGGAACGACGCCCAGCGGCGGCTTCAAGCTCATACCTTACACGCCCACCAGGATACGTGCGATGATCGAGGGGGAGAACCGCGAGCCCGGCTCCACCGGCAACGGCAGGAACGGATCTCCCAACCCGCAGCAGGCCGGCTCCACCTTCACGGTCACGGTGGACATAACCGACTCCTTCTGGAACCTGACCTCGGGGACCAGCCAGGCCATACAGCTCACCTCCGACGACCCCGCGGCGACGATATCGCCCTCGTCGCAGGTAGTGATAGGCTCCGCCACTTTCGTCGTGACGCCGATCAGGGCGGGCAGCCTGGTGCTGACCGCCAAGCAGGCCGTGCCGGGAGTGCCCGGCGGCCCGACGCTGGCCCAGGACATAGCCACCACGGTCAACGTCGCCCCCGGCGTGCCCAAGCGCCTGCTGCTGGTGCTGCCGGGAGAGAGCTTCAGCCAGGGCTCGTCCACGGGCAAGGCCGGGACTCCGCTCGATACCACGGCGGGCAGCACCGACTTCAAGGTCCGCGTCGGAGTGGTGGACGACTATTTCAACCTGGTGCCCGGCAGGCCGGTGGACGTCAAGGTCAACACGCCGACCGACAGCTTCGTGCCGGCCGTCAGCACGGCCGCGGTCGATACGGCCTTCGGCTACACCAATCTCATCTACTTCTCGATGCTGCGCGCCGCCACTCATTACCTGAGCGCCACCGACTTCGGCGGCTCCGGTCTCGCGGACGACCCGAAGTCCTCCACGTTCACCGTCCACCCGGCCGCGCCCATGGGCCTGCAGCTGGTGCTGCCGGGCCAGACCGCGGTCCCGGGTTCCGGCGACTACCCGTCCGGCGGGCGCCTGTACACGCCCTCCACGGCCACGGCCGGCACCCAGTTCATGGCCACCGTCAACCTGGTGGACCGTTACATGAACGTCTACAACGGTCTCTCGGTTGGCCCGACCGTCTACCTGATGACTTCGGACCAGTACGACATGGACTCCTCCAGCGTCCCGCTCAACTACGGCTCGCTGCAGGTGCCGCTGAACCTGGTCACCCGCGCTTTCGCGGCCTCGGTCAAGGTGTTCCCGGTCCTGGCCGCCGATAACGAGGTCTGTTCCGCCAACGGCGGCCTCTGCCGCAACGACGACGCGGCGGCGAAGGTCTCCCTGAAGGTCTACTCCTCCACGGCCACCCGTCTCGAGGTGGTGCTGCCCGGCCAGTCCCTGGTGGAAGGCAAGTGCAATATCAGTCCGCCCTGCGCCAGCGCCTCGGTCGCCTGGCCCGGCCGTAACGGCCCGCCCTCCCAGCACACCATCGGGACGGGCTCGCTGTTCGCCAACGTCTATCTGACCGATAAGTTCTATAACAGGGCCACCGACGCCACCGGGTCTTCTCAGAACACGAACCCCGTGGCCGCGATGCCCGAGGTCGCGATCACGATGGCCGGCGATCCCAAGGTCGTCCCGCCGGCCGCGCAGACGCTCTCCAACGGCAGCGTGCTGTTCTCGATGGATCCCCGTACTTCCATAAGCAGCTATACCGTGACGGCGGCCACCACCGCCGCCTCCGCGCCGCAGACCGGCGCCTACCAGGCCGGCATATCCACGCTCACCGTGAACCCGGGTCCCGCCTCCGGCATGCTGCTGGTGACAGCGTCCACCAGGGTGGTGGCCGGCGCTCCGTTCTCGGCCATGCTGTACGTCAGGGACGCGTACGACAACATCTGTTCCACCGGTCCCAACGTGTACCTGGGCACCGCCGCCTTCGTGGTGACCGACCAGGTCAACGCCATACAGGACCCGGGCCTGGCCGACGTGACGACCGGCTTCGCCGCCTCCGACTACGGCGTGAAGACGCTGACCAACTGGTTCACTCTGAAGAAGGCCGGTCCGGATACCATCGGCGTGAACGACTCCCTCAATCCGGTCATAGCCATGACGCCGCCGCTGGCCCTCGAGGTGCTGCCGGGCGATCCCACCGTGTACAGGGTTATCCCCAATGGCGACACCGAGGTCCCGGCCGGTTCGCTGCTGGCCCCGGGCGTGCAGGTGCTCACCGCCCAGCTGACCGACGCCTTCGACAACAACATCTCCTCTGGCGGCCTGCCGGCCCAGGTGGACATCAGCGAGGTTTACGGCTCCACGGGAACGTTCGTGTATAAGTCCGGCGTGTCATGGATAAACATGGGCGTTTCTACCCGCGTCTATACCGACACGAACGGCCAGGTCGGCGTATCCACGCCCATCGCCTACCAGGTGTCCAGCAAGTCCGGCGATTGGGCGCGCGTCTGGATAGGCACTACCACTCTGGTGCCCGCCTCGTACGGCACCTACGTGGCGGCGCGGCAGAACGTCAGCGGCCAGCTGACCACGACCGGCGGCACGCCGTCCAAACTGGTCTATGTCTCCAGCCAGGCCGTGGCGCTGGTGGGCATCATGGAGATGGCCGGCACCGGCGCCTACTTCACGGTGGAGCGCCGCGACGATTTCGATAACGCGACAAAACAGGGCGAGACCGGCGTGTATCTCGGCCTGCCTTCCTCGCAGATAAACGTGCATACCGCGCTGGGCAGGGTCCTGGGCACGTTCGGCGACCCGACCGGCGGCACGCACGACTACGGTTTCCGCGACACCGACAATGCGCAGTTCATCAACTCCGTGGTCATCCCGGCCGGGATGACCATGGCCTCGTTCCGCTATCATGACAGGACCTCCTCGTATTCCGGCACTTCGCCCGCCGCGAACACCGCGGAAGGCGGCCGGCCCGGGTATTGGCAGCTCGAGGCCCGCTCCGGCTCGATGCAGCCGGCTATACACCAGCTGCGGGTGGACCCGTCACAGGTGGCCGAGGTGGCCTTCGGGAATACCCAGCGCAAGGAGACCGCCGGCAAGGTCACGGGTCCGTTGAGCGGCCCGCTGGGCAACGTGGTCTATTTCAGGGCCCTGCTGCGCGACATGTTCCAGAACCCGTCGGTAAGCACGGACAATATAAAGGTGCTTCTGACCACCTATTCCGTCACCGGTTCCACGCAGGTGTTCAGGCAGCCGTCGCTGATAAACGACTCGTATTGCTTCTCCGCCTCCAGCGCCACCTCCGGCACCTTCCCGCCCGTCTTCGCGTCCACAATCACCACGGTGAATATCCCGCTCGATTCCTACGTGGCGACCTTCTACTATCTGGATACCACGGCCTCCACGGTCTACGCCTCCTCCGCCGCGCCGGTACGCCCGATAATACAGGTCTCCGTGCCGGACCGCGCGGGCTGGGCGGCCTCCACACAGTCGGTGGTCGTGCTGCCGGACCTGACCTACCGTGTCAACGTCAGCAGCGCGGCCGGCCAGGTGCTGACGGCGGGCGCCACCTCGCAGAACTTCATGCTCTCTATAGAGGACCACTACGGCAATCCGACGCCGGTGGCCGGCGGACAGGAGGACGCGGCCGGCGCGGGCGTGGCGTTCACGCTGGCCTCGGACTCGCTCGGGAACGTGTCCTTCTCCGCGCCGGACCCCGGCAATTTCGTGCCTAACCCCGGCTCAGCGAAGCTGGACCTCGGCCAGGCCAGTACCGGCTTCTACATGATAGATACGCTGGCCTCGTTCCCGACGCATCAACTGACGGTGGCGACGCTGCAGCCCAAGGGCTGGCTGCCGGCGGTCTCGTCGTACACCGTGGTGCCGGCCCATCCGGACCACGTGACCTTCTATACCCAGCCGCGCCGCCTCGTGGCCGGCACCACCGTCCAATACGCCGATTACGCCTCCGGTCTTACCACGACCACCGTGGTGACCGTGTCGCTGCGCGACGCCTACGACAACAACACCACCACAAACACCCCGGTGACGGTGCTCTTCTCCGCGGTGCGCAACACCACGTTCGGCGGCATAGATCCGTACGCCCCCGTCCTCGCCTCCAACCCGAGCTGGAAACTGCTGAGCACCAACCCGCTGCCGCTGGATATCCCGGCCGGCTATTCCTTCGCCAATATGTACGTCTGGGACACTATGGTCGGCACCGCCACGTTGCTGGCCAACCCGTACATCTCGGCGGACAATATCACGCTGCCGACCATCTCGCAGGACGAGTACATCACGCCAAGTACCGCCGCGTACTTCACGCTGCACCATACCTATACGCTGGGCAGTCCGCTGCGCGTGCAGACCCCCGGCTATATCACGCTGCGCGCCAGGGACCGCTTCGGGAACATCGCCACCGGAGACACGGTGAACGGCAACTACTACGTCGGCAAGATCAACATGGCCACGAACTCCAAAGGTTCGGCCGACCTGCGCGACTATATCAACAACACCACGGACTATACGTTCCTGCAGGCCGACCAGGGCGTGCGCACGCTGATGGTCTACGACACGATGGTCGAGACGCTGAAGATAAACGTGACGGACTATCACATGCCCGGGGTCTACGGCTACACCAACGACAGCGCCCGCGGCATGCCGCAGGGCTCCAGCGGGGACGTGGTGCTCTCCGGTCTCGTGATAACGCCCACCGACTTCTCTCCCGAGGACCCGCTGCCGGTCAGCAAGACCTCCATAGGCATCAACAAGGTGGCCATCTACCAGGGCGACGGCGTGATAGCCGACATCCCGGCCCCAGTGCCGATGCTGCGTCTGAAGATGCAGACGCAGCCGGCCGGCGCGCCGCCCGCCTACCTGAAGTCGGTCCAGGTGAAGAGCTCGGGCACTCTCTCCTATTCCGACGTGATCGAGATCGGCATGTACGCCGACAACCCCTCCGCCGGCGCGCTCGGCCTTTTCGACGGCGAGGCCACCCTCGGCGCCTCGCCCGTGGACATCTTCATGTCCAGCGGCACCTGGGACCCCTCGCTGATGGGCTGGAGGTTCGACGACCTCGCCGCCAAGGTGTCCACCGCGGCCATCGTCTCGAACTCGGCGCGCAACTTCTTCTTCGCGGTCAGGATGTCCACCGTGGCCGCCACGCCGCGCAGCCTGGCGCTGGTCATGGATAACCCGTCGTTCGTGGTGCTGGATTCCACCTACGTCGGCGTGGCGTACAACAACTTCCCGGTCCAGACCGCCACCTCCCCGGTGCGCAACCAGCCGGCCACCGTGCAGATCAAGGGCGACGACATCGGCGCCTGGTGGCAGGCCGGCGTCGACGCCGCCCAGTACAGCTACGTGGAACAGGGCGTGGCGCGCGCCGGCTTCCTGGCGATCCACGCGTGGACGGACAACTTCGTCGGCACGCTCAAGTCCTTCAAGGTCATCAAGACCGGCACCGGCTCCGGCTCGGACCTTAAGAGCGTTCGGCTGTTCCTCGACGACGGCGACGGCAAGTTCGGCCAGGCCATCGATAAGGAGGTCACGGACCCCGCCAACCCGCCTACCTTCAACCCGGCGGACCCGGGCACCTTCGTGCTGCCGCTGTACAACCCCGGGGTGGACGGCGAGATCTCCATAGCCACCAAGACCTATTTCGTGGTCTACGAGTTCCAGCCGGACGCCATCCCCAATATGACGCACGGCGCCCGCCTGGAAAACTCCGGCGTCAGCCTGATAGACGGCATCGTGGGCACCTTCGCGCCGATAGTCTCCTCCACGGTCCCGCTCTACGCCACCTCCGACATGGTGTACCTGGCCGACGTCAACAAGTCGGCGCCCAACGATTTCAGCAAGCCTTCGTTCGTCACGCAGAACGACGTCAACAAACCGGTCGCCCGCCTGACGCTGAACATCAAGGACTCGCTGGGGTCCGCTGTCTGGCGCGGCGTGAAGCTGGACCGCTGGGTCACCGCGGCCGAGAACGGCGGCAGCGCGGCCTGGAACAAGGTCTCGGACGTCAAGCGCATCAGCCTCTGGTACGACACCAACAAGGACGGCCTGCTGGAGACCACCGGCACTGTGAAGGACACCGAGGTGGTGCTGGTGGGCGCCAACAAGCGCGTCTTCCCGTACGACACGCTGAAAACCCCGCTGGTCTCCACCGACACCGTGGTCCGCGTGACCGACGTGCAGAAGTTCTTCCCGTCGGACGCGCCGTTCTTCCCGATGGCCCCGGGGCGCTTGATCGTCAACGATGACCAGGCGGACCCTTCTCTGAAGGAGGTCATCTACTACACCACGGTCAACGTGTTGAACAATACATTCGGCGGCCTCACGCGCGGCGCGGAGGGCACCAGCCAGGTGATCTGGGCCAGCGGTACGGTGATCTCCGGCCAGGCCATACTCCCGCTCGTGGGAGAGGGTGGCAGTCTCGACGGCCAGACGCTCTACACCGACCCGAAGGACTACTTCCTCACGTACGATATAGATCCGCTGGCCAACGTCTCCAACTTCTCGAACCTGGGCATGGCCATGCGCGCGACCGACTACTTCTACATCGAGTCGCCGAAGTTCATGAGCGCCACCAACATCGGCGTGCCGGTGCTCGGCAAGACGCTGTCGCTGATAGGCCGTGTCAACGAGTACGCGGACGCGGTCCTGATCAAAGCCTCCGATACGGTCCTCGGGGCCACGCTGCAGCAGAAGGCGCTCAATCAGCCGGTACTGCAGTTCACGATGGAGACCGACGTCGCTGACGCCAAATGGCGCTGGCTGCTGGTATACGCCACCGGCACCGTGGCCAAGGAAGGCAACGCGGCCGTGGACGTCACCGCGGTAAAGATCTGGTACGACAAGGACGACAACGGCTTCCTCGGCGCGGCGGACGAGCAGGTGGGTTCCGGCACCTTCGGCAACACGATATACGGTCCGCTCGTGTCCAGGGTGGACCTGAGCTCCGAGCAGCGCGTCATGACGGCGGACGAGGCCAAGACCAAGAACGTTTCCAGAAGGTACTTCGTGACCTACGATATCAGGGACTCGGCCATGCCCAACGATTCGCTGGGCAACCCGCGTTACCTCGGCGCGTACCTGAAGCCCGAATCCTTCCCGCAGTCCAGCCCGTTCTTCGACGACACCGCGAAGAACTCGCTGTCGCTGCCGAACGTCTTCTCCTCGACCTCGAACCTGACGTACGTGTCCAGGGTCAGGGAGATAATCTCGTCGCCGAGCACCGTCACGGTGCTCACCGAGCCGCTGTTCGCCCCCGGAGGCGGCGCCTCCACCGCCACGCTGCGTCTGGCCCAGGACGTCGTGAGCCCAGGGCCTATGGACGCGGCCTGGCTGGTGAGCTCCACGGCCAACATCCCGTCCTCCGGCTACCTGATGGTGGACAACGAGATAGTCCATTACGGGAACACTGCGGCCGGCGCGATAACGATGGTCACCCGCGGCGTGTTCGACACTCCCATGGTCCAGCATTCCTCCGGTTCGGCGATCGGCACGATGGTGCAGCAGGGGACGGATAACTATCCGTTCATGAGGATGACGCTGCTGACCTCCGGCTACGGCGTGCGCTGGAAGGGTTTCCGCCTGTCCCGCCGGCAGCCGTCGGGCCTGAACGGCTACGACTCCGACGTCAGCCTGATCCGCGTCTGGAAGGACAACGGCAACGGCGTGTTCGACCGCGACCCTGTCACCGGGCTGAACACCTCCGACGTGCTGATAGGCTACGGGCGCTTCGGAGAGAACGACCCGGTCGGTAAGGCCAGCATCTACGTGAAGGACCCGGCCCTGGCCAACCAGGACTACGTGGTGATCAACTCCACGCCGACCATGGTCTTCGTCACGATGGACATAGATAAGGCCTCCAGGTTCTCGCACGACCAGCTCACGCCCAAGAACGACGTGCTGGGAGTAGAGGTGCCGCTGGAGACCAACTTCTTCTTCGGTCCGGAGAACTCGGGGCATACCGCGCAGTTCCTGAACCCGGCCGCCAGCGCGATAGACGTGGTGATGCCGACGCAGAACAACGTCTACCTGGTGCCGGAGGACATCTCGCCCGTATCGGCCGTGCAGAACGACAAGAACGTCGGCCTGCTGGCGATGCGCATGAGCGTGGACAAGACCTCCGCCCTGCTGCAGGGCATAAAGCTCAACCGCCGCGGCACGGCGAACGATTCGGATATCGACCTGATAAAGGTCTGGACCGACTCCAACGAGAACTGCCTGCTGGATTCCGCCGACACGTCCACCAGTACGGCGGGCCTCTACCCGCACATGATGAGTTACGGCAACGAGGCCTTCTCGTCCAGCACCATCAACATCACGCTGAAGACGCCGATAGTCATCACGACCACCCCGGCCTGCGCGTTCATCAGCTACGACCTGTCGCAGTTCGCCATCGTGGGCACCACCGCCGCGCTCAATATCAACTCGGCCGCCGACTTCACCATCGGCATCCCGAACACCATCAGCCTCTCCACCTGGCCGATCAACACCGCGCCGGTGAAGATAAACGAGATAGCCTCGAACGTCACGCTCGGCGCCATGGACATGGCCGCGAACCTGGTGCAGACCGGCGGCATAGGCCAGGCCCAGGTGGGAGTGCCTATGGCGCGCTTCAACCTGATCACCGAGGCCGGCAACGCCCGCTGGAGCGCCATCAAGGTGCAGCGCACCGGCGCCTCCAACGACCCGAACGCTCCGTTCGGCAAGAACACCGACGTCAAGTTCGTGTCGATCTACCAGGACTCCAACCAGAACGACATCCTCGACGTAAACGACGTCAATATCTCCGAGGCCAGGAGCTCCCTTGCCGCCCTCGTCTCCTCGACCGACACGGTGCCGTTCCAGCTGGTGGTCGAGTCCACCAAGGGTTTCCCGTCCGCGGGCCGCCTGTACGTCAGCGACGCCGAGCTGATGACGTTCAGCGGCACCGGCATCTCGCCGTCCGGCAAGCCCTACCTGAACGTGATCTCCAGGGGCGAGCGTCTCGGCGACTTCATCACTCCCAGGGTCAACCATGCCGCAGGCTCCCTTGTGCGCAAGGTGGACCTGTTCGACCAGGAGAACGCGCTTAACACGCAGATAACCATCAACCTGTCGCAGACGCAGACGCTGAGCCCGCTGGCCCAGACCTTCTTCGCCGTGTACGACATCGGCGAAATGGCCATCAAGGCCAACAAGGTCGGCCTGATGGTGCGCGACAAGTCCTGGCTGACCGTCAACGTTCCGCACGACATCTCGCCGGAAATATACATAGGCATCAACAAGGCGCTGCCTAAGGGCAACTATGTCGACACCTATCCGTTCAGCACCAGCCTGGTGCCTATCCGTGCCATCACGCTGGCGGTGAACTCGGTCAACGTCTCGCCGAAGTCGGCCGAAAAGAACACCAGGAACGTGCCGATGCTGACGTTCACGCTGGCGACCCAGTCGGATTTCGTGGCGATAGGCCAGGTCAAATTCACGCAGGGCGGCAGCATAAGCACCGCCACCGCCGGCTACGGCGACGGCGACTTCGCCGGGGTCTCGCTGTGGAAGGACGACGGCGACGGGGCGTTCAGCCCGATAACGGACCACCGCCTGGGCTACGTGGCGCATTCCTCGACCAACCCGTTCAAGAGCGGCGTAGTGGTGGATATAATGGACGGCAACCTGCCCTACACCATAGTTTCCACCGCCGGCGTGACCCTGCACCTGACCGCGGACATAAGCTCCTCCGCCGATCTCTCCGGAGCCGATACGCTCGGCCATCTCGCGAGCCTGGCGCTCTCCGCGTTCACCGACCTCAAGGGCCTGGGCGGCCTGCCGCTGGCCGCCGGCCAGAACTACTCCGACACGTACCCGATGGTCTCCAACGAGGTGCTGATCTCCCCGGCCATCATCCCGCTGACGCCGGTGTTCGCCCCGATCATGCTGGCCTCCAACGGCTACCCGGCCTACGCGCTGCTGGACTCCAGCGGCAACGTGGTGCACGGCTCCGGCAACCAGCCGGTCTCGGACCCGAGCCGCTGGATCTACAACTATCCGGGCAAGTGCTCTCCGTCGGAGCCGCTGATAGACATCAACGGAGACGGCGTGCCGGACAACTTCGACTTCTACGGCACCGGCCAGTGCAGGAACGTCTCGCTGAACAATTCCGGCATGCCCACGTTCGACGAGGATGGCGACGGCCTGCTGGACTTCGAGTCCAACCTGGACTACGTGCCGGACAAGATCGTGGACGACGGCACCGGCAAGCCGCTGTACTTCGTAGGAGACAATGTCAAGAACTCCAGGATCCTGATGGCCGTTTCCGACCTGGGCGCGGTGCCCGCTGTCTGGTCCTCCAAGACCACCGAGGTCCCGGCCATCTGGAACCCCGCTTCGGGGGCCGTGGTGTCCTACGAGGTCTCGCTCGGCGACAACTACTCCGACCCGACCGGGATCAAGAACACCTGGCAGTCGGTGGGCGCCAAGCTGTCCGGCAGCGTCACCAACGTGGCCCTGTCTCCCGGACATATCACCAAGCTGACCAGCCGCATAGAGGTCAATACCTCGTCGTTCACCGTGTTGTCCACCGAGGGTTTCGCGGCCGAGGGCATAGTCTATGTCGGCGACGAGATCATGCTGGTCTCCAAGCTCGACGCTGTCACGTTCAAGGTCATAGAGCGCGGCGCGCAGGGCTCCTTCAAGGGACCGCATACGGCCTGGGGAGAGGCGGTCTCCGACCGCGCCTACGTGGTGTCCGTCCGCGGCAGGATGGCCGACGGTACCTACGTGCCCAGCGTCAACGGCGCTCCGGTGCTGATCTACCGCCTCGACACCTCCTACCCGAGCGTGCCCGGCGCGCCGGAGCCGCAGGTGGCGAAGGGCCTGCCTTCCGGCCAGGCGTACACGCTCAAGTGGAACCAGTCCGAGGACATCGAGTCCAATATCATGTCCTACGAGGTGCAGGAGCGCGAAGGCACCAGCCCCGTCTGGAAGACCATCGCGGCCATCCCAGGCTTCAAGACCGGCGGCGCCATCAACAACATCTACACGGTCGGCGATCCCGCGGTGCCCGGTGAGACGCCGCGCAAGCTGGGTACCTACTATACCTACAGGGTGCGCAGTTGGAACTTCGCCGGTCTGCATTCCGAGTGGTCCACCATCTCCACTCCGGCCGGCACGACCATAGGCGAGGAGTTGTTGAGCAAGGTCTCCAGCTTCCCGAACCCGGTGGACCTGCGCAAGGGCGGCGTGGAGGGCAGGGTGGACATCACCTACAGCCTCAACGACAACGCCGAGGTCACTATGACCATCTATGACCTGCTGGGCTACGTGGTCAAGGAGTTCCACTTCTCCAGCGGCAGTCCCGGCGGCGCGCTGGGTCCCAACCACGTGCTGTGGGATGGCAAGAACGGCCTGGGCGGCACGGTCTCCAAGGGCGGCTATATAGTGCGCGTGAAGGCTTCCAGCCCCAAGGGCAGCAAGGTCATTCTGCGTAAGATAGGCGTCATACACTAGGCTATGCCTGTGCCGCAACAGGGGCTATGCCCCTCAAGCGGCCTAGACGGGGGGGATTTAGGAGTATATACTCCTGAAAATCGCCTGTTTTGCGTGGGGTTGACATGTCAAGGATTACCCCTTGACAAAGCGGAATTGTCTGCTATAATATTAATGCCGTAAAAGTGTAACGGTTTTGTAACGCCGTGTTGTTACGATAATAGCAAAGCCGGCTAAAGCCGGCGGCGCAAAGCTAAGACCCGCTATGTAAGCGGGGGTCAGGCTGCCGAAAACATGAAACGCATTCTTTGTAATGCCTTTGCCCCCTTGGCTATATGGGCCGAAATGAAGCGTATAATACGCTTCGGCCTCGCCATGGGGTTTTTTATTGCCCTTTCGGCCTCCGGCGCCCTGGCCCAGAGCGGCGGCCAGCCCGGCGCGTTCATGAGCTACGGCGCCGGCGCCCGCGGCCTGGGCATGGGCGGCGCCTTCTTCGCGGTGGCGGACGACGCCTCCGCCTCCTACTGGAACCCCGCGGCCCTGACCCTGCTGGAGCGCAAGGAGTTCACCGCGATGCAGGCCACGCTGTTCGCGGACACCACCCTCAATTTCTTCACCTTCGCCTACCCCACCACCAGCAAGGGCACCTGGGCCGTCAGCATGACCCAGCTTAAGTCGGTCGGCTTCGAGAAGATCTCCATCACCGCCAACCCGGCCGGCGACGAGATCATAGACGTCAAGACCCTCGGCACCTTCGACAGCGTGGAGCGCGCGCTGGCCTTCAGCTGGGGCCGCGAGGTCTCCGACAAGCTCTCCTTCGGCATCATGGCCAAGAACATCAGCCGCACGCTGGACACCTCGGCCGACTCCTTCAACGCGATCGACATCTCGATGCTGCAGAAGTTCTCCCGCACCTACCGCGCCGCGGTCGGCATCCAGAACGTCTTCTCGATGGCCTCCGGCGACACCGAGGACAAGCTGCCGCTGACGCTGAAGTTCGGCCAGGCGCTGTCGCTGTTCAAGGGCAGCCTGCTGTTCGGCTTCGACCTGAACAAGCCCCAGGGCGGCAGCATGAACTGGCGCTTCGGCGGCGAGTACTGGCTGATGTACTGGGCGGCCCTGCGCTTCGGCGTGATGGGCGCCCCCGGCATCCAGGAGGCCGACTTCGGCCTCGGCATCAAGTACAAGAGCCTCGGTTTCGACATAGCCCAGGGCATGCACGACCTCGGCTCGACCACCCGGTTCTCCGTGACGATGCGCCTCGGCCAGAGCAACAGGGCCAAGCACGACCGCCAGGTGCGCGAGATCATCCGCCAGGCGCTGCAGTACTTCAAGAGCGGCTACTTCACCCGCGCGATGGAGAAGCTGCGCAGCGCTATGGACGCCGACCCCGGCAACCCCGAGATCCGCCGCATGGTCACCCGCCTGCAGGCCGCGATGGACTTCGTGCCGGACGCCACCGGCGCGGACGAGGTGCCCACGCTGACCCGCCGCGGCATGATCGCCTACGTGGACGGCAAGGACCTGCGCTCCTCGGTCAACATCCTGCGCCACGCGTTCAACAAGGACCCGAAGAACGACCGCCTGCTCTCGCTGCTGAACATGGTGGAGAAGGAGGCCGGCGTCAGCGAGCTGACCAAGAAGCCCGAGGGCCCCGAGATCTTCACCTACATCGACCAGCGCACCTACGACGCCCGCGCGGCCATCTACGAGGGCAAGTACGACCTGGCGATGAAGCGCGCGCAGGACATCCTGGAGCTGGAGCCCAACAACGAGACCGCGCTCGAGATCATGGGCAGCTCCTTCTACCTGATGGACCAGAAGGACAAGGCCAAGGCCATCTGGGAGAAGGTGCTGGAGATCAACCCGAACAACGCGATGGTGAAGAACTTCATGAAGCAGGTGCAGCAGTAAGCGGCTCCGGCTGGGGCGGTCGCAAAACGCGGCGTCGCGCACACCGTGCGCGCGCCTCATCACTCAGGCTCGGCGCTATGCAAGCCTCGCCTTCCGCGAAGGTTTTGCCGCCCGCCCCACCCTCCGCGTTAGGCCGTCCGCTTCAGTCTTCGGCCCCTGCGCCCTAAATTCGCTCGCGTCCGGAAGCCGCCTCCTGTAAAAAGATTGAATGTTTTTGAAACGTTTCTGTAATAGGGTATAGATAAAATAAATACGTATGAGGAGGCTCATCGCAGCTCTGTTGCTTGCCGCCATCCCGGCCCTGCCGGCGGGCGCCCCCGCGCAGGAGGATATGGGTACCTCGTTGATGCAGAAGCAGGACTCGATGCGTCGCGAGGTGGAGACGAAGATAAAGAAGGAGATCCTGGACCCCATACTCGGGGCGGACAGGTCCTTCGTCTTCGCGGACGTGGAGCTGGAGGTCATCGCCAAGAAGGCCGAGCAGTCGAAGGAAGGCCTCGGCGTGATGCAGAAGTACAAGGAGAAGGGCGCCGGCCAGGAGGCCGCCGATACGAATTTCATCCTGCCCGGCATACCGAAGCCCCGCTCCGTGCTGGGGGGGGACAATAAGCGCCCCGAGGCGGCCCAGGGCCAGCAGGCCCAGCAGGCCAAGGGCGTGCAGGAGACCCGCTACGGGCTGGAGACGGAAATAACCCGCTTCCAGCTGACGGTCATCCACGATGAAACGCTGCCGGCGGATACCATCAAGCTGGCCCGCGACCGCATAGATGATTTTCTGGTGCCGTACAAGATCCACGGCAAGGACGCCCCCACGGTCATCTTCAAGCCCACCAAGTTCAAGGCCGCCAACCCGATGGACGACCTGAAGCGTCCCTCGGTGTACCTGCCTTTGCTTTACGCGCTGCTTTTCCTTATACTTTTACTGTTCCTGTTCGGTCCGCTGTGGGGCTTCTTCCGCAAGTACATCAAGGCCCTGATGGCCAAGCCGGGCGCCGAGGTCAACATAGAGCAGAAGATGGAGGAGGGCGGCGGCGGTGCCGGAGAGGGCGAAGAGGAGCAGAAGACCGAGGGCCACCAGAGCATAGACATGAATTTCCTCCAGAAGGAGGAGGAGAAGCAGGAAGACGAGGACGAGCTTATGAAGAAATTCGAACCTTTCACGTACCTCAACGAGGAGAACCTCAAGCGCCTCATCTACCTGTTCCTGCTCAGGAAGGAGGACCCCTGGGTGATAGCCGTGGTCCTCAGCTATATGAAGCCTGAGCTGTCCAGGCAGGCGCTGTCGATGCTGCCGGTGGAGATGCAGAGCCGCGTGGCGCTGGAGGCCCTGACGGTGCGGCAGGCCACCCGCGAGCAGATAGATTCCATAGACAAGGACATCCGCGAGAACGTGGACTTCGTGATGGGCGGCATCGAGCGCCTCTCCAAGATGCTGGAGGATTCCGACCCCGGCACCCGCAAGAACATCATAGAGTACCTGAAGACGCAGAAGCCCGATATCTACGACAAGGTGCGGCGCATCGTGCTGATGTTCGACGACGTGGTGGAGTTCTCGGACCGCGACATACAGTCCATCATCCGCAACCTCAACAACGAGGACGTGGCGCGCGCGCTGGCGAAGGCCGACCCCGCGATAGTGAACAAGTTCTTCTCCAACATGTCGCAGGGCGCCGTCAACGCCGTCAAGGAGATCATGGAGTACTCCGGCGAGGTCAGCCCCGTGCAGATCGACGAGGCGCAGGGCAAGATACTTGACTCCATCAAGAAGCTGGAGGCCGAGGGCAAGATCGCTTCGCGCGGCGGCAGCAGCCAGGAGGTCTATATCATAGACGGGGCCGAGATGTCCTCAGGGGACGCCCGCCGCCAGAAGTTCGAGAGCCTGGGCGGGCAGAAGCAACCCGCTCCGGCGGAGCCTTCCGGTCCCAGCCAGGAACAGCTGCAGCAGGCCGCCCAGTACGCGGCCGCGGGAGTGAACATGTACGGCCAGGGCCAGGTGCAGGAGAGCCTGCAGTACCTGGAGTACGCGGTCTCGCTGAATCCCGGCGACGCGCAGACCTGGCAGTACCTGGGCGCGGCCTATTACGCTTTGCAGCGGGTGGACGACGCGGTGGCGGCCTACGAGAAGTACGCGGCCCTGTCCGGCGACCCGGCGGCGCAGGAATGGCTGGCCGGCTTCAAGCAGAGCGTCGGGCGCTAGGGCCTGCCGCCGGGTCGGGACGCAAAACCCGCTCGGCCACACCGTGACCTCGCTCATCACTCAGGCTCGGCGCTATGCAAGCCTCGCCTTCGCGAAGGTTTTGCTTACCCGGCCCCGGCGTCAGTCCAAAGCCTTGGGATGGCGGGAGAAGCAGGCAGGCAGACAGGTTGGAGCGGGTGGCGATGACTTTCTGAGGAAGGCCGTCGCGGAGGCCCGAGCTTGCGTAGCGCGAGGGCCGAGTGGAGCGAAGCGACAGGTCCGCGTGGGGAGCTCTGCACGGTGGCCGCTTGATGAGCATAGCTCCTGATGCGGCACGGGCATAGCCCAGTTCGCGACGCCGTGCCTGACGAAGGAAGCCATCGACAGGACCCGCGAACTCGCAGGCCTGCCGTATGGAAGGAGCAAGTTGTTAATAAGTCTGTAACCAAAGCGAAACGGGGTTTTTTTAGAATATTTACGTGATACCAGCTTTAGGCGCGATGTTCAATATGGACGACAAGGACAACAAACTGCCGAAGCCGCCAGGCATGCCCCCGCTTCCCCCGGGTGCGATGAAGCCAGGCCTGCCGCCGCCTCCAGGCGGCAAGCCAGGCCTGCCTTCGATGCCGTCCATGCCTTCTTTCCCCGGAGCCGCGCCGGCCGCCTTCCAGCCCATGGCCCCCGGCGGCTTCGCCGCGCAGCCCGCGCCCCAGCAGCCCCCTCAGAAGGACGACGCCGAGGCGCGCCGGCTGGCCGAGGAGAAGGACAAGCTGGAGAAGAAGATCAACGACATGGAGAAGCTGCTGGCCTCCGAGAAGGAGAAGGCCCTGCTCGCCACGCTGAAGAGCCAGCAGGACGAGGCCCTTTCCTCCCGCGTGGAGTCCTCGCTGAAGGACATCCAGGAGAAGATGCGCCGCGACCGCCGCGACCACGAGGTCGAGGAGGAGCGGCTCACGCTCAAGAGCAAGATCAAGGAGCTCGAGACCCGCCTCGCGCAGGAGCGCGAGACCTGGATGCAGACGCTCAAGAACCAGATGACCGAGCGCGAAGTCCAGGGCAAGGACGTCGAGAGCCATTTCATCTACCGGCTCCAGGAGATGGAGCGCCGCTGGCTGGACGAGAAGGCCCAGTGGCAGAAGGAGATCACCTCCCGCGAGGAAACCATCCGCTCGCTGAAGTCCGCCTCCGAGAAGCTGCGCGACCTGGAGGACGAGTACCGCAAGGTATCCATGGAGAGGTCCATGTCGGAGCGCGAGATAGCCAAGCTGCGCGACGAGGTGGCCCGCGCCGACCGCGAGAAGGCTTCCATAGAGTCCTATATAAAGATGATCCCCGAGAAGGAACGGGAGATCGCCGAGGTGAAGTCGGAGAACGCCTCGCTGAAGGCCCGCGAGGAGACCTCCCGCATGGAGGCCAGGCACGCTTCCGAGAAGCATTCCGCGGAGATCGAGAAGATGCGGGGCGAGATGGGCCGCTTGCAGGCCGAGCTCGGCTCGATAGCCGACCGCAAGAACGCCGAGATGAACGACGCCCTGCGCAGGGAGGCGGAGCGCTTCGAGTCCCAGCTGCAGGAGAAGGAAAAGACCATCGCCGACGTGTCCGGCGAGAAGGTCCGCGCGATATCCGAGCTGATGAAGCTGAAGGGCTTCGTCTCCCGCGTGCAGGCCATCAACGCCGTGCTCGAGAAGGAGCGCGGCCAGCTGAAGATGGAGAAGATGCAGCTCGCCCAGACCATGGCCGGCCAGGTGGAGGAGATCCGCAAGCTCAAGGCCGAGCTGGACGGCATCAAGGCCGCCCACCAGCAGGAGCTCGAGTCGCGGTCCGCCGCCGCGAAGTCCGAGATAAACAGGATCAAGAACGGCTACGCCGTGGAGCTGGCCGCCAAGCATTCCGAGGAGATGGCCGAGGCCGCCCGCCTGCACCAGGAGGAGCTGTCCCGCCTGTCCGCGGTGCACCAGCAGGAGCTGGCGCAGGCCGCCGCGGCCCACCAGGCCGAGGTGTCCCGCCTGGAATCCGTCCGCCGCGAGGAGGCCGCCAGGACCGCCGGCGCGCACCAGGCCGCCGTTGCCAAGCTTTCCGGCGAGCATCAGGGCGAGCTCGCGCGCATCGCCGCCGAGCGCCAGGCCGAGTTCGATTCCAGGGTATCGCAGCTGCGGATGCAGTACGAAGCCGCGCTGGAAGCGGAGAAAGCGGCCGTCAGGAAGCAGCTGGAGGCCTCCCATGCGTCCGAGCTGCACGAGGCCCGCGCTTCCGCCGCCTCCTCGGCCGACGCTATAGTGCGCCTGGAGGCCGAGAACCGCCGTCTGGCGGCCGAGGCCGCGGTCTTCGATAAGACCATAGCGGCCCGCGCGAAGGATTTCGAGGAGCAGCTGGCCCGCGCCGAGGCCGAGACCAAGCGCCGCGACGAGCAGGCCGAGAGGTCCGACGCCCGCCGCGCCGAGGCCGTGGTAAGGGAAGAGAACGCCCAGAAGACCGCCCGCGAGGCCGAGGAGGAGCGCCAGAAGACCTCCGCCGAGCTGGCCGCGCTGCGCGAGAAGTTCTCCGCGCTGGAGGCCCGGCTGGCCGAGCTTTCCTCCTCTTCCTCCTCCGGTGCCGCGAAGGCCGCGGAGGACCTCAAGGCCCAGGCCGAGAACCTGCGCATAGAGGCCGAGAACCGCTCCCGCTTCGAGTCAGAGGTGCTTTTCCTGAAGCAGAAGATCCAGCAGATGGAGCTCGCGGCCCAGGAGGCCGCCGCCCAGCTGGAGACCGAGAGCTCCAATGCCGCCGCCATACAGGCCGCCGCGGATGCCCAGGCCACCGAGCTGACCGCCCGCGTGGACGAACTTTCCGCCGAGGTGCGGCGCTACAAGGACATGGAGGCCTCCGTGGCCTCCAGGCTGAAATGGGCGCTGAAGGGCAAGAAAGAGGAGCACCAGCAGTAATCCCCTGCCGGGGGAGCCGCGGGGCGGGGGGAACGCGCGTTTCCGCCGCCTTGTCCCGTTTTTGAATTAAAGTATAATTACTACGATGATCAAACTTCAGAAACTCAACGGCGCCACCGTGGTGGTCAACGCCGAGCTCATAGAGAGCGTGGAATCCGCCCCGGACACGGTCATCAACCTGGCCACCGGCAACAGGTTCCTTGTGAAGAACCCGGTGGACGAGGTGATAGCCCTGGTCGTAGAGTACAAGAAGAAGGTCTATTCCGAGCGGAAATGCGTCAACCCGCTAGAAGGCTACGAGAAGAAATAAGGGGCCCATCGGCTTATGGACATAGCAACGCTGACCGGCATAGTGGTATTCTTCGGCTTCGTCGTAGTCTCGGTCTACATGGGCGAGGGCATGGCCGGCTTCAAGCCGTTCCTGAACGCCGAGGCCTTCCTGATCGTCATGGGCGGCACGTTCTGCGCGCTGCTGGTCAATTTCCCGCTGTCTTCGGTCATCAGCGTGGGCAAGGTGCTCAAGAAGGTGATGGCCTCCAAGGGAGAGGACACCTCCAAGCTGGTCTCCACGTTCGTCGCTCTCTCGCAGAAGGCCAAGCGCGAGGGCTTCCTGGCGCTGGAGGCCGACGCCAAGGCCATCGACAACGACTTCCTGAAGCGCGGCGTGCAGCTGGTCATCGACGGCGCCGACCACG
>JAKAMO010000037.1 GCA_021812825.1 bacterium | reverse complement strand
GGCCTGCTGGCCTCGCAGGTCCGGCTTTCGAATCCTACCGCGAGACATAATTATGTCTCGCTGTCCCGGAGCCAAATTAATAGGCCCCCTCGAAAGGGGGCCTAAATTTGGCTCCGGGACTAGGATTCGAACCTAGACAAAGAGATTCAGAGTCTCTCGTGCTACCGTTACACCATCCCGGAATATTTTGTTATTATATCTTTTTCCGACATAAGGTCAAAATCCGGGGGGATAATGCACGGTTTGCCGGCGGATCTGGTGGTCATAGCGCTGATGCTGGTCTTCAACGCCGGCTTCGCCGCGTACGAGATGGCGCTGGCCTCCGTCTCCAAGGCGCGCATGCGCCACCTGAAGGAGCAGAACGTCCCCGGCTCCGGATCCGCGCAGTTCATGAAGGAGCGGATGGAGGCCAGCCTCTCCCTCATCCAGCTGGGCATCACCCTTGCCGCGGCGGCCGCGGCGGCCACCGGCGGCGCCGGCATCAACGAGTACATAACCCCCATCCTGGAGAACCGCTACGGCCTGAACGAGGCCCTGGCCGAAGGCCTAGCGCTGGGCCTCTTCGTCCTGCCCCTGAGCTTCGTCACCATAATATTCGGCGAGCTGATGCCGAAGATCTTCGCGATAGAGAACAAGGAATTCATCCTGCTCACCTTCTCCCCCTTCTTCAAGGGGCTCTACCTGCTCTGTTACCCGGTAGTGAGCGTCTTCGAGCTGATAGTCAAGAGGATGATGCGCGCCACGCAGACCATGCTGCCTGACCGCGCGCAGTACGCCGAGAAAGCCGCCCTTTCGGAGCTGCGGCACGCCGCGGCCCAGGCCCGCGACGAGAGCCTGATAGGCAAGATGGAAGAGCGGATAGTGAACGCCGCCGCGGAGCTGGCCACCCGCAAGGTGGAGGAACTGCTGATACCGGTATCCGCCATCTCCTATATACCGTCCGACATGTCGTTGCAGGAGGCGCTGATACGAGCCCACATGGACCTGCACACCCGCTTCCCGGTGACGAAGACCGACTGGTCCGCCGGCAGCGTTATCGGTTACGTGAACTTCAAGGACATAGTCAACGCGCTGAAGATGCGGGCGAGGTCCCCG
The DNA here is from genome assembly GCA_021812825.1 of bacterium. The sequence goes on along the minus strand of JAKAMO010000037.1, from coordinate 21,875 downwards.
GATGTGGCGGGCATCACGCGGCCCATAGAGAAGATCCGCGCCGGCACCCCCGCGCCGAGGGCGCTGGAGGAGATGATCACCCGCAACGTCCACATGGCGCTGGTCACCGACGAGGAAGGCAAGACCCTCGGAATGCTGACCCTGGAGGACCTGATAGGCCAGCTGGTGGGCGGCCCGATAAAGGACGAATACGACCGCCTGCCGCCGCACCTGTACGCCGCGGGCGGCGGGCTGATAGCCGGCGGCGGGGCCGATATGGCCGAGATCATGCGGAAGCTGGGGTTGAAGCCGGATACGGGCAACATCACGCTGGCGGCATGGCTAGAGAAACAGCTGGGCCGCTCGCCGCGCGGCAGCGAATCCTACACAGGGGCCGGCATCGAACTGCTGGTGCGCAAGACCCGCCGACACAAGGTCTCCGAGGCCTTCATCAGAAAGGCTCAACGCTCTATTTAGTAGAATATATCCGTAGGATCCTCCGCAAAGTGCGCGCCTCATTTTTATAAGCGCTGACCTTGCAGGAGGGGTTCAGCGAGCGGTTCCGGCTCGATGCCGGAATAGCGAGGCCGTCTGGAGGGCATAGCCCTTGATACGGCACGCGCATAGCGCAGCGGCGAAGGGGAACCACGTTCCCCTCGCGTCGTACCGGGCCCGCACATTGTAAGGCCCGGCGCTAACCGCCCCGAACGCGAAGCGTGAGGGGTGCGACGATCGGGGCATGGTGAAATGGTATCACGCGTGCTTTGGGAGCATGAATCCCCAGTTCGATCCTGGGTGCCCCGATAGATCTATTCCGAGATACCTTCCGACTTGAAGAACCTGGCGAGGCCGCGTTTTATGGCCTCCCCCACCGCCCTGCGCCCGTCCTCGGATATCAGGAAGGCCCTGCTCTTCTCCGAATCGCCTATCTCGAGCAGCACCCGGTACGGGGCCTTGTTGACGTTCTCGTCGATACTGTAGAAGGCCAGGCGGCCCGTGGAGGCGCAGCGGTAGTCGTTGCGGCCGGTGCTGCTGTCCAGGTGCGTGCCGCGGTTCTCGAGGTCCGTAGCCCTGGCTATCTCCTCTATCAGGATATCGGAGAGGCGGCGGTTCTCCGCCTCCATATTGTCCCCGTCGTGTATGTAGCCCCAGACGGCGTGCCGCCCGCTGCCGCCGTTGTTGTGCACCCCTATGAAGAACAGCGGCTTTATCTCGTTGGAGCGGGCCAGCTCCCAGGCGTAGCCGGAGATCTTGCCGTCCTCGATATCGCTGGTGTGGGCCTTCAGCGTGTTCGTGCCGGTATCGGCGTGGTGCAGGCCCGGCTGGAAATAGCTCCAGACCTTCTTCTCGCCGTAGCGCGGCTCCGCGGCCATCGCGTACTCGACGATGGCGTTGCAGGTCAGCGCCTCATTGTAGTTCTCGCCGGTGTCGCTCTGGTGCGACGGCTGGAAGACTATCAGCTGCGCCGCGGCCAGGGCCGGCAGGAAGGGAAGAAGCAGCAAGGCGGCCGGTCTCCTCATCGGGCCTCAGAACGGGATAACGGCGGCCGCTCCGGCGTAGCCGCGCTCGTAGACCGGCAGCAGCATGGCCGAGGGCGCACCGTTGCGCGGCGCGGCCACCCAGCGGCCTACGGCGGTGCCGAGGGCGGCCCCGGCGAACACGTCGGAAGCCCAGTGCTTGTCGCCGTAGACGCGCTGCAGGGCCGTGCCCGTGGCCAGCGCGTAGACGGACACCCCTATCCACGGGGATTCGCAGCGGCGGGCGAAGACCGAGGCTATCGCGAAAGCGCTGGTGGTATGCCCGGAAGGGAACGAGGTATAGGCGGTCTTCATCTTGTACGGCCTGAATATGCCCTTGCCCTGGTCCGAGTAAGGCCTGGCGCGTCCCGCCGTGTACTTCACCAGCGTGCCGGCGGCGTTGGCCGCGGCGAAAGACTCAAGCGCCAGCACGGAGGTGCGCAGGCCCTCCCTGCCGTGGAAGACGTAGCAGAGGCCGGAATAGACACCCAGCAGGCCCATCTCGTAGCCGCCGTTGCCGAACTTCTCGAAGACGGAAGCCAGGCTGTCATTGAGACCGGAATGATTTTTGGAAAAGGTATGCCGTATCTGCCCGTCGGCAGAATATACCAGCAGGCCGCCGGCGGCGAGCCCTCCCGCCCACAGCGCGGAGTTCCCGTCCAGGCGCAGCGGCGAGGTCAGGGTCTCCCCGGTCCTGGCCAGGGTCTCGTCGATGAAAGGCTTCACCGAAGCCGCCTGGCAGAAAGGGCACATGGCCCGCAGCAGCAGCAGGAAAAGGGCCAGGCGCGCCAGCGCGGCGCGCCCGGAATGAAGAAGCAGGCCCATTAAAGACCCAGCAGACCGTTCTTCAGGGACTTATCGGCGGGCTTATCACCCACCCAGACCTTGAACAGCACGTCGGCGAAATCCTTGCCCTCTATGGAGCCGGCCGGCTTGCCGTTGGCCGTGATCTCTATCCCGGTCCCGGGCCGGTAAACGAACACCAGCCTGTCGCCTTTCTTCACGTCGGGTATCATTTTCTCCATCTTGGCGATACGGTCGTTCAGCGCGGGCAGCGTTTCGCCGGCGTTGTTGGAGAAGCCCTCGGCTATGGCCTCGGCCACGGTCTTGCCGTCCACCGAGCGCAGGAAGACCAGCTCTATGCGCTTGAGCTGCTCGGAGGAGGCTACGGCCATGCCGTCCCGGGAGGTCTTCTCCAGGTACAGACCGGCCACGTAGACCTTGAACACTATCTTGGTGCGGACCCCCATGCCGTTGAGCTCCAGCTTCCTGCCGTCCTGCTGAATGGCTACGGGCATGCTGACGCCTTTGAGCGTCATCTCGGTCTCCGCCGCGCTGACGAGGCCTGGCACTGCCATAAGGGCGAATAAAGCGAGTTTCCTCATTGTTTCTCCTTGGGTCAAAAACCGCGTTCTCTACTATGGTATATATTCTGAAATCCCTTTTCAATTTTGATAGGATTGGATTGATGAAGACACAGCGCCTCAAGCGCCCCGCCTGCGGCCCTCAGCGCTCCTGGACCCTGCTGCATATGCTTCCCGGGGACTTCAAGACCGCGTCCGCCACCAACCTGGCGCCGGCGGCCTATCCCGGCGGCGCCTTCATAGTGAAGGACCCCGCGCGCGAGGCCGTACTTACCTCTCCAGAACTTCCGGCCTTCTTCCCCTTCGACCAGCTGCTGCTCTCGGCCTCCGTGGTCTTTCAGTCCGGAGGCTCCTTCTCCGCGGAAGCCCGCGTAAAGACCGGGCGCGGCTGGAGCCCCTGGTTCAGCTTCGGCTCTTTCGAGCCGGGCAGGTCGGCCAGCGCCGCCCCCGTGGAGAATCCGTTCGGCCGGATGGACACGGATATACTCAAGCTGAAGGACAAGGCCTCCGCTTTCCGCTACCGTCTGACCATCCGCTCCGCCGGGAGGAAGGCCCCGCTGCTGCGCCTGGCCGCCGCCTGCTATACCGACTCCGCCCTTCCCTTCCGCCCGGACCGACCGGCGCCGAAGAGGCCGGCGCTCAGGGTCAGGGTGCCCAGGCTCTCCCAGATGGCGCTCAAAGCGGAGCACTCACGGGATATCTGCAGCCCCGTCTCCGTTTCCATGGCCCTGGCCGGGCTGGGCCTGAAGACGCCCCCGCTGGCCGCCGCTTTCGCCGCGCGGGACTATAAGGCGGGCATCTTCGGCAACTGGTTCTTCAGCACGGCCTACGCGGGATCGCGCGGAGCCTATTCGCTGCTGACGCGCCTGAACTCGCTGGAGGAAGCGCGGGACTTCCTTGAGGCCGGCGTGCCGGTGATAGCCAGCGTCACTTTCGGGCCGGGCGAGCTGCGCGGCTCGCCGATAAAGCGGACCGCCGGCCACCTCCTCGTGATGACCGGCTTCACCGCCTCCGGCGACGTGATAGTCAACGACCCCGCGGCCCCCTCGGTCTCCTCGGTGGAGAGGATATACCCGAGACATCAGTTCGAGCGCGCCTGGCTGGCCAACAAGTACGGCCTGGCCTACATCATAGCGAGGGACCTTTCCCCTTTCATGCGGGTGAAAGCCCGCTGCGCCGAACTTTACTCCGCGCCGCCATCCGCGGCCTCCGACAGGAAGAAGCTGATAGAGAGCCAGCTCGTGTTCAACGAGAAAGCGGAGCTGCTGGAGATATCAGGGCCCTGGGCCAGGATACGGGCCCTTGAGCAGCACAGCCTGCGTGCCGACGGGCGCACGCTGCTGCCTTACGAAGGCTGGGTGGAGCTGGCGGCGCTGGCTCCCGGCCTGCCGCAGGTCCCGAACGCCGTCGTCAGGGCCAAGACCGCGCGCTGCGGCGCAGCGCGGCTCTCGCTCGGCGTGAAGGTCCGCGCCTGCGGCAACGGTTCCCCCGCCCTGCCGGCAGGGCGCCTGGACGGCGGCCTGCTGAACCCGCTGGGCCGAGGCTTCCCGCCGGAAAGACTGCGGCTCGAAGTGCCTAGGACGGCGCGGCTGTTCCTGGGCGACAGATACTACTGGGGCGGCCGCTCGGCCTGGGGGGTGGACTGCTCCGGGCTGGTCTCTATCTCCTTCCGGGCGTGGGGAAGGGACCTGCCGCGCAACGCCGGCGGCCAGTATTTCGCCTCGCGCCGGATCTCCCCCGCCGCGCTGCTGCCCGGCGACCTGATCTTCTCCGCCGACGCCGCCGATCCCGCCGACATCAACCACGTGATGATCTATACCGGCCGCGGCCGGCTGCTGGAGGCCACCGGCGACAGCAATTCGGTCAGGGAGGTATCCTTCGAGCGCAAGTTCGGGGTACCGTTCTCCTCCGCCGCCAACGGCATGGTGGCCGGCGGCAAGAAGGTGTTCTTCCGCCGCGTTATCCCCTGAACATAAGGAGCCGTCATGACCATAGAAGAGAAGCTCGCGGCAGCTTTCCCCGCCGCCGGCGAGATACCGGCCGAGGCCCGGTCCGCGGCGGTGGAGCAGAAGGACTACCTGATCACCGGCCGCATCAAGGCCTGGCCGGGTCCCAGGCGTGACGTATTCTCCCCGGTCGCCCTGCGCGGGAAGAAAGGCCCCGAGCGCGTGCGGCTGGGCTCCTATCCGCTGATGACGCCCAAGGAAGCGCTGGAGGCGCTCGACGCCGCGGCCGCCGCTTACGACGAGGGCCGCGGCCTGTGGCCTACGCTCAGCGTGGAGGCCCGCATCGCCCACATGGAGGAGTTCGTCTGGCGCATGAAGGAGAAGCGCGCCGAGGTGGTCAACCTGCTGATGTGGGAGATAGGCAAGTCCTACGAGGACTCGCAGAAGGAGTTCGACCGCACCGTGGAGTACATCGCCGACACCATAGCGGCGATGAAGGAGCTGGACCGCAATTCCTCGCGCCTCTCGGTCACGCAGGGCATCATCGCCCAGATAAAGCGCGCGCCGCTGGGAGTAGTGCTCTGCATGGGGCCCTACAACTACCCGCTGAACGAGACCTTCACCACGCTGATCCCGGCCATACTGATGGGCAACACCGTGGTCTTCAAGCCTCCGAAATACGGCGTGCTACTGCACCGCCCGCTGCTGGAGGCCTTCAGGGACTCCTTCCCCAGGGGCGTGGTCAACACGATCTACGGCGAGGGCTCGAAGCTGATAGGACCGGTCATGAAGACCGGCAAAGTGAACGTGCTGGCCTTCATAGGCTCCAGCAAAGTGGCGGACATCCTGCGCCAGCAGCACCCGGCGCCGCACCGGCTGCGCTGCGTGCTGGGCCTGGACGCCAAGAACGCCGGCATCGTGCTCCCCGACGCGGACGTGGACCTGGCCGTAAAGGAATGCCTGACCGGGGCGCTCTCCTTCAACGGCCAGCGCTGCACCGCGCTGAAGATACTCTTCGTCCACCGCTCCGTGCAGAGCGAGTTCCTCGAGAAGCTGGTGACGGCCATCGAGGAGATAAAGCTGGGCATGCCGTGGGAGCCCGAGGTGAAGATCACCCCGCTGCCAGAGGAGGAGAAGCCGCCCTACCTCGCCGGGGTCATAGCGGACGCGAAGAAGCACGACGCCAGGGTCATAAACGAGGGCGGCGGCGCCGCCGCCGGCGGGCTGGTCTACCCGGCCGTGGTCTACCCGGTGAGCGCCAAGATGCGCCTCTGGCGCGAGGAGCAGTTCGGCCCGGTGATACCGGTGGTGCCGTTCAGCGACGTGAAGGAGCCGCTCAAGTACGTGGTCGAGTCCAACTTCGGGCAGCAGGTCAGCGTCTTCGGGCGCGACATGGAGAAGATAGCCCCGCTGCTGGACACGCTGGTCAACCAGGTAAGCCGCGTCAACATCAACAGCCAGTGCCAGCGCGGTCCCGACGTGTTCCCGTTCACCGGCCGGAAGGACTCCGCGGAAGGCACGCTGTCCGTGTCCGACGCGCTGCGAGTGTTCTCTATCCGCGCGCTGGTGGCCGCCAAGGAGACGGACGCCAACAGAAAGCTGATACGCGGCATACTGCGCGGCCGCAAGTCGAAGTTCCTCTCCACCGACTTCATACTTTGAGGCAAGCCATGAAAACCGACATCGCGGCCGTGATACGCATGCTCAGGAAGGCCTATCCGGAGGCGGGCTGTTCGCTGGACCATAAAAGCCCTTACGAGCTGCTGATGGCCACGATACTCTCGGCCCAATGCACCGACGAGCGGGTCAACATGGTGACGCCGGCGCTCTTCCGCAAGTATCCCGGCCCGAAGGAGCTGGCGGCGGCGCCGCTGCCGGACATAGAGGCGCTGATACGCTCCACCGGCTTCTACAGGAACAAGGCGCTCTCGCTGAAGGAGTCCTCGAAGGTCATCATGGAGAAGTTCGGCGGCAAGGTGCCGAGGACGATGGACGAACTGCTGACGCTGCGGGGCGTGGCCCGCAAGACCGCCAACGTCGTGCTGGGCTCGGCCTACGGCATCGCCGCCGGCGTGGTGGTGGACACGCACGTAAAGCGCCTGGCATTCCGCATCGGCCTTACGCGGCAGACGGACCCGGGCAAGATAGAGCAGGACCTGATGAAGGCCGTGCCGCGGGAGGACTGGATCTGGTTCGCACACGCGCTGGTGCTGCACGGGCGCGCCGTCTGCGACGCCCGCAAGCCGCTCTGCGGCGAATGCCCACTCTCCAAGGTCTGCCCGAAGAACGGCGTGAAGTAAGCCCGCTTTCAGCTTTCCACAGCTCACGCACGCGCGGGTCCTGCCGGCGGTTTGACGCATCAGGCACGGCGTCGCGCGCACCGTGCGCGCGCCTCCTCACTCGGTCGTCGCGCTTACGCAAGCTCCTCCCTCCGCGAAGGCCTTCCGCGCCAAAACCACCGTCACCCGCGCGTCTAAGCACACATCTCCGCTCCGGCCAAAGTCCTGTTTGTCCGCCACAAAAGAATAAGCCGCGCATGGCGCGGCTTATTTCATCCCGTCAGTCTCCGGGCTACAGGTTGGTGATGTCCTGGAAGATGATGCCCGCCCCTATCACCTTGCCGTCCACGCCCTTGATGTTGATGGAGCTGTAGCCGATCACCTTCTCCTTGCCGTTCACCTTGCAGCGGAACTCCTGGCGGCGCACGGTCTTGTTGCGCTTCAGGACGTCGCCTATGGCCCCCACCACGTCGGGACAGAGCTGGAAAAGCTCCATGACCGGCCGGTTGACATACTCCTGGCCCACCTCGAAGATCTCGCAGGCCTTCGGGTTGAAGAAGATGATCTTGCCGTCCAGGTCCGCGCCGATGAAACCGCCGGACAGGTTGTTGATAGTGCTCTCGCCCTTCAGGTTCAGCTGCTTTATCGTGGCCTCGAGCCTCTTGATGTACACGTCCCGGGCGGTAAGCTCGGTCAGGACCTCCGCGGCCCTCAGGTCCTCCTCCGAGAACTGCCCCGGTATGGAGTTGATGAACTCTATGACCCCCAGCAGCTCGCCGTTGGCGATAGCCGGCACCGCTATGACGGTCTTGGTCTGGAAACCGGAACCCTTGTCGACCTTCTTGGTGAAGAGCGGACTGTTCTCGGTGTCGTTGACCAGTATGGACTTGCGAGACTCGGCGCAGAAGCCCACGACGCCCTGATAGCCGAAGCTCAGCCCCACCAGGTCCCCGCCTACCGGGCCGATGCTCTTCTTGAAGGTCAGGCGCTTCTTCACGTCGTCGGCCTCGAAGAAGCTGGCGGCGTGGCAGTTCACTATGCCGGCACCGCGGCGGGCCAGGTACTCCCAGAGGGCCTCCTCGCCCTTACCGGCCTCCGCCGGCAGGTCCTCGGAGAATTTGGAGATGAATTCTAAGATGTCGCTCATTTTTTCCCCTTCCTGGCCTTGTTGGCCGGCCTTTCCGGCGCCCCGAAAAGGTCCAGCAGGCCCTCGGTGACCGCTCCGGCCAGCTTCTCCTGGAACGCGGAGGTGTTAAGCAGCTCCTCCTGGCGCGGTATTATCATATAGGCGTTCTCTATCAGCGCGGCCGGCATCCACGTCATGCGGGCGACGTAGTAGTCGCCGAAGCGCTCGCCCTCGTCGGGCAGGTCTATGTCCTTGACGAAAGCCCGGTGTATGGCCGAAGCCAGCTGCAGGCTGTGACGCTGGTAATGATAGACGGAGAAGCCGCGCGGCTTGCCGAACGGGTCCTCGCCGTCGCCTATGGCGTTATTGTGTATGCTGATGAAAATGTCGCCGCCCAGGTCCTTGGCCAGCTTGGGCCTGTCGGCCAGCTCCACGTTCTCGTCGCCGCAGCGCGTCATCTTGACCACGGCGCCCAGTCCCTCCAGGTCCGACTTGAGCTTCTGGGCTATGGCCAGGTTCACGTTGACCTCGAAGGTCTCCATCGGGCCGACGGCCCCGTCCAACCCGCAGCCGGCGGGCATCGCGGAGTAGGGGACGTCCTTCATAGGCAAGCGCTTGTCTCCCGGGCACTTGTAATACACCGAATGCCCGGGATCCAGCACCACGGCGAGCCCGGAAAGCGGCTTTGGCCAGCTGAGCGAGAGGCGCGGCCTGGCGCGCAGGTCCACCTGCATGCTGGAGCCGTTCGGGTAGGAGACCTCGTAGCCCCACAGCTCGCCGGGAGCGGTCTCGAAATCTATCTCCACCTTGCCGGTGCCGGCCTGGCGGAAAGAGACGTTCCTGACCAGCTTATCCTCGGTATCATAGATCACCCAGTTGCTGTGCAGGTTGGCGTAGTAAAGGGTGACGCGCAGGCCCCACGGCATGGCTTCGGCCGAATACGGCAACTTGTCGTACATCGTGATGGCAGCCGAAGAGCCGAAGTCGGTCTTTTTAAGCTTTATCACCCCTGTCTCGCTGCCGTAACCGAACGGGTACGGCGGCCCCTGCACCGGATGCACCTTGGAATCCTGCACCCATCCCTCCAGGTCCTGGGCCAGGAACACCCGCCTGTAGCCGTTGTACCGGCCGTTGGAGACCAGCTTGACGCCGGCCGGCAGGAACATCATGTAGCCGCCGTCGGGGGCGTTCTTGAGGACCACGGCGTCCGTAGACGTCTCTACCAGCGTCGGGGCCGGGAGTATGCTCACCTTGCCCTTGGCGCGGGCGGCGGCGCTGCGGCCGAAGAGGCCCGCCTTGAAGCGGGCGCTGAGGACGCCGCCGAGGCTCTCTGACCTGTCCACACGGTAGGAGCCGTAGTACCTGCCGGAGCCGGCGGGGACCTCCTGCATGGGGCTGTCCTTGACCAGTCCTTCCGCGGAGAAGACGGCCTCCTTGCCCGGCGTGCCGGCCGCGGAAACCCGGAGGTAGTCGCCTGGCAGCAGGTCTATATCGGCGCGGTTAGAAGTGAAGTCCAGCCGCAGCGTGCCGGTGGAAGGGGCGGGATCGTCCAGGGCCACCTTTATTGAGCGCTGGGCGGTAGTGCCGTCGTCCAGCGCGCCTCTGAAGACGAAATCCCCGCCGGAGACAGGCAGATAGGCTATGAAGCCGCCGTTGGAGTGTACCTGGACCTTTTCCCCGTTTATCGTGAGGGCCGCGGTGGACGGGGAGATGTTTCCGAAAATGAAGGTGCGCTGCACCGCCGGGATGGAAAGCCCCTCCGGCGGATAGACGAAACTTATGCGGCCAGCCCTGACCGGCGCGGCCAGCAGCAGCAGGAGCAGGGTATACGGGAAACGCGTCGTCATGGGGTTTAAAAGAAAATGAAATATAAATTTAATACCGGTCGATTACAATTATAATATATTCGCCCCGGAACTATGAAAAAACAGTTTCTACAGTTACTCCTCGCCACGGCTCTGACCCCGGCGGTCGCTGCGGCCGCGGATTTCACCTACATGCGCCCCTGCGTAAGGGCCAACGCCGCCGGCTCGGCTTTCTCCACGGTGGAGGGGGACCCCTGCGCCATCTTCTACAACCCCGCCAACCTCACCACTCTCAGCGACCTGGAGGTCAGGCTGGAGACCGCGCGCCGCCTTTCCCCCTCGGCGCCGCTGGGCGAATCCTCGCTCGTCTATATCCGCCCGGTGCCGGACGTGCAGAACAAGGCGGCCGGCTTCGGCTACTACGCGGTCAGGCGCAAGGCCGCCTCCCTGGACTCCTTCACTTTCGGCGTCGGCAAGCGGAAAACTATCAAGTACCTGCAGAAGCCCGTTTTTTACGGCGGCAGCTTCAAGCTGGTAAGCCTCCGGGAGGAGAAGAGCCACCTGGCCCTCGGAGTGGACGGCGGCGTAAAGCTCGAAGGCAGCGGCGGACTGAGGACGGCGCTCGTCTTCTCGGACCTGCTTATGGGCGCCGGCCGTTCCATGCTGACGATAACGCTGGGCAACTCCTACCGGATAAAGAACACCGAGCTGCTGGCCGACCTCAGGGCGCGCGGCTCCTACTCTGAGCTGTTCCTCGGGGCCGAGCACACGGCCTTCAACGGCCTGCTGCAGCTGCGGGCCGGAAAGGGCCTGACGCTGGAGGGCGGGCAGTACCTCTCCCTCGGCGCAGGGGTGAACCTCTCCCCGTGGAGCATCGATTTCGCCTGGTCTCTGCCCTGGGCGGGTTATCAAAAGTCCTACGGCTATTACGGCTTCAACGCCGGCTACCGCTTCGGCGCCCCAACCTTCAGCGAGAAGCTGGTCGGCAACGCCGCCAAAGAGGCCGGAGACCTCCGCAACCAGATCGAGAACCTGCGCATGCAGCGCGCCGACATCGAGAGCTCCATAGCCACCTACCGCGTCAACAAGAGCGTGCTGGAGACGGACCTCACGATGCTGCAGGGCCGCATGCGCGAACTGGAGGACAACGTGAAGGAGCTGGAAGTGCAGGCGACGGACGCCCTTTACAGGAAGGAGAACCCTCCCCCGAAGAAGGCCTACGTGCCGCCGCCTCCCCCCAAGTGGCCCCGCCTGCACAAGGTGGCCGCCGGGGAGACGCTGCGCTCGATAGCCTCGAAGTATTACGGTAACCCTAACCTGTGGGAGCGCGTCTATAAGGCCAACGAGAAGCACGTCTCGAAGGGCCTGCCGGTAGAGGACTCGGTATTCACGATACCCGCGCCGCCGCGAGACGGGGAATAGGCGCCATGTTCAACACAGTACAGATAATCTGCGCCTCCGAGAAGGACAGGACCATCCTCAGGGGCATCTTCAGGAACCTCGGCGCCGACGCCGTATTCTCGGCCGACCTCAACGACGCCCTGGCCGTGCTGGAGAAGACCCGGCCGGCGGCCGTCTTCCTGGCCGACGGCGAGGAGCCGCCCGCCGAGATACAGCTGCGCGAACTCAGGCGCGTGGCCCCCTTCCTGCCGCTGGTGCCGCTGCTCAAGCGGCGCGACGCCTCCAGGGCGGTAGCGCTGATGAAGGCCGGCGCGCTGGACTGCGCCCAGAGCCCGTGGACCGAGGAGGAGCTGCGGCCGATCTACCGCAAGTCCCTCAGGCTGGGCGGGACCGAGATAGAGCTGGACGGCTCCGCGCTGCGCCGCCGCCGGAGGCTGCTGGCCCTCGGGCTGGCCGTTTCCGTGGGCCTGGCCGCCTTCGCGGCCGGCCTGTTCTACGGCTTCAGGAAATATTCCCCCGCGGAGCAGAGGCCGCGCAGCTTCTACCTACCCTACGCCCATCCTACCGGCATAGTCGCCAAGGAGGACTCGGTGCTGGTCAGCGACTGGTACAGCCAGGGTCTCTACGAACACAACATGAAGACCTTCGGCATCCGCAAGGTGACCAGCCTGCCCGACATAACCCCCGTGGCCATGGCCGCTTCGCGCGATTCGCTGTGGCTGGCGCGCACCGACGGCGTGATCGAGAAGCGCCTGCTCGACGGGCGCTATACGAAGGCCGCCGCGACGAAGCCTTTCAAGCCGGCCGCGGACAGCGTCTGCTACGACGGGCTCTATTTCTGGACAGCGCAGTCCCGGACCGGAGAGCTGACCAAGCGCATGCCCGGCGATTCTCTGGACACGATCAAGACCTACAGATATCCGGGCGGCAGGCTGTCGGCCATAGCCTGCGACACCCGCTTCATATGGGTCGCCGACCCGGCGCGCAGGGCGCTGGTCAAGCTTTCGCTCGAAGACCCCGAAAGGATCGTCTCCCAGACGCAGATACCCGAGTATTCTTCCAGGTCCCTGAAGATCACCGCCATGGACTCGAAGGACGGCCGCATCTGGTTCGCCGGAGAGGACGGGGACAGGGCGCTGGCGTTCTATGAGGAAGAGCCGAAATAAGACCGCCTCCATACCGGCGGAGATCAAGACCTCGCTGGACCTGCCCCCCCTCTGGGGAAGGCTGGGCTTCCTGTCGCCGGAAGAAGCGGAGGTCATAAGCCACTTCGAACTGAGGACGGGCAAGATAGTGGCTCTCGGCTTCGAACTGGGCCGCGCCCGGTTCGAGGAAGTGCGGGGCCGGATAGACAAGGCCATGCGCGACGGGGACGGTTATTTCACCTATTCCATCTCCTTCCTGGCGCCGGAGCAGCGCGCCCTGATCAGGACGGCCATAGAGCAGTCCCTCTGATCTTCCCGCGGCCGGATTTGAAAGGGCCGGCCGCTCGCCGCTATAATAACCCGATGACCAGGGGCAAAGTGCGCGCCAGCGTCGCCGCTTCCATCAAGGACGGCCTGGCCTGGGCCGCCATGAGCGGCCTGGTGGAACCGTACGTGGTGCCGTTCGCGCTGGCGCTCGGCGCCTCGGCCCCCTTCGTCGGCTTCCTGCGCGCCGCCCCCCCGCTGGCGGCTTCCGCCGCGCAGTTGCTCAACGAGGAGATGGTGCGCCGCCTGGGCAGCTGCCGCCGGGCGGTGCGGCTGGACGTTCTGGCGCAGGCCTCCTCCCTCTTCGCGGCCGCTGCCGCCGTGGTGCTGCCTCCGCGCGGCGCGCTGCTCCTGCTGGCCGCCGCGCTGGTGCTGTACACCACGGCGGGCAACCTGGCGGGCCCGCCGTGGGCCACACTGATGGGCGAGTATATCCCCAGGCGGCGCAGGGGCGCTTTCTTCGGCTTGCGCAACCAGATAGTAGGGGTCACCTTCTTCTCGGCCAGCCTGGCGGCGGCCAGGCTGCTGAGCTTCTACCCTGGACTGTGGACCTTCTCCGCGCTCTTCGCCGCGGCGGGCCTGCTGCGCCTTTTGTCGTTCCATTACATCGGCGGCATGTACGAGCCCGCCTCCGGCTTCCACCTGCCGAGAACGCCCTCAGCTGCCGAGCAGCCGGCGTCGCCGCCGCCCGCCCTGCGCCCGTTCCTGGCCAGCGTGTTCGCGCTGATGTTCTCCTCTTTCCTCGTGGCCCCGTATTTCAGCGTCTACGTCCTTACGCATCTGCGCTACGGCTACCTGCGGTATATGGTCATCATGACCATAGGCCAGCTGGTCACGTACCTGCTGATGCGGCGCTGGGGCGGCATAGCCGACCTGTTCGGCAGCGTGAAGGTACTGCGGGCGGCGTTCCTCTCCGTGCCGCTCATACCGCTGCTGTGGGCGCTGGCCCCGTCGTTCTGGTGGCTGGTCTGCGCCGAGGTTTTCTCAGGAACGGTCTGGGCCGCGTACGGCATGGGGACCAATAACTTCGTCTACGAGCTGGCTGGCCCGGCCAGGCGCACCAGGTATATAGCCATGTTCGGCTTCACGGCCTGCCTGGGGCAGTTCGCCGGCGCCCTGGCGGGCGGAGTACTTTACGCCACGCTGCGCGGCAACGCCTTCGTCGTCATGCTGCTGATGAGCGCCTGTCTGCGCATAGGCGCGATAATCCCGTTCCTCGCCCGCGTAAAGGAAACGGATATGGCGGCCGCCGCCAGGCCCGGCTTCCTCATGTCAGCCATAGGCTTCCGCTCCATAGACGTCTATCCGGCCGCGGCCCTCCCGGGGCGCAGACCCCCCGGCCGCCCCTGACGGCGCGGCGTTTGCGCGCCTGCCGCTAAGAACCTATAATGGGAACTATGAAGCTGTCCCCATCCCGCCTGATCGCCGCCGTCCTGCTGCTCCTGCTCGCCGCCGCCGCCGCCTTCGTCTACGCCAAACAACGCCGCTTCTCGGCCTACATCGCCGACAGGCTGGGAGCCCAGGCCGAGAAGGCGCTCGGGCGCAAGGTAAAGGTCGGGGCCATCTCATTTTCGTTCCTGGGCGACGTCCTGATAAGCGACGCCTGCGTTTCGCGCAAGCCGGACTTCTCCAGGGGCAAGTTCTTCTGCGCCGACAAGGCAGTACTCCGCCCGCGCCTGGCGGACCTGCTGCGCGACAAGGTATATTTCTCCGAGATCACGCTGGAGAGCCCGCTCATAAAGATAAGGAAGAGCGGCGGCCGCTGGGACTTCGAGGACATCCTCCGCCTGCTGCCGGACACGTCGAAAGGCCTCCACCTCACCTGGAACATCAGCGACCTCGTCATCAGGAACGCCACCGTAGAGGCCGACATGGCCGAGACCGGCGCGTCCGTCTCGATGGAGCGCACCAATATCCGTCTCTCCCACTACTCGGCCTACGGCGGCAACTACAACTTCGCGGCCGACGGCAGGCTGAAGACCGTGTACGGAGGCAAGCTGGTCTCCTCAAACTTCGGACTTTACGCCGACGCGAACTTCGACTACGGCGGACTGTCCTCCGCCAAGGGCACCCTGAAGGCCGACGAGGTGGTCTATGGGGCGGTCACGCTAGAGAGGCTGCTGGCGGACTGGGACCTGCTGAACATACGCAAGCCGCTGGGCGAGAAAAAATACACCGCCTCGATCAGCGCCCAGAACCTCGTGGTCCCGGCCAGCGAGGGGACGGCCCGCAAGCGCGTGGCCGAGAGCCTGAAGCTCTTCTCCGCCGCGATGGGCAAACCCGCCCCGACGGTGGAGGACGTGGAGGTCAGGACCATAAGCGCAGGCTTCTCGCTGGACGACTCGGTGCTCGCGCTCAAGGATATCCTGCTGCGCTCCAACTTCATGGACCTGAACGCTTCCCTTTCCATTGACGGCAGCTCGGCCACCGCGAACGCCCAGCTGGAAGCCGCCATAGGCGATAACCGGCTCTCGCTCGCGGCCTCGGGTCCGCTGCGCAAGCCGAAGATAGAGCCGCTGCTCTCCCAGACGCTTTCCACCAAGCTGAAGAACGGCCTGATGGCGGTCGAGAAGTTCCTGCTCGACATCTACCCCGTGACAGGAGAGTAACATGCCAAAGAAGATCGTAGTCATCGGCTCGGGGCCAGGCGGCTACCCGGCCGCGCTGCGCCTAAAGGAGCTGGGCGCCGAAGTTTCCATAGTGGAGTCGTCCGATTTCGGCGGCACCTGCCTGAACCGGGGCTGCATACCTTCAAAGGCTTTCCTGGACACGGCCCACCGGGTTCACGCCTTCGAGGGTCTGCGCGGCCTGATGAAGGAAGCCTCCGGCTTCAATTTCTCCCCGGACATGCTCGACTGGGAGAAGGTGAAGGCCAGGCGGGCCGGGGTCGTTCTCAAGCTCCGCTCCTCGCTGGAGAAGCTCTTCCAGGCCAGGAAGATACCGGTGATCCGCGGCAAGGCCGCCTTCGCGGGTCCCGGGGAGATAGAGGTCACCGGTCCCGGTGGAGCGGCCAGGTTCCCTTTCGACGCGGCCATACTCGCCGCCGGCACGCGCCCGTCGTTCCCCCCTCCTTTCCGCGATTTCAAGGACGCGTTGACGGATTCCGACAGGATCTTCGATCTCCCGCGCCTGCCAAAGTCCCTGCTGATAGTGGGCGGAGGCGTGATAGGCCTGGAGTTCGCCTGCTTCTTCAACGGCATCGGAGTGAAAGTGGAGGTGATGGAGCTGCTGCCGGACATACTCGCCGGGGAGGACCCTCAGGTCACAAGGACGCTGCGCTCGTCCTTCGAGAAGCGCGGCGTGAAGTTCCACCTGGGGAAAAAGACCGCCTCGATCAAGGCCGGTCCCGGCCTCAAGACCGTGGAACTGGAGGACGGCTCCAAGCTGGAGGCCGAGGAGATACTGGTGGGCGCGGGCCGCGCGGCGGACCTGACCGGGATGGGGCTGGAGGCCCTAGGCCTGGCCTGGGACAGGAAAGGGGTCAAGGTGGACGACCGCATGCGTACCTCCGTTCCCGGCGTATACGCCGTCGGCGACGTTAACGGCATCTCCCTGCTCGCCCACTCCGCCACCCGCCAGGGCGAGATAGCGGCGGAGAACATTATGGGCGGCGACCATGCCTTCGACGACTCCATCGTTCCCAAATGCGTCTACGCCTGGCCGGAGGTCGGCTCGGTGGGCCTGAACAAGGCCCAGGCCGAGGCCAGGGGGCTGACGGCGAAGACGGCGCGCTCTTTCTACCTCGGCATCGGCAAAGCCGTAGCCGCCTACGAGACGGAAGGTTTCGCGCAACTGGTCTTCGACGCCGCGGACGATACGGTCATAGGCGCGCAGATAGTGGGAGGCCCGGCCACGGAACTCGTCCACGTGCTGGCGCTGGCCGTCAAGCTCAGGCTCAAGAAGAAGGACCTGAAAGATATCATCTACGCGCACCCGACGATGGCCGAGGCCATACACGAGGCTCTGCAGAAATGATATGCCCCTGAAGCTGCTCTCCTGGAACGTCAACGGCTACCGGGCCGCGCTGAAGAAGGGGTTCGGCGCCTTCATCAACGGCTGCGGCGCCGACGTCCTGGGCCTGCAGGAGGTGAAGTCCTGCCCGGAGCAACTTTCCCCGGCGGACACGGACTTCCCCGGCTACAAGTACGCGTGGAACTGCGCCGAGCGCAAGGGCTACAGCGGCGTGGCGGCCTTCTACAGGCAGGAGCCCCTGGAGGTCTCCAACGGCTTCGGCGTGGAGCGCTTCGACTCGGAAGGCCGCGTGATAACGCTCGAGTACCCGAAGTTCTACCTGCTGAACGTCTATTTCCCTAACGGCGGCCAGGGCCCCGAGCGTCTCAAGTACAAGCTGGACTTCTACGACGCCTTTCTCGACCATATAGAGAAGCTGCGCAAGACCGGGAAGGCCGTGATCTTCTGCGGCGACGTCAACACCGCCCACAACGAGATAGACCTCGCGCGCCCGAAGGAGAACGCGGAGAACTCGGGGTTCATGCCGGTGGAGCGGGCCTGGCTGGACAAGATCTCCGGCAAGGGCTGGGTGGACACCTTCAGGGCCTTCCACCCCGAGCCGGACCAGTACACCTGGTGGGACTACAAGACCCGCGCCCGCGAGCGGAACGTCGGCTGGAGAATAGACTACTACTTCATCAACAAGGAAAAAGCGTCCCTCGTAAAGGACGCCTTCATCCTGCCCGACGTGCAGGGCTCCGACCACTGCCCCGTGGGCATCGAGTTGAACCTGCGGCCATAAGGAGGCCACATGGAAACCACGGCGAAGAACTACGTCATGGGCGCAGGGCTGATCCTGACCACCACGATCTGCTCCGTCATGCTCGGCATGGCCTTCAAACAGGACTCCATGCTAAGAGAGCAGGCCTACAGGCATGCGTCGACCCTCTCCGATCTCACCACGCTGGTCCGCCAGTGGAACATCGACTACGGCGGAGTGTTCGTGGAAAAAAAGGGCAAGTCCGCCCCTGGTTACCTGGACTACAACGACATCAGGGACAGCCGCGGAAAGGTCTATACGGAAAAGAACCACACGGTGATGATCCGCGAGATCTCCGAGCGCGCCAGACTGGAAAGGGGCTTCACCTTCCACCTCACCAGCCTCCGGCCGCTGAACCCCCGGAATTCTCCCGATGACTGGGAGCGTGGCGCGCTGGCCACGTTCGGGAGCGGAACTCTGGAACTGAACGAGATCACCGGCTCTCCGGGGAACGTGCAATACAGGCTGATACGGCCGCTCTACGCCGAGCCGGACTGCCTTTCCTGCCACGCGGACCAGCACTACAGGACCGGGGACGTCATGGGCGCCATCAGCGTCATCCTCCCTTTCGGCTCCGTGGCGCGTAACATACGCCGGAACTTCGCCACGATGGTAGTTCTCACGGCCCTGCTCCTCGCTCTATTCGTACTGACGATCTATTTCCTGATATGGCGGCTGATGGACCGGCTGTCGAAACAGAAGAGCGAGCTGGCCGCGCTGAACGAAACCAAGGACAAGTTCCTGGGCATGGCAGCGCACGACCTCAGGAACCCCATCTCGGGGATCATCGGGCTGGCGAACATGCTGAAGGAGGAGGTCAAGGCCCCCTCCTGTTCCAAACCCCTGGACCTGATAACCGAGTCGTCGGAGAAGATGCTCGGCCTCATTAACGAGCTGCTCGACGTCTCCAAGATCAACAGCGGACGCGTGGAACTGCGCATCCGCGAGACCGATGTGAGGGAGCTGTTGATGAAGGCCCTGGATTTCAACGCGCTGATAGCCGGCAAGAAAGGGATAGCGCTGAAAGAGGCCGTTCCGGCCGATATCGGCTCGGCCAGCCTGGATCCGGACCGCATCCGGCAGGTCCTGGACAACCTGCTCACCAACGCCATCAAGTATTCCCAGCCAGGGACTACGGTCACGCTCGGTGCGAAAAAAGAGGAAAGCCTCCTCGCGGTCTGTGTGAAGGACCAGGGGCTCGGGATGAGGAAAGAAGAGCTCTCTAAACTTTTTGTCGCGTTCTTCAGGGGAAGCGCGGCGCCTACCGGCGGGGAAGCCAGCCACGGCCTCGGCCTGGCCATCGCCAAGAGGATCGTGGAACTGCACGGAGGAACGATATCCGTGGAAAGCGAACCGGGAAAAGGGTCCGAGTTCACATTCAAGCTCCCGCTGTGACGCGGACGGCCCGGACCCGAGCCCGACTATTCTAGACGTCGGGGTAGGAGACGGACAATATCTCTATCTGCGCCGCGCCGCCTTTCCTGGGCAGGGCCACTTTGGCGCCTGAAGAAGCGCCGAGCAGCGCCGCCGCCAGCGGCGAGCTCCAGTTGAGCTTGCCCGAGGCCGGGTCCGCCTCATCCTCGCCCACTATGCGGTATTCCCTGGCGGCGCCGCCTTCCTCCACGACAGAGACTACGGCCCCGAAACGCACGTCCCGGGCGTCCAGCCCGCGGTTGTCCACAAGGATGGCCCGCTTCAGCTGGGATTCGTAGTATTCCAGGTCGACCTCGGCCTGCCTCAGCTCCAGGCCCCTCGGCTCGTCGGGCCGCTGTCTAGAGACCAGTTCCGCGCGCTTCCAGGCCAGCCCGGACGCCCTGGCCCTAAGCGCTTCCAGGCCTTCGGGCGTCACGTAGTTGGGTTTGCCGCTAGCCTGCCGCCTGACCGGCTCCCCGCCCTCGCAGCCGTCCTCTTTAACGAAAGCCCTGCTCATACCCCCATAATACAAAATACCGGAATTTCCGCAATAAACTCCCGTTAATACCCAGGGATGACATGCTCTCCGTGAGCGATTTTAGTGCGCAGGAACCGCGCGGCCGGAGCGCACGGCCATAAGCGAACGGAGCGCATGTCAGACCGCCGTCCTTGCCCGCCTTTTCGTAAATTTGTTATAAATTTATTATTCCCGATAAGAAAAACAGAGTGACTGGAGGAGCCATGTCCACCGAAACCACCCTTCGCCGAACCGCGCTCAACGAGACCATGAGGAAGTACGGCGGTAAGATGGTGGACTTCCACGGCTGGGAGCTGCCTATACAGTTCGCCGGCATCCTGAAGGAACACGAGGCCGTACGCGCCTCCGCCGGGATCTTCGACGTCTCCCACATGGGCCAGGTCTTCGTGACAGGCGCCGACGCCTTCAAACTGCTGCAGCTGACCAACGCCAACGACCTGCGCAAGGCCACCCCCGGCAAAGGAGTCTACTCCCACGTCACCAACGAGAAGGCCGGCCTGGTGGACGACATCATCGCTTTCTGCCTGGCGGCCGACCGCTATCTCGTGATAGTCAACGCGGCGACATCGACCAAGGATTACGAATGGTTCAAGGCCCAGTCGGCCAGGATGCTGGTGAAGATAGAGAACCGGAGCGAGGATTTTTCGATGGTCGCAGTGCAGGGGCCCAAGGTACCGCTGATGTTCGAGCAGTTCGCCCCCGAGGCGCTGAAGCTGCCGCGCTTCGGCATAGTGGAGAAGGACCTCTTCGGCGAGCACTGTTACGTCAGCCGCACCGGCTACACCGGAGAGGACGGTTTCGAGGTTACCGCTCCCCATTCGGTGATAGACCGCGTCTGGGAAAAGATGATGGAGCTGGGCAAGCCCTACGGCATAGTCCCCTGCGGACTAGGCGCCCGCGACACGCTGCGCCTCGAGTCCGGCTACCTGCTCTACGGCCAGGACGTGGACGACGAGCACACCACCTACGAGGCCAACTACGGCTGGGTGGTATCCCTGGACAAGGGCGATTTCATCGGGCGCGAGGTGCTGGCCGCGCAGAAGCAGGGCGGCGTGGGCAGGAAACTCACCGGACTCACCCTCACCGGCGGCGTCCCGCGCCCCGGCTGCAAGGTCTTCAAGGACGGCGCGCACGCCGGGGACCTGGCCAGCGCCACCTATTCCCCCACGCTGAAGAAAGGCATAGGCGTCGGCTACCTCGTCCCGCCGGACCTGAAGCCGGGTACCGCGCTCGAGGTGGAGATACACGGCCGCCGCGTGAAGGCCGAGGTCTCCCGCGTGCCGTTCCACAAGGGGACCGCCTTCAGCAAGGACCTCTACACCGGCAAGTGAGCCGGACGTTTTCAGCTATAGTTCCGCAAGGAGAATAACATGCCCAAACCCGAAGAAGTGAAATACGCCAAGACGCACGAGTGGTTCCACCCCGGCGGCGAAGCCGCGGTCGGCATCTCCGACCACGCCCAGCACGAGATGGGCGACGTGGTCTTCGTGGAGCTGCCCAAGGTGGGCCAGAAGCTCGAGAAGGAAAAGCCCTGCGCCGTGGTGGAATCGGTGAAATCGGCTTTCGACATCTACGCCCCGGTGTCCGGAGAGGTTACGGCCGTGAACGAAGCCGTCACCAGCGACCCGGCCCTCCTCAACCAGTCCCCGCTGGAGAACGGCTGGATCTTCAAGATGAAGCCGTCCGACCCGGGCGAGGCCGCCTCGCTGATGGACTGGAACGCCTACCAGGAATTCCTTAAGCAGGCTTCGCACTGACGCCCGGCCGCGCGCGCCGCGCCGGGGGACAGGCTCTCCCGGGCGGCCGCCGCGGACAGCCGCTGCGCTGAGCAGCTCTTCTTTTTCCCGTAGTCCCTAGCAGGAGCCCCAATGTACATTCCCCATACCGAAGCAGACAAGAAGGAGATGCTGCGGGCCATCGGCGCCGCCTCCTTCGAGGACCTGGTGAAGCAGGTCCCGTCCAAGTTCCTCTGGCCCAGGCTGGACCTGCCGCAGCAGAGCCTCGACGAGGCCCAGGCCGCGGCCAGGCTCTCGGAACTCTCCAAAAAGAACTGCCGCCCGCTGAGCTTCCTCGGCGCCGGCGCCTACGAGCGCTACACCCCCGCGGTCGTCAAGGCCGTCACCTCCCGCACCGAGTTCCTGACGGCCTACACCCCTTACCAGCCCGAGGCCAGCCAGGGCACGCTGCAGGCCATCTACGAGTTCCAGAGCACGGTCTGCTCGCTGTACGGCATGGACTGCGCGAACGCGTCGATGTACGACGGCGCC
>JAKAMO010000163.1 GCA_021812825.1 bacterium | reverse complement strand
CGCCTTCATCGTCCGCTATTTCGGCTTCGGCGACTTCATCTTCTCCGACGCCTCCGGCGCCGAGCTGGCCAGGGCCTCGGACCTGGGCACGATGCTGAAGCTGCTGCAGATAGTGCCGGTGGAGTCCGTGCTGTACCACGCCGGCCGCAACCATTTCTCCAAGTGGCTGTTCGCGCGCACCGAGTTCGAGATAGCCTACAACCTGCGGCCCAAGAAGATCTCGGAGTTCGGCAACCCGGAGCAGCTGCGCAAGTACCTGGTGGAGACGATGCACCAGTTCATCTACCACACGCAGCTGGGCACGGTGCTGAAGTTCGACAACAAGCTGTTCGACGACTCCACGCCGCTCTCCAAGATAGGCGGCGGCTCCATCGGCGGCAAGGCGCGCGGGCTGGCTTTCGTGGACTTCCTGCTCTCGAAGACGGACATCGAGAACCGCTGGCCCGGGATCGCGGTGACCGTCCCCAACACGGTGGTGATCGGCACCGACGTGTTCGATTTCTTCATGGAGCAGAACGGCCTGGACTCGCTGGTGAACGAGAAACACGCCAGCGAGGAGACCGCCGCCCTGTTCGAGAACGCCAGGCTGCCGGACTACGTCAAGCGCGACCTGGAGGTGCTGGTCACGCGGCTGAAGGGGCCGCTGGCTGTGCGCTCGTCCTCGCTGCTCGAGGACTCCAAGACCCAGCCGTTCGCGGGCGTCTACAAGACGTACATGCTGCCGAACAACTCGCCGGACCCGGCGCAGCGCCTGCGCGACCTCTCCCACGCCATCAAGCTGATCTACGCCTCGGTCTTCTCGCAGGAGGCGCGCGCCTACCGCAGGCTGAACCCGTCGCTGATCGACGACGAGAAGATGGCGGTCGCGATCCAGCGGGTCGTGGGCCGCTCCCACGGCAGGGACGGGCGCTTCTACCCGGCCTTCTCGGGGGTGATGCAGTCCTACAACTTCTACCCGGTGCCCCCGCTCGAGGCGGCCGACCCGATCGTCCACGTTGCGCTCGGCCTGGGAAAGACGATAGTGGAAGGCCACAACGCGCTGCGCTTCTCGCCGGCCCACCCGCACAACCTCCACCAGTTCTCCACGATCACCGACTTCCTGATCAACTCGCAGAAGAAGTTCGTGGCCCTGCGCCGGGACAGGAGCGAGGGAAGGCTGGGCTATAACTCGGAGCCGGCGCTGGAGGAGGCCGGGATAGAGGAGGCCGAGGCCGACGGCACGCTGGAGCTGGTAGGCTCCACCTACTCCGCGGAGAACGACAGGGTGTACGACAACGTCTCCACGCCCGGCCGCCGCCTGATAACCTTCGCCCCGGTCCTGAAGAACGAGGTGCTGCCGCTGTCGGAGATACTCCGTACCCTCGCCGAGCTGGGGAAGGACGCGATGGGCGCCAACATCGAGATGGAGTTCGCCTGCGACTACGACCCCGCCTCCGGCAACGCCTCCTTCAACATACTGCAGATGCGCCCGATGGTGGCCCGCAGCGCGGTCAAGAAGGTCTCGCTGAAGGACCTCCGCCAGGAGAACCTGCTCTGCGCGACCAGGCAGGCGCTGGGCAACGGCTCGATCAAGGGCATAACGGACCTGATCTACGTGATCCCGGAGAAGTTCGACCGGATGAAGACCCTCGATATCGCCGAGGAGATAAGCGCGCTGAACGCCAGGCTGAGGGACGAGAAGCGGTCGTACGTCGTGATCGGGCCCGGGCGGTGGGGTTCCAGCGACCCCAGCCTGGGCATACCGGTCAAATGGAACCACATCTCGTCCTCGAGGATAATCATAGAGGCCGCGTACGGGGACTTCACGGTGGACCCCTCCTACGGCACCCACTTCTTCCACAACGTGACCTCGCTCGGCATCGGCTACCTGACCGTGAACGAGGCCGGCCCGGACTCCTTCATAGACTGGAAGCGCCTGCAGGCCGAGAAGCCGGTGGAGGAGCTCTCCTATATCCGCCACCTCAGGTTCCAGTCGCCGCTGGACATCAGGATAGACGGCTCGGAGGGCCGGGCCGCCATCTCGCTTTAGCGGGCGGAGCGGCGCGAAAAAAAGGGCCCGCGTAAGCGGGCCCTTTCGCTTGATGGCGCTGCCGGCTAAAAGCCGTCCTTGGTGTATCTTTCCAGCAGCTCGCGCGCCAGGCCCCCCTCCGGGCTGAGCTTCAGCGCCTCGTCGAGCGACGCCTTGAAGTCCGCCTCCAGGCGGGCCCGGCCGCGCAGTCGCCGGCCTTCCACGGCGCTCAGCGCCGCCAGCGAGGCGGCCTTCAGCGCGTAAGCCTCGCCCAGGAACCTCGACGTCCCGACGAAGGGGATCAGGTTCCCGGTCCGGCCGGCGTCCGCTATCACGGCGGCGGAATCCCCGTAGGCCTTGTAGAGCAGGCGCGAAGCCTCCTTGCCGCCCTCTCCGGCGGCGGCCAGCGAGGCCCCTTCCTGGAAATCCGTCTCGACCAGCTGGCGCCTGGCGTCTATCAGCCCCGGGAACTGCGCCAGCGCGCCGCGGTAGAAGGCCCGGGCCTGGGGATAATCCTTCTTCACCAGCGAGGCGTTGCCGCGCACCGTCATCTCCACTGCCTTCCTGAAAGCCTCGTCGGAAGCGGTCCTGGCGCTGAAAGCGGCTATCGCGGCGCGGCCCCGCGGGTCCTTAAGGGCGTCCGCGGCGGCCACCTCGGCGGCCGAGGCCAGCTCCCGGGGGGCGTGCTTCTTGAGCGACGGATCGGAGGCGTTCAGCCTGTCCAGCTCCGCCTTCAGCCCGGCGGCCTTGACGGCTACGGCGGTATAGGAAGCGGCTTTCTCGAAAAGGGTCTCCGGGGACTTGTTAAGGCTCAGGTAGGCCTCGGATTCTATCCACGGCAGCGCGGAGGCCGTCGCCTCCAGCTCGGCCAGCAGGGCGCAGTACCTGGTGGCCTGGTCCCGGGAGCCGGAGAGCTCCCGCGCCTGGGCGGCCATGGCCTCCAGGCCGCCGGTGTCCCCTCGGGCGCCGTAGAAGTCGGTCAGTGCCCCGCGGGCCGCCCAGTTCAGCGGCGCGCCGGCCAGGGCCTTGCGCAGCGCGGCCGACTGCAGCTCCTGCGCTCCCTGGAAACCGGCGTTGGCGGAGACCTCCGCCAGCCGGTCCAGCACCTCCACCGCCGCCTCGGAGCCGGGAGCGTAGCCCAGGGCCTTGTCGAGATAAGAGAAAGCGGCCTGCAGCTCCCGCGGGGAGGGATCGCGAGCTTCCGCCGTGCGGCGCGCCTTTGAAAGATAATAGCCGGCGGCCTTCTGCTTCACCAGGCCGCAGCCGGACAGCAGCAGCGCGGCCAGCGCGGCGAGGGCCAGCCGGCGCCTCATGAGAAGCTCTCCGCGCTTACTATCCTGCCGAAATAGAGCGTGTGCAGGTCGGCGGGGTCCGGGTAGTACCTCCCGAGCGCCGGCTCGGCGACGGCGCCGTCCCTGAGCTCCGTCCTGCCGCAGACCTCGCACAGGTAGACCAGCCCGCAGCCTTCCAGGTATTTCACCCCGTCCCTGCCCTCGGCCACTTTCAGGCCGCAGGCCCGCAGCTTGTCGTAGTCGCGGCCGGACTTGGAGCCGCAGAACGCGAGTTCCTTCTTCAGCTCACCGCGGCGCGGCACGCAGACGCTGAAATGTTTCGCCTTCTCCAGCAGGCGGTGCGTATATCGGGACGGCCTGACCAGCACCGTCATTACGGGCTGGCCCCAGATGACGCCGACCTGGGCCCAGCCTATGGTCATCGCGTTGACGCGGCCGCCGCTCTCCACCACCAGGAACGCGCCCGGCCCCTCTAGGGCCTCGCAGAGCTTCTGAAAATTCTCGTCGTATCTCATAAATAATCCCAACCGTAAGGGATTGACCGGGGGATGGGACCGGAGGGCCCTCGCGCAGGGTGAGGCTTGCGCAGCGCCGAACCCGGGCGGGAGCGCGGCCACTGTGTGGCCGACAGCGTGCCGGCCGGGCCCATCCCCCGGTCGGTCCCGCCCACTAGACCCCCGTCCAGTCGAGGATGATCTTGCCGGACTTGCCGGAGGACATCACCTCGAAGCCCTCCCGGAAATCCTTCGCCGGGAAACGGTGCGTGATTATCGGCTTTATGTCCAGACCGCTGGTCAGCATCGCGCACATCTTGTACCAGGTCTCGAAGATCTCGCGGCCGTAGATGCACTTCATCGTCAGCGCCTTGAAGATCACGTTGCCCCACGGTATCGTGGTGTTGGGCGGCAGGATGCCGAGCAGCGCGATCTTCGCGCCCATCTTAACGTTGGCTATCATGTCGTTGAAGGCCTGCGCGTTGCCGCTCATCTCGAGGCCGACGTCGAAGCCCTCCGTCATCTTCAGCGCCTTCATCACGTCCGGCAGCTTCTCGCGGCGGGAATCCACCACGTTCTTTATCCCCAGCCTCCCGGCCAGGGCCATGCGGTAGTCGTTAACGTCGGTGATCACCACGTGGCGCGCGCCCACGTGGCTGGCTATGGCGCCCGCCATGATGCCGATGGGGCCCTCGCCGGTGATCAGCACGTCCTCGCCTATCAGGTCGAAGGACAGCGCGGTATGCACCGCGTTGCCCAGCGGGTCGAGGATGGCGGCCTCGTCGTCCGAGACGCCTTCCGGCAGCGGGAAGACGTTCTCGGCGGGGATCGCCAGGTACTCGGCGAAGCAGCCGGGGCGGTTGACGCCGACGCCCTTGGTGTTGATGCAGAGGTGCCGGTGGCCCGCCTTGCAGTTGCGGCAGTGGCCGCAGACGATGTGGCCTTCGCCGGAGACGCGCTCGCCCACGAAGTGGCCCTTCACGGCCTTGCCCAGCGCGGCTATCTCGCCGACGAACTCGTGGCCGACGTGCATAGGCACCGGGATGGTCTTCTGCGCCCACTCGTCCCACTGGTAGATGTGGACGTCGGTGCCGCAGATGGCCGTCTTCTTTATCTTGATCAGGACTTCGTTGTCCTCCGGCTCAGGCTTGGGCACTTCCTCGAGCCACAGGCCTTTCTCCGGTTTGGCTTTGACAAGGGCTTTCATGGTG
>JAKAMO010000162.1 GCA_021812825.1 bacterium | reverse complement strand
CCGGGCGGGGCGATGGACTGCTTCTCGCTGCGGCGCGGCAACCTGATGCTCGGCAACCCCGAGGGCAGCGACGCGCTGGAGATAGTCGGCCCGCCGGAGATAGAGATACTTACGGCGGGACGCTTCGTGCTGACGGGCGGCAGGCTGGACGCCTTCCTGACCCGCGGCGGCGGGCGCGCCGCCGTGGAGCACAGCCGCGTCCACGAGGCCAGGCCCGGCGACAGGCTGACCTTCGGCGACAGGCGCTACGGCGTGTACACCTATTTCTGCTTCAGGGGCGGCGAGGGCGGCGGGCCCGCGCCGGCCGAGGCCCTGCCCTACGCGGCCGTCAGCGGCTGGGCCGACAAGGACGGGCGCGTCCGCGTGCTCCCCGGACCGGAGCACCGCTTCCTGCCGCAGCCGGGGCTGTTCTTCCTGACCCAGTGGCGCACGACGTTCAAGATGGACAAGATGGGCATACGCCTCACCGGCGAACCGGGGCTGGCCTGCGGCATGGGCAACATGGTCTCCGGCGCGGTGGCCGACGGCACCGTGCAGCTGACCAACGACGGGCCGATCATCCTGCTGCGCCACCGCCAGACCACCGGCGGCTACCCGCGCATCTTCAACGTGATCTCGGCCGACATAGACCTGCTGGGGCAGTTCGCCCCGAACCAGGCCATACACTTCGTGCAGGTGACGCCGGAGCAGGCCCGCGAGTTCGCCCGCCAGAAGGAAGCGGCCCTCGACAAGCTGCGGGGCGCGGCGTGAAGCGCGTGACGGCCGCCGTCCTGGAGAAGGACGGCAGGGTGCTGCTGGCCCGGCGCAGGGCCGGCGACGCGCTGGCCGGCAAATGGGAGTTCCCCGGCGGCAAGCTGGAGGAGGGCGAGACGCCCGAGGCCTGCCTGGCCCGCGAGCTCGCCGAGGAGTTCGGCATAGCGGCCGAGATAGGCGCCTTCGTCTGCTCCAGCGAGTTCGAATACAGGCATTTCCACGTCGAGCTGCTGGCCTACCGCGCCAGGCACGTCTCGGGGGAGTTCGTCCTGAACGACCACTCGGAGATAGCCTGGGTGAAGCCGGAAGACGTACTCTCCTACGACCTGGCCTCCGCCGACGTGCCGGTGGCGAAGGAGCTCTTGAAAGATGCCTGACCGCATAGAAGAGTTCCTCTTCTCGCTGCCCGACCATAAATGGAAGCTTTTCCTTTTTATCGCGGGCAGCTCGTCTATTCTGCTGATCGTCTTTTATTACGTGAAAAAGCTGATCAGCCTGCCCTTCGATGCCTCCATCCGGAGACTGGAGGACGAAGCGGCGGAGCTGGAAAGGAAGATGGCCGAGGCCGATATGAAGAAGCGGGACGCGGAGAACGAGCGGGACCGGAAGTGACCGGGGCAGCCGCTCCGCGCGGCGGCCATAGGCCGCCGTTTTTTATTTCACCGGGTCGCCGCCCGGCGGCTCCGGAGTCGGCTCTGAAGGCCGCGGGGTTTCCTCTGCTCCGGCGGCGGGGGGTCCTTCCGGGGATGCTGCTTCTGGGGGAAGCGCCGGCTCCTGCGCCTTCCGCGCTTCCGGGGCGGCGGCTTCCGGCGGAGTCTCGGCGCGCAGGAAGCGCACCTTGGCCGGGTTCTTGGCGTTGGTGGCGCCTATCCTGCACTTGCGGCAGCGGCGCAGGCAGTCCCGGTAGCTGTTGGCCGGAGGGACCGTCTTGACCGTCACCTGTCCCATGGACTTGCCGCAGGAAGGGCACTTGATGTTCGGAAGCGTGGGCATGCCATATTATACCTTTCCTCGGTCCGTCCCGGCCGTCCGGAGCGATTATGTATAATCATTTTTGATGAGAAAGAGAATTTCCGGGATACTGAAGACCATAGGGCGGCTGCACCTGGGACTGTACCTCCTGTTCGTCATGATGGCAGGCTTCGGCGGCCTCACCGCCTCTTTCCTCGAGAAATACTCGCTGATAGACGTAGACCTCCTCAAGACGGAGTGGGCGCGCGTCTCGGACGCCAAGGCGCATGGTGAAAAGATAGAGATAGCGCAGAAAGACATGATGCGCATCTTCCGCCCTATAAAGATGGAGAAGCGGATAGAGCATCATTACAAGAACGGCAAATGGGAGGAAGTCGAGGCCTACAAGAACACCGACGGCGTAGGGATCTTCTACTTCCTCATTATTCTCGCCTGGCTCTGGCCTCTCTACCGATACCGGTTTAGCGCAAAGAAGCCCCGCCCCTCCACTATCGAGCGCCGCATCATCAACCTGCCGCTCCTCCTCTTCGCACTAAGCTGGGCCTTCTCGGTACAGCGCTACTTCATGAGCGTCTCGTCCTACACGCACATCTATGGCCCCGTGCCGGACAAGATGAAGCTCGTGTTCGCCGTATCTTCGCTGCTGATGGGCGCCTTCGTCAGCTACCTCAACCTGGAGATAACCGGCGCTTACATCCGTCGCTATATAGCCCGCCCTTTTTTCTCGGAGTCCGACCCTTACGGCCCGAAACGCGGCTTCGCTATAAACCTGACGCTGCGCTACGCGCTGATGCTGTTCTCGCTGGCGGCCGTGCCGCTGGCCCTGTGCGTCTATATCCCCGCCTACGCGAATTTCGACATTTTTATGGACCTGGCGGCCAGGGCCAAGACGCCGGGGAAAGCGCTGGTCTTCGATTATGACGTCATACGGGCGCTCGCGCCGCTGCTGGTCACGGCGGTGCTAGTAGTCCTGATATTGATATTCCAGGCAGTCTCGCTGCTGTTCTACCGCTGGAACGTGCAGGTGCCGATAAGCGCGCTGGTGCGCCGCATGAAGGCCGTGGCGGCGGGGGACTTCGACTGCAAGTCCTCAGTGTACTACGCCGACGAGCTGGGCCAGTTGAAGGGGCACTTCAACATGATGCTCGACGGGCTGGTGGAGCGCGACCACATCAAGGACACGTTCGGCCGGTACGTCTCGATGGAGATAGCCGAGAAGATCATGAAGAGCGGCAAGGTGAACCTGGCCGGCGAGGAGATCCAGGCCACCGTGCTGTTCTCGGACATCCGCGGCTTCACGCCGCTCTCGGAGAAGATGCCCCCGCCGGAGCTGATAAGGTTCCTCAACGACTATTTCTCGCATATCACCGTGCCGATAGCCGACAACCGCGGCGTGATAAACAAGTTCATAGGCGACGCCGTGATGGCGATCTTCTCGCCGGTGTTCGGCGTGGAGGACCACAGGGAGGCCGCGCTGCGCGCGGCGCTGGGCATGCGCGAGGCGCTGAAGAAGTTCAACGCGCAGGGCAAGCACCCCGAGGTCAATTTCGGCGTGGGGATACACTCGGGGGGGCTGGTGGCCGGCAACGTGGGCACAGAGGCGCGCCTGGAGTACACCGTGCTGGGCGACACCGTGAACGTGGCCTCGCGCATAGAGACGCAGACGAAGGCGGCCGGCACGCAGATATTGATAAGCCGGGCCGTGATGGACGGCGTGGACAAGGCGCATTTCCCCGGCGTTAACTTCGTGGAATGCGAGCCGGTAATGATGAAGGGCAAATCCCACGCGATGGTGCTCTACAAGGCGGAGCCGGAGCTTTCATGAGGTCTTTAAATACGCTGGCTTACTCTACGGGAGGGAATATGCGGCAAAAACCAGTGCTCGACGGTAAAGCTATCCTGGAGATGGTGCGCGCCTTTCAGCCGGCCTGCGTGCTGATAGCCGGCGCGGACCTGGACGTCTTCACCATCCTTCACCGGAAGCCGATGACGGCCGCCGCGCTGGCCGTGCGCATAAAAGGCCAGGCGCGCGCGGCGGAGGTGCTGCTGGACGCGCTGGCGGCGCTGGGCATGCTGAAGAAGAGCTCCGGCGGAGTGTACTCTCTGCCGCGGGGGCTGGAGAAGGCGCTGACCGAGGGCGCCGAACGCGGCATACTTGGCATGCTGCGCCACCAGGGCACCTGCCTGCGCCGCTGGGGGGACCTGGCCGCCGTGGTGAAGACCGGCAGGCCCGCCGAGAAACGCCACAGCGTGCGCGGGCCCGAAGGCGACCTGGAATCCTTCATCCGCGCGATGCACGAGGTTTCCACCCCGCTGGCCGGGCCGCTGGTGGCCGGCCTGGGGAAGCTGAAGTTCGCCCGCCTGCTGGACCTGGGCGGGGCCTCCGGCACCTGGACCATACCTTTCCTGAAGGCCTGCCCCGGGGCGAGGGCCACCATTTTCGACCTGCCGCAGGTGATACCGATGGCCCGCCGCCGCATGGGGAAGCTGGGCCTGGGCGGCCGCATAGACTTCGCCGCCGGCGACTATAACCGCGACGCGATGCCCGCCGGCCACGACCTGGCCTGGGTGAGCGCCATAGTGCACCAGAACTCGCGCGCGCAGAACCGGGAGATGTTCCGGAAGGTATACGATGCGCTGGTCCCCGGCGGGCGCGTTCTTATACGCGACGTGGTGGTGGACTCCACGCGCACGCGGCCGGTGCACGGCGCGCTGTTCGCGGTGAACATGCTGGTGGGCACGCAGGGCGGCTCCACGTTCACCTTCGGCGAGCTGAAGGAGGACCTGGAGAGCGCCGGCTTTACCGGGGCGAAGTACCTGCGCCGCGGCCAGGCGATGGACACCGTGGTGGCGGCCTCGAAGCCGCGCCGGGAGGCGAAATGACGCTCGAAGAGTTCAGGCACGCCGCACTGCTCAATTTCACGCGCGACATAGTGGACCAGTTCTTCCTCTACATCGAGAACGACCGCGAGCTGATGCGCGAGTACCTCTCCGTGCTGGGCCGGGAGCTGGGCGCCGACGAGACGAACGAGTACCTGGAGCAGGGCCTGCGCAAATATTTCAACCTCTGCGAGCAGGGCGAGAACCATTCGCCCAAGACCCGCCTGCTGCCCTCGTTCACCGAGTACGCCACGGCCGGGGAGCTGGGGGTCCCGCCGCCCGATAATAGATGAAGGCCTATACCGACGCCATGCAGTTCCTGCGGGGGCTGGCGCGCGAGCTGCCGGGGCTCTTCCCGCGGGCGCCGCGCCGAAGGGCCTGCCGCCCGCCCAGGCGCAGCCG
>JAKAMO010000001.1 GCA_021812825.1 bacterium | reverse complement strand
GTACGGCTGCGCAGCCACGCCGGTTATCCTGCCCACCACCGTAGGGCTCGACTTCACCGCGTGCACGTTCACCACGTCCACCGTTATCGGCAGCTGGTCCTGGCCCGGGTAGGCCGCCGTCTGTTCTATCGAGATGTTGCCTGCGGTCGCGCTGACCTGGTTCGTCCGCACCTTCGCCCTGAAGCCGAACTGGCCGTTCGTCTTGCCGAACAGCCCGTTCAGGTTATAGGTGGCGTCCCAGGCCGTGCAGAACGACCCTATCCTGTATTCGGCGTTGCCAGAACTATTGCAGGTGCCGATATTGTACATCGAGACGGTGCGTATCGGCGGGGTGGAGGCCGGGTCCAGCGGGTTGGAGCCGGCGCTGAACTTGAAGATCTCGAACGTCAGCTCGTCTATGCCGAAAGAGCCTGCATCGCTGACGCAGATCAGACTGGCGCACAGGCCGAGACAGGCGCTGGGGTAGGCGGTCCGGGGATGCTCCATCTCTATCTTGGCCGACCAGACCGCCGGCTCCACCGTATTGCCGCTGATGCTGGAGATGAAACTGACGTCGTAGTCGTCGTAGTTGGCGGGCCCGGTGAGCGTGCCGGGGCCTATATTGCCGGTGACGTTCTTGGAGCCGCTCCCGGTCCAGGCGTACTGGCCTGCCTGCATGCTGGTAGTGCCGCCGGAGCAGGTGAGGTTAGGCGAGGTCTCCGGGGTGGCTGGGATAACGGCGGTTATCGTGTTGCCGGAGACGGTGCCGTTCGCCGTGGTCGTCATCGTCAGGGTCGTGGGGGTACAGGTAACGGCCTGGCTGGGGGACATCATGGTGCACAAGCCGCTGGCGTTGTCGCGGAAGGGAATGCTGCCCGGGCTGGCCGTCCCGGATACCGACGGAGCAGTGAGCACGCCGCTGACCGTGCCGTTGGCCCAGTTATCGTATCCCGTCACGGCGCCGCTCAGCGTGCCGGAGTAAGTGCCGGAAAGATTCACCGGGACCACGCGGGTGATCGCGTTGCAGTTCGCGGTCACCGCGGTGCGGGTGGACGTGCCGGTGTAATAGACCATCGTGCCGGACACGGTGCTGCTGGAAAGGGTGCCGCTGATGGGACCGCTTATGGTGCCGGTCACCTTGAAATCGATGTCGTCACAGTAACCGTCGGAGACGGCCGCGTTCCTGGCCCTGACCTGCATGTTGGAGACGTAGAGCTGTTGCGCGCAGAGAACGGACGGCAGCAGCCAGGCCGAAGCCAGGAGCAGTATCGCCTTATAGATGGTCCTCGATGCGTTCATAAGTTATCTGTTAAGTAGCCCCTGCAGCTCTACCGTGGCCTGGCTGATGTCGATCCCAGAATCCTGGTACTGGCTTACCATACGCTGCAACGAGCCTTTCAGGACATCGGCGGGGGCTCCGCCCCCCTTCAGCTTCAGATAGCTCTGCCAGTCGGAGCCGAAATCGTGCCTAAGCTGCTCCAGC
This sequence comes from bacterium, assembly GCA_021812825.1. The sequence goes on along the minus strand of JAKAMO010000001.1, from coordinate 95,604 downwards.
TTGTCAGCGCGGCGCTTCTCCTCCATCGCCTTCAGCTCGGCCTCGGCCGCGGCCTGGCGGCGCACTATCGTCGCCAACCTCTCCTTCTCGCTCTTCTCGCTGGCCTTCTGGGCCTGCGTATCGTTCAGCCTGGAGTTCAGGGAATCTATCTCGGCCTTCATGGATGAGAGCTCGTCCTTGAGCGCCGCCTCCCTCCGCGCGGACTCGTCCAGCGCCTCGACGAGGTCCTTGCGGTACTTGATCTCGCGCTTCATCATGGTCTCGTATTCATCCTCGAGGTCGCGGTCCCCGAAGCGCAGGGACAGCGTCAGCGAATGCGCCGCGGAGATCCCTCCTGTAAGCGGAACGGCCACGGCGTACGAGAGCTCCGTGGCCAACCGCCTCCAGCCGAGCCCGGCGCTGAGCGCGGTGGCCCTCTCGGCCAGGCTCAGCCCCGCCCGGCCGAAAAAGCGGCCGGCCCTTTCGGTGCGCCAGAGCTGCTCCACCCCCGGGTTAAGGCTTACGTTGCCGCTCTCGCCCAGCGAAGCCGAGCGGACGGCCAGATCGAGCGCCATCGTAAAGTCGCTCCGGCGCTCGGATACGCCGAGGCGGATCACGCGCGGCGCGTGGTCCTTGAGAACGCCCACGTTGAAGGCGGGGTTGTTAAGGTTGAATATGGAGAAGCCCAGCGCATGGCTCTCGTCGGGCCGGAACACAGCCCCTATGTCGGCGGCGAAGCCGGAGGCGGAATCGCCCCCGGGAACAGAGGCGTTCAGGATCTTGAAAGCGGCTCCGAGGTCCAGCACGCCCGATTCCGACCGCAGCAGCTGCCAGGTGCCCCAGCCGAAGGAAAGCTCCTTCTGTTTCAGGCTGCCGCCGTAGACGGAATAGAGGCCGCCGAGGGACAGCGTGCCCATGCGACCGTAGGCCATGCGCGGCACGGTGGCCCAGGCACCGTAGGCGGCCACGTCTGCCTGGCTTTGAGTGGTCCTGTCGGAGGAGAGGAAATGCGCCCCGGTTGAGAACTTGCGGGCCTGCCCGGCCAGCGCGGGGTTGCCATAGAAGGAAAGAGCGTCGTCCAGCGCCGCGGACCGGCCGCCGAAGGCGAGCTGCCTCGCGCCGGCCGGGAGGTCCTCGAAGACCGCCAGCGCCGGGGAAGCGGCCAGCAGCAGCGCCAGTCCGGCGCAGCGGGAAAAGGCACGGCCGGCGGAGAGGTTACTTGTCGACATTTTCATTGCCTCCGGGAGCCCCGGCCTTGGCTTCCTGCGCCGACGTGTCGGAATACAGGGCTATGCCGGCCCTGCCGTGGGACTTGACCCAGTACAAGGCGTCGTCCGCCTTCTGCAGCAGGGCTTCCATCGAAGAGGCGTCCTGCGGGAACGTGGACACGCCTATCGAGAGCGTGACGCGGAGCTCCTTGGCCTTGGAGAACGGCACCGGAATGCGCAGTTCGCCCAGCTCCTGGCTGAGGCGCTGGGCCAGACGTCTGGCCTCCTCGCCGGTAGCCTGCGGCAGCAGGATGATGATCTCGTCGCCGCCGTAGCGGCACGGGAAGTCGATCTTGCGCAGGTTCGATAGTATAACCCTGCCGGTCTCGCGCAACACCTTGTCGCCTATCTGGTGTCCGTACGTGTCGTTGACCTCTTTGAAATAGTCTATGTCGGCCCAGACGAGGGCCAGCGGCTGCTTGAAGCGCTCGGCGCGGTAGAACTCCTCCTGGAAGCGCTGGTTGAAGTAGCGGCGCAGCGGCAGCTTCGTCAGCTCGTCGTAGAGCGATAACTCCTCCACCTTGTCGAACAGGCGGGAATTGTCCACGGCCAGGGCTATCTGTCCGGCGAAGGACTTCAGCATGGCCAGGTCCTGGGGCTCTATGCGCTGCTGGCTGAGCAGGTTGTCGACTATCAGCAGGCCTATCGTGACGCCCTGCACGGCCAGCGGCATGTACAGCACGCAGTCCTTGTAGCGTTCCATGAACGCGCCGGAACTCTTGCCCAGCACTATATCGGCGAAACGGTGCGCGCCCAGCTCCAGCGGGATCTCCTCGTACGAGATGCTCTTGATCTGGCCGCGGATGTCGGCGGACAGTTCGCCCTTCAGCTTGCGGTTGGGCTCGTCTATCAGGTAGAGCCTGACCCTGTCGAAACCGAAGTAGCTCTGTATGCCGGCGAGGATATGCCGGAAGCTGTCGCTGACGCGCAGCGCGGTGGCGAATACCTCGCTCAGCTCCGTTATGGCGGATACGTTCTTGTCGTACTTGCGGTGAAGGGCGAAGAACTCGGACTTATAATAATCCTGCATGTAGGAACGCAGGTACGCGTCGGCCCTGACGGACTCGGCCGCGGTGAACCGGCGGCGGCGGAGGGAGCGCTCCATGCGCACCAGACCCAGGCACGGCACCATGCCGCGCCCGCCGCCTGGATCGCAGTAATCGAACCGGAACGGCGAATACAGGAAATAACCAGCCGGGCTCCTGGAGGAGGCCGGCTGCAGCGTCGCGAGAGCGCGGGCCGCGGCGGAGCCGGAGCCGGGGCGCAGGTTCTCCTCGTGCTCGAACGAGACCCCTGCCTCGTGGCGCAGGCGCAGGCGGAGCAGTCCCGTCTTCTCGTCGTACTCGTAGAACGAGGCGCCGTCCAGCTGGAAACGCTCCGTAACCGCCTCGAGGGAGGCGGTCATGAAGGCGTCGCGTCCGCCGTTCAGGACGGCGGCGTGTCCGGGCCGTTCGTGGTTCTTTTGCTGCTTCTTTATCATCTCTCGATCCGCGGCGCCGGCGCCGCCTCAGTAAAGCGAAAGCAGGTAATCCGCCTCTCCCTGGGCCATTATAAGCTCGCGCATCAGGTCCTCGCGTTCGTAGTCCCGCCTGGCTATCTTCAACGATAGGTTCCAGAGCACCCGCTCCAGCAGCAGCTCCGCGGTAGGGTAGACCATGATGTTCGGCATCAGCTCCGGGGCGGAGAAGAGGAGGCGGTACACGTCGGCCCCCTTGTCCTCGCGCAGCCTGTCCTCCAGCGCCGTCCGCTGGCAGGGGAACACCCCGAAGCTCTCGGAAAAATAGGCGGAATTGCGCGGCTCCATGGCCCAGGAGACGAACTGCGCGGCGGCCGAATGGTCCCTGGTCGAGGCGGAGACCGCCAAGTTGTATACCAGCATCAGGCCGCCGCCGGAAGGGCACCCCGGATAGGGGAGCATCCTGAGGCCCGCACGGACGGCGCCCGACAGCTTGCGGCCGGAGATCATGAAAGCGCAGTCTTCGGCCGGCCTCGGGCCGTTCTCGAAGCGGTCGTCGCTGAAAAGCTCTATCTTGCCGCTGACGGCCAGTTCCAGCCAATCCGCTATGCCGCCGGCGGTCTCGTCGCGGTTGAAAGTGGCCCGGTTGAAATCGTCGGAGAACAGGCCGCCGCGCCGGCCCCAGACGCGCGGCAGCACGTCGGAAACGGAAACCGAACCCGAGGAACCGGGAACGGAAAGCGCGCGGAAATCCGAGCGCTTCGACGGCGGGCGGACCCTGTCCAGCGCGGCCCTGAAGCCCTCCCAGGAGGCAAGCTCCGCGGCCGGGTCCTCCACCGCGCCTTTCAGCGCCTGCGGGCGGTAGAAAAGCGCCGGCGCCTCCAGCCACCAGGGGGCGGAATAGGCATGGGACTCGTCGTGACGGCAGAGCTCCTTCAGGATGAAATCCGGATAACTGCGGTCCTCCAGCGGCTTCACTTCGGAGGAGATCTCCGACAGCATCCCCAGGCGCGAGAAAAGCTCTGTCCAGTTCTGCGGTATCTCCACCACGTCAGCCATCGGACTGCGCTTCGGGTCGCGCAGGTGGGCGAACATGCTCTCCCAGAGGTTCTTGCGGCTCTTGACGGTGAACTCCGGCCGCGCGTCGGGGAAGGCCGCGGAGAAGCGGCCGAGCAGGTTCTTGAAAGCGACGTGCTTTCTGTGGTCGTAGTCCGAGAGCAGCCAGATCTGCATTATTTAATTTATACCAAGCGCATATTACGTTTCTGTTTCAGCGCCAGCCCGGCTCCGCCAGCTCAGGTGCCACCTTCAGACTGTTCCTGAACCCGCCTTTCTCCAGGCGGCGCTGCGCGCAGAGAGCCACCATGGCCGCGTTGTCAGAGCAGTAGGCCTTCTCCGAAAAGCGCACCTCGCATCCTTCCAGCCTAGAGAAGGCCTCGCGCAACGCGGCGTTGGCCGAGACGCCGCCGCCCACCGCAATACGCTTCAAGCCCAGAGAACCGGCGGCCTCGGCGGTCTTCCTGACCAGGGTCTCGACCACGGCTGACTGGAAGGCGCGGCAGACCCGGGCCCGTTCGGCCGGCGGCAGCCTCAGCCCGCGCTTGTAAAAGTCCTGTCCCAAGCGGCCGGCCAGGTAATAGCTGACCGCGGTCTTCAGACCGCTGAAGGAGAAGTCCGTCGTCCCCTTAAGCAGCGGTCGCGGAAACTCGGGGCACTTCCCCCGCGCCTTCGCGGCGTCCTTCTCCACCGATGGCCCGCCGGGGTAGGGAAGCCCCAGCAGTTTGGCCACCTTGTCGAAAGCCTCTCCGGCCGCGTCGTCGCGCGTGCGACCCAGCACCCGGTAATCCCCATAGCCGCGGGCATGCCAGAGCTCGGTATGCCCTCCGGAGACCAGCAGCGCCAGCAGCGGGAAGCGCAGCCTGGCGGAAGCCCTGCCTCCGCTGAACTCGCAGGCCAGCAGATGGCCCTCAAGGTGGTTTACCCCGATGAGCCGACAGCCAGCCAGTTCGGCCGCGGCCTCCGCGGCCACGCGCCCCACCATCAGCGCACCGGGCAGGCCCGGCCCCCTGGAGAAGGCGACGGCGTCGAACGAGCCGCGTTTCAGCGGCACAGGGTCCCCCGAACCGCGCAAAGCCCCGGAGAGCACGAACGGGATCTTCTCCAGGTGGGCGCGGCTGGCCAGCTCGGGCACGACGCCGCTGTACTTCCTGTGCATGGGCACCTGAGAGAACACCTCGTTGGAGAGCAGCCGGCCGCCGTTAAGGACGGCGGCGGAGGTCTCGTCGCAGGTGGTCTCGAAGGCCAGTATCTTCATCAAGCTGGGGTCGGGTCCTGGATCTTGACATGCCTGAACGGCCGGGCCGTAGCGGATACCGGCGCGCGCGAAATGTCAAGATTCAAGACCTGACCCCGGTCCTCATTATTTCGCCGCGGGCTTGAGGTTCCCCAGCACCTCGCGGGCTTTCAGCAGCTCGACGGCCCTGTTCAGGACCTCGTCCTGAACAGCGTCCTTCTTCTTCTCGGGCTTGTCATCTTCCTTCTTGCCCGGGTAATAAAGCTCCTCGTCCTGCTGCAGCAGCTTCTTCTCGGTCTCGAGCGGCACCTTGACCGGGATGTCCGGGATGATGCCGCCGTGCTCGTTGTTGGCGTCATGCTGGATGGACTTGCCGCTGGGCGTGTAGTACTTGGCTATCGTCAGCCTGAGCGCCGACTTATCGGACAGCGGGATCATCGACTGCACGCTGGCCTTGCCGAAGGAGCGCTCGCCGACTATCACGGCGCGCTTGTTGTCCTGCATCGCGCCCGAGACGATCTCGCTGGCGCTGGCGGAGTAGCGGTTGAGCAGGATGACCAGCGGCAGCGTTTCGTAAGGGGCGGAGCCGTTGGCCCTGAACTCCTGGTAGTTCTCGGGCTTGCGGCCCTTCGTGTAGACTATCATCTTGTTGCCGTTCATGAACATCTTGGAGATGTCCACGGCCGCCGCCAGCAGGCCGCCCGGATTGTAACGCAGGTCTATCACCAGCCCCTCCATGCCCTTGCCCTTCAGCTCGGACAGGGCCTTCTCCACGTTCTCGGTCACGTGGCCGGTGAACTCTATGATTTTGACGTAGCCAAGCTTGTCGTCGAGCATCCGCCACTTCACGTTCTCGGTCTTGATAAGCTCGCGCGTGAGGGAGATGTCCTTCGTCACCCATTCGGCGTTCTTGTCCTCGGACTCCCGGGCGGTCGTTATGTTGACCTTGGTGCCGGGTTTGCCGCGAAGCTGCTTGATGGCCTCGTCTATCACCATGTCCCTGGTGCTCTTGCCCTCTATCTTTACGATCTTGTCCCCCGGCATCATCCCGGCGTTCCAGGCCGGCGTGCCCGGCAGCGGGGTCACCACGGTGAGCCAGCCGTCCTTGACGTCCACGCGTATGCCGATACCGCCGAACTCGCCCTCGGTGTCGCTCTTGACCCTGTCATAGACGTCGGGCTCCATGAACTGGGAGAAATCGTCCAGCTCGGCCACCATGCCCTTGGCCGCGCCGTAGACCAACTTCTGCGGGTCTATCTGCTCCACGTAGCTGTCCTTGATCAGCTCCATAACGTCCACGATGACCTTAAGCTGCTCATAGGTCCTGTCCAGCGCGAAATCCACGTACGGGAAGGCCGCCCCGATCAGCAGGGCCGAAAAAGTGACCAGGACGAGTTTCTTTGTGTTCCTCATTGAGCGCGCTCCTTGTGTAAAAACGCCAAAGGCCGGCCGCGCGGGCGGCCGGAAGCCATAACTATATTATTATACTCATTATTGCCCGCCGCGGCCATAAAGCGGCGGACGCCGCGTATCAGTCAGATCTGCCGTCAGAAGGCAGCCATTTAAGGGGGTCCAAGGCCCGGTCTCCCTTGCGTATCTCGAAATAGACGGCGCTGCCGGAAGCCCTCTTGCCGGAGCTAACGGCCTGGGTATCCTCTCCTGCCAGGCCTATGGTAGTGCCGGGGGAGACCTGCTGGCCGGCCGTCGCGTCTATGGTGTCCAGCAGGCCGTAGACGGTGAAGAAACCCTTCTCATGGTCGATGATGACCACGTTGCCGTAGGTACGAAAAGGTCCGGCGTAGATGATCTTCCCCTCCAGAGCCGGGTGCACCGGCGCCTGGCGGGCAGTAGCTATTCGTATGCCTTCCCGGACTATCCAGGTCTTAAGGGCCGGGATGTCCTCCCTGCCGAACCGGCTTATCACCTTGCCATCGGCCGGCCACCTCATCGAGCCCGGCTCTATCGGCAGGGTGCGGTCGAAATCCCTGCTGCGGTAGGGGGCCTGCTTCTGCAGCTTCTTGACCAGCTTGGTCAGGCCCAGGGCGGCGTTCTGCAGCTCCTGGAGCTCCCTGGCCAGGCGGGCCTGCTGCACTCGGGTCCTGTCAAGCTCGCTCTGTTTGGCCCTCAGCACTGTCCTTCGTTCCGAGCTCTGCTTCCTCAGTACCTCGTTGCGGGACCGGAGCTCGGCGCCCCTGCGGCTGAACAGCTCGATATCCTTGTGTATCCTGGCGCTCTCGCCCTTGATCTTCGTGAGCAACGCGCGCTTGTTGAACATGGCCGCACGGATCAGCATGTCCTTGGTTATGTCGCGTATTCCGTAATAGGGATAATAGAAGTCCCTCTGCAGCGAGAACATGACCAGCTCGCCGTGGATGTCGCCGGCGAGGTCCTTGCGGGTCTTCTCGAGAGAGTCGTACTTCAGCCTGGCGTCTGCCGAGCGCGACCTGGCGCTGCTCAGTTGCTCTTCCAGCTCGCGCCGCCTGGCCGCACCCCTGCTCTCCTCCTTCTTCAGTCCGGACAGTTCCGCGGAAATGCGTTCCTCCTCCTGGCGGAACTGTTCCATCTCCCGCTTCTTCTCCTCCAGCTGCCGGTTTATCTCGTCCAGGCTCTTCTGCTTCTTCTCTATCGCGGACTGGGCGTCGGCCGGACGGCAGAAGGCCGCGCAGGCCGCCAGCATCAAGAGCAGCAGCAGCACGGCGCGGGCGCGCCTGTTCTTACCGCAGGAGATCATCGCCGGTCCCGTCATTCGGATTCAGTAGTGCGCCTTCTTCCACTGGCAGAGCACCCACCCCAGCAGCGCGCCAAAAAAGGCCACGGCCGCCTGCCAGAGCGGGTTGGGCCACACCCAGACCGGGCTAAGGTACTTCACGGGGTACACCACGGCGTACGACGCCAGCGCGGACAGCGCCCCGCCCCCCGCCCCGGCCAGGAACCAGGTCTTGTCGGCGGACAGGGAAGCCGCAAGCTCGGCCGGAGTATGCCCGTGGGTCAGTATCATCGCCGACATGACCATGAAGGCCAGGAAGGCGAGCGCCAGGCCGAGCGTTATCAGGTGGCCGTAGAAGACCGAATGCATTATCGCGTAGGCCTCCAGCGGCTTATATTTCACGTCGGCGACGCCGGGAATGCGCCAGACCGCGTCGGTCCAGGCGTTAAGGTCCCCCAGAGCTTCCTCCTTTATCACGACCTCCCAGGTGTCTGGCATGGGATTGGTGCCCGGCGGCAGGACCGAGGCCACAAGCTCAGGCTCCTCGGTCTTCAGCCTGGCCAGGCGGTCCTGGCGGCTTATGAACACGGCCTGCTCCGTCCCCTTGACGCCGTCTATCGCGGCGGCTATCTCCTCCGGAGGCTCCTTGGCCTTGTCGTCCTTCACCACGATTATGCGGAAATCCTCGCGGAGCAGCGCGGTTATCTCCTTCATCTGCGCCTGCAGGAAGATCAGCATCTGCGCCAGAAGACCGGCCGAAAAGGCGAGCAGAAAGGCCACCCTGTAGCCTTTGCGCGGCTTGGGCTGCTGATGCGCGGAATGGTAATGTCTGTGTTCGTTCATGTAAAGGACCGCCAGTGGCCGCGGAAAAAAAGCGCCGGCCATAGGGTCATTATAACTTTTATGGGATTATGCCGAAAGGCGGCCCGGCGGGCCGCCCACGCAAGGGACCTCAGAGCGCCGCGTCGTTGAATTCCACCGAAGCCACGAACGGCGAGCGGGAAAGGTCGCCTATCATGTCGACGGCCATGGTGCCGGTAACGTCGAAAACGCTGAACTTGGAGCCGGCCGCCTTCTGCGGCAGACGGAACCAGTTGTCGGCCGTGAACCCGCCGCTGTTCTCCAGTTCCTTGATGAACCTTGGGACGAAGGCGCTGGGCCTGTTCTGGAACGGTACCTTAAGCGTGAAGCGCACCCTGGCCTTCATCGGGATCCCGGAACTTTTCTTCTCCACGGTGACGTTCCGCACTCCGGGAACGCTGGATACGCCGGTCAGCGCCGAATAAGGCGCCCAGCCCAACAGCACGGTGGTCTTGTCGCGGCCGGAATAGGAAGTTTTCTCGCCAGCGAACCGGAAGCCGGCCGCCTCGAGGCGCGGCAGGATGCCGTCATACTGGCTGCCGGCCAGGACCACGCCGAGAAGCACGTACTCCCTGGCGTACCGGGCGGAGCCCCGGTCCATAGGCCAGACATAGGAGCCCATAGGACCGCTCTCGCCGGCGAAAGTGACCTTGTAATGGCCGGTGGGCAGGGAAGGCAGGCCGGGACGGTCCTCGGGACGGACGACTGGAGGGGGAGGAGCCTTGATCTGGGCGGCGGGGGCCGAGATCACGGCGTCCCTCATGCCGGGCTTCTCATCGAAATCGGTCCTGACCTTCATAGTGTTCTCCGGGCTCAGATAGCCGTCCGAAGTTTCCATGATGTCCTGCAGGTCCGGGGAGAAAGGCCCTGAACCGGCCAGGGGATCCCCCGCCGAGAGCGCGTCCTGGGCCATGGCGGCGCCACGGAAGGCCGCCGCCATCAGGATTGCTACCATCAGTTTGTTCATCGTTTCGGTCCGTCCGCTGTAAAATAAAAAAAGAGAAACGGCTGTCCGTTTCCCCTGGTTACAGCGGGTAGGCCCGCCGGTGGATTCTCCCCCGCCACTATCGGGGGATTACAAGGGCTGCTGTCTTGCAGATATGATTCTATCACGGATTTGACGAACGGCAATAGGGACGGAGGGCCCAGCGGCGGCGAAAATTAGGGCCTAGGCGTTCTTGGGCCCTTTGGCCCACCCGCGGCGAGTTGACATCGGCTACGGCGTGATGATATAATTTATTTACCGGTAGGTAAGTTTTATGGAAAGACGAAAAGAGAACAGGATCAGCAAAGGGGACAAGACCCGCAAACGGATACTGGACGCCGCCGTGGCCCTGATGGCCGACAAAGGCCCCGACGCCGTCTCGATGAGGGAGATCTCCGCCAAGCTGAAGATAACAAAGCCCGTACTCTACTACTACTTCAAGAACAAGGAAGAGTTGATAAGGGCCACCTTCGAGGAAGGCACCAAACATTTCCAGGAAATGACGCAGGAGATAACCAGGCCGGGCCTCACTCTCGAGAAGAGGCTGGAGATGGTCTTCTCCAACCATATGGCGTTCATGCGCCGCTACCCCGACATGCCCAAATGCGCCCTGAAGATCATGACCTCCCCCTCGCAAGGGGTACTATCCTCCATGGCCCGGGAGATGAAGGCCCGCCACAGGGCCGCTTTGCGCGCCGCCCTGGAGAAGGAGGACCTCCCGAAACAGGGAGCGGCCAATATACTCCACATGATAAGCGCGGTCATCGGCTACCTCCTTATGGAAGCGCGGGAGAAAGGCGTGTCGGCGCTGGAGAAGGATCTGCCCGGGCGATTGGCCCGCCTTATCTGCGCCGGCGCCCGGCACATGAAGGCCGGGGCGGCCATCATGCTCCTGCTGCCCGTGCTCCTTTCGGCCTCTCCAGCCTCTCTCGGAGTGGAGGACGCGGTAAGGCTGGCGATGAAGAACAACGCCTCCGTCTCCAACGCCGAGCGCAGCCGACTGATATATAAGGAGAAGATCCGCGAGTACTGGGGCGGCGTCTACCCGCAGCTCAGCGCCGGTGCCTCGTACACCAGGAACATCGAGAAGCCCTCGATGTTCTTCGGCGGCAACAAGATCGCGATAGGCTCGGACAACTCCTACGCCGCCTCGCTCGACCTGAACCAGGTGCTCTGGGCCGGCGGCAAGGTCAACACCGGCATACGGATGGCCGGCATCTACTCCGACTCCAGCACCGAACAACTGCGGGCATCGCAGAATTCCGTCAAGAAGGCCGTAACTCAGCTCTATTATTCCGTCCTGCTGTCCAAGGCGATGGCCGACATACAGCAGGAGACGCTGCAGCTCTCCCGCCAGCACCTCGAGACCATCAACGCGCAGTTCAAGCAGGGGCTGGCCAGCGACCTCGCGGCGCTGCGCCAGGAAGTGGAGGTCTCAAATAACGAACCGGCAGTGATGCAGAACCTGAACTATTATGAGGAGGGCCTGCTGGCGCTGAAGAACCTCCTGGGGATGGAGCCGGACGCGGAGCTCGCCCTCTCCGGCTCCATGTCCTGCCAGGCCGCGCCGCGCGGCCCGCTGGACGAGCTGTACGCCCAGGCCATGGCCGAGCGCCCGGAATACCGGCTGGCCGCCCTGCAGAAGAAGCTGGCCGAACAGAACATCACGCTGGAGAGGGCGGGGCACTACCCGTACCTCTCGGCCTTCGCTTCCAGGCAATTCCAGGCCCAGGGGAACTCGGGCTTCCCCGGCCCCGACTCCAGGAGCTGGAGCCTGTCGGCAGGCCTGAGGCTCAGCCTGCCGCTCTTCTCCGGCGGGGCGGTCTCATCCCGCGTGAAGCAGGCCGCGCTCTCGCTGGACATAGCCGGAGAGAACCTCAAGGCCGCGGAGCGCGACCTCAAGATAGCGGTGAAAAAGGCCTGGCTCGACCTTACCGAGGCTTCCAGGAGGGAAGATTCCCAGGCGGCGGCCGTCGAAACGGCGCGCAAGGCGCTGGCCGCCACCGAGCTGCGCTTCAAGAACGGCCTTGCCGGCCAGCTGGACCTCAGCGACGCGACGCTCGCCCTGAACAAGGCCCAGACGCTTTACACGCAGGCCATGCATGACGTCTGCTCCGCGGACGCGGAGCTGGACTGGGCCCTGGGGAAATGACGAGGGATAGAGGACGACTATGAAGAACCTGAAGATCGCACTGCTCGTACTGGCCGCGGCCGCGGCGCTGGCGGCCGGCTGCAGGAACAAGGAGGCCGACGCCCTGGACCGGCTGGAGAAGGACCGCTTCCTGGTGAAGACCGAGAAGGCGCAGGTGCGCAGCCTCGAGGAGTACATCCTGCTCACAGGCTCGGTGAAGGCCCTCGACGAGGCCACGCTCTTCCCGAGGACCTCGGGAAAGCTGCTGCGCAATCTCCTGAAGGAGGGAGACCCCGTGAAGAAGGATGCGCCGGTGGCGCTGATAGAGCGCGACGAGGTCGGCGTGGTCTACGAGCCCGCACCCGTCCCCTCCACCCTCACCGGCGTGATAGGCCGCGTATACCAGGACACCGGCGCCAGCGTGAACCCGCAGACCCCGATAGCCATGGTGGTGGACCAGAGCAAAGTGCGCGTGGCGGTGGACGTGCCAGAGAAGTACATAGGCAAGGTGTTCCAGGGACAGACCGCCCGCATCAAGGTCGACGCGTTCCCGGACCGCTATTTCACCGGCACGGTCTACCGCGTCAGCCCTGTAGTGGACTCCCATTCCCGCAACACGGTGGTGGAGGTGCTGGTCGACAACGCCGAAGGCCGCCTGAAGTCCGGCATGTTCGCCGAGGCCCGCCTGATAGTGGCCTCCCGGGGGGCGGCGCTCTCCGTGCCTTCTGCCGCCGTGGTGACCGAGGACGGCCGCGACTACGTCTTCGTGCCGGCCGCCGGCGGAGCGGCGGCCCGCGTGCCGGTGCGCGTGGGCATCAGGACCGCCGACTACGCGCAGATAAGCGGCGTCAAGGACGGCGAGGACGTGATCACTTTCGGCCTCTACGGCCTCAAGAACGGCAGTAAGATAAAGGTGCAGGACTGAGGGCCGCCGGAAAGCCTCCGGAACCCCTATGAAAATAACCGAGATTTCCGTCCACCGACCCATCTTCACCACTATGATGATCACCACGATAGTGGTGCTCGGCCTGTTCTCCTACTTCAGGCTAGGAGTGGACCTGTTCCCTAACGTCGACTTCCCGTTCGTGATGATACAGACCACGCTCCGCGGCGCCGGCCCTGAGGAGGTGGAGTCGTCCATCACCAAGCCCATCGAGGAGGCGGTCAACACCGTCTCCGGCATCGAGGACATCCAGTCCACCAGTTACGAGGGCATCTCGATGGTGATGATCAAGTTCGCGCTGGAGAAGAACGGCGACGTGGCCGCCCAGGAGGTGCGAGACAAGGTCAACTCGGTGCAGCGCCAGCTGCCGCAGGGCACCGACCCGCCGGTGATCGGCAAGTTCGACATAGGCGCGACGCCGGTGCTGAACGTCGTGGTCTACGGGGACATGGACCTGATAGACCTGACGCAGACGGCCAAGAAGAAGATCAAGGAGATCATAGAGACCGTCAACGGCGTGGGCGCGGTTGACATCGTGGGCGGCCGCGAGCGCGAGATCCACATAGTGGTAAACCCGCTGAAGCTCTCCGCGATGAGCCTGTCCATCAAGCAGGTCAAGGACGCGATAATACAGCAGAACATAGAGATCCCCGGCGGCAAGGTGGAGCAGCGCGACAAGGAGTACGTGCTGCGCACGATGGGCCGCATCGCCAGCGTCCAGGATTTCAATAATATCGTCGTGACCACCATCAACGGGGCCCCGGTGCGGATCTCCGACATCGGCCGCGTCGAGGACACCGGCGAACGCATGACCACGGCCTCCTTCTACAACGGCCGGCCCTCGGTAACGCTGGTGGTCAAGAAACAGTCCGGCACCAACACCGTCGCGGTGGTAAAGAACATCAAGGAGCGCCTCGCCGAGATCCGGAAGTCGCTGCCGCCCGGAGTGACGACCACGATCATCGGCGACCAGTCGGTGTTCATCGAGGCCTCGGTGGCTACGGTCAAGGAACACCTGGTGCTGGGCGCTCTGTTCGCCGCGCTGATGGTGCTGCTGTTCCTGGGAGACTTCCGCTCCACGATCATCTCCTCGCTGGCCATCCCTACCTCGCTGATAGGCACTTTCATCTTCATGGACCTGTCAGGCTTCACGCTGAACAACATGACGCTGCTAGGCCTTACGATAGCCGTCGGCATAGTCATCGACGACGCCATCGTGATGCTGGAGAACATCTACCGGCACATGGAGGAGCACAAGATGGCCCCGCTGAAGGCCTCGCTGGACGGCTCCCGCGAGATAGCCTTCGCCGTGCTGGCGATGTCGCTGGCGCTGCTGGTGATCTTCGTGCCGCTGGCCTACATGGGCGGCATCATAGGCCGCTTCATCCGCAGCTACGGCCTGACGATAGCCTACGCGGTCGCCATCAGCACGTTCGTCGCGCTGACGCTGACGCCGATGCTCTGCTCCATCTTCCTGAAGGTCCGCCCCGGCGGCAAGAGCGGGCTGCAGCAGTTTACCGACCGCATCAACGACTTCCTTTCCGGATACTACATCCGGATGCTGGAGTGGTCGCTGGCCCACCGCAAGAGCATGGTGGTCTACGCGGTGCTGATCATGCTCTCGATGGTGCCGCTGTTCATGTTCCTCGGCAAGGACTTCCTGCCGCAGGACGACACCGGGCAGTACCAGATAATAGTGACCGCCCCGGAGGGCACGAGCCTGCCGGTGATGAAGCAGATCTTCGAACAGGTCTCCACGGAAACGCGCCAGCTCCCTTACGTGAAGAACATACTGACCTCCATAGGCACCGGCACCGGCGGCCACAGCGGTTCATCGGCCGTGAACGAGGGTTACCTGCTGGTCGAGACAGCGGACATCAAGGACCGCGACCTCCCCATCGGCGACCTCGTGCTGGCCTCGCGCGAGATGATGAGCAAGTATAAGGGCCTGCGCGTCTCCGTCTCCCCCGTGGGAGGCTTCGGCGGGGGCGAGGCGGAGCTGCAGTACAACATCTCGGGACCCGACCTGGCCAAGCTCGACGAGTATTCACGGGCCGTGGCCGACCGGCTGCGCAAGGTGAAGGGCGCGGTGGACGTGGACACCAGCTTCTCCTACGCCAAGCCCGAGTACCGCGTCGAGATAGACCGCCGTCGCGCGCACGACCTGAGCGTGAAGGTGGAGGATATCGCGACCTCGCTGCGCACGATGGTGGGAGGCGAGGAGGACATCACCAAGTACAAGGACGGCGACGACCTCTTCCAGGTCCGCCTGCGCGCCGAGGAGACCTTCCGCGACAGGAAGGAGGCCATCGAGGCCCTGATGGTGCCGGCCGGGACGGGCCGCGTCACGCGCCTGGACAACGTAGCCCGCGTGACCGAGGGCGTGGGCCCGACGCAGATAGAGCGCTTCAACAGGCAGCGCAATGTCAAGGTGCTGGCCAACACCTCCGGCATCCCGCTGGGCAAGCTGATAACGGAGGCCGACAAGGCCTTCGCGGACCTGCACGCCCCGCCGGAGTACAAGGGCGGGGTCACCGGGCGCGCCAAGGAGCTGGGCAACATGCTCAAGGGCTTCCTGATGGCCTTCCTGATGGCGTTCATCTTCATCTACATCGTGCTGGCCAGCCAGTTCGAGAGCTTCGTCTACCCCGTCTCGATCATGATCGTGCTGCCGCTGACGATACCGTTCGCGATCATCTCGCTGTTCATCTTCCACCAGAACCTGACGCTGTTCAGCATCATGGGCATCTTCATGCTGTTCGGCATAGTGAAGAAGAACTCCATCCTGCAGGTGGACTACACGAACACGCTGCGGGCGAAGGGCCTGTCGCGCCACCAGGCGATGATAGAGGCGAACAAGACCAGGCTGCGCCCGATCCTGATGACCACGCTGACGCTGATCGCGGGCATGATACCCACGGCGATCGGCACCGGCGCGGGCTCCGGCACGCGGCGCGCTATGGCCCTGGTCATCATAGGCGGCCAGACGCTGTCGCTGCTGATCACGCTGCTGATGACGCCGGTGACCTACTCGCTGTTCGACGACCTGGAGATCTGGTTCAGGAAGAGGTTCATGGGCGGCGAGGGCGTGAAGGCCTGAACCCTCCGCGTGCCTGGACTATTGAGCCCCGCGAAAGTGACGTCCGGCGGACCGGTCCCCAAAAACTGTGAAGTCATCGGCGGCGGCCGCCAGGCGGGCCTTCAGAAGAGGTACGTCGGTGAGCCGCCCCAGCCGAGGGTCGGTACCGGCCATGCGGATAAATAGGCGCAGGTAGGCCTTCTCGGAACCGTGGTACCCGTCTATCGTCTCCAGATCGGAGGCCCCCACGTCCTTCAGATCGGTGAAATCATGGAAGCCGAAACCGTGCCGGCGGAAGACGCCGGGCAGCACCGCCCGCAGCCTGGCGAGGTAGGCGTACTTATCCCCCTTCGCCGACATGGCCTCGTACACGCAATGCGCGTACGGCGGCAAGAACGCCACGACGTAGATGCCGCGCGCGCGGCAGGCGGAAAGGAACTCCTCCAGCCGCTCCAGCGCGGCCGGGTACACCTCGAAGCCGTAGGCGAACGCGCTCCTGCCGGACTCCACGAAACGCAAGGCGTCGTTATGCCGCGAAGGCTTTATCCTGGCGGTATTGACCGACAGGCTGCCGTCGGCGCGGAGACCGTTGTTGTCCAGCAGCGCGCTCAGCCCTATCCGCCCGTCCCGCCTCAGCGAAATGAGGCCATGCGGCAGGCCGTCCCTGATCAGGTCGCGGTGCACGCCCGGGATCCCCAGCTTCAGTATCTCGGAGTAATCCTGTTCCGGCGAGAAAGCGGAAGCGGGGGGCAGAGGCGCCGAATAGTACTCCCAGGCGCGGTTGAAGAAGAACTGGTCCAGCCCCACGATCAGCACACTGGGCTCGCGGCCGGGCGGAATGGAATCGACGAAGTATTTGTATGATTCCAGCTTGGACGCCGGGTTGGACGCGTTGTAGAAGGTCACCCCCGCCCTGAAGAACTCCGAACGCATCTCCTGGTTCCTGGAAGTGCCGAACGCGAGGACCTCGGGAGCCGTGCGAAGGACCACCTGCCACTGGTAATAGAGTTTCGGCGAACTGTAAAGACAGCCGTACATAGAAACGCTGCCGGGAGACCGCACCCGCATCTCCACCACTTTTTCGACCGGGAGCATCTCCCCGGAATAGAACAGGAAGCCGACGGAGAAGCCGGCAAAAAGCCCGGCGGCCAGCAGGGCCAGCGACAGCTTCTTCAGGAATCTTTTCACGTCCGGAGACACCATGGGCCTCTTTTTAGAACTGGAAATAGATGAACTTCGAGTTATTGCTGAAAGCCCCGAACACCATAATGACGTACGTCAACCCCGCGTACATTAACCACCTGGCGGATACCGGCGCGGCGCTCAACGCCAGCCGCATGTCCGTCCGGGCCTGCACCAGCTGCATCGCCTCCAGCAGCACCAGCGAACCAAGCGCAACCCCGAACTCGAAAGGCATCAGACCCAGCCCTCCGACGCTCCTGCGCAGCGCGGCCAGGCTGTCCAGCCTTCCCAGCCCGTCGAACATATGCGCCACTATGTAGAAGGCGTCCGAGATGGTGTTCGCCCGGAAGAAGACCCAGGCGAAGGTTATGAGCGAGAAGGTGACCGCCACCCTTAAGGGGGCCGGCAGGCGGGGGGCCCTGCCGCCGGTCAGCCGGGACCCCAGCGCGGAGAGGGCCCTCTCGGCCACCAGATAGGCGCCGTTAAGCGCGCCCCAGACCACATAGGTCCAATTAGCTCCGTGCCAGAGGCCGCTGACGAGGAACGTGAAGAAAAGGTTGAAGTTCTGACGGGCGGCGGTACAGCGGCTGCCTCCCAGCGGTATATAGAGGTAATCCTTGAACCAGGTGGACAGCGAGATATGCCACCTCTTCCAGAACTCCCCCACCGAGCGGGAATAGTACGGGATATTGAAGTTCCGCATCAGACGGAAGCCCATGAAGCGGGCCGCGCCGCGGGCTATGTCGGAATAGCCGGAAAAATCGCAGTATATCTGGTAGGAAAAGAAGATCGTGGCCAGCAGCAGCGGGGCCCCGGTGTACGCGGTCGGGGCATCATAGACATGGTTCACCACTACGGCCAGCCGGTCGGCCACCACCACTTTCTTGAACATGCCCCAAGCCATCAGTTTCAGACCGTCGACGGCGTCCTGGTAGTTGAAGTCGTGTTTCTCGTAGAACTGGTGCAGCAGGTTCTGCGGACGCTCTATGGGACCGGCCACCAGCTGCGGGTAGAACATGACGTAGAGCGAGTAGATGCCGAAGTTGCGCTCCGCCTTCTGACGGCCGTTATAGACCTCTATCACGTAGCTGAGACTCTGGAACGTGTGGAAGGAAAGGCCGACCGGCAGTATCAGCTTCAGCAGCGAGAGCGGATAGTTGTAGCCCAGAAAGGCCGACAGATTATGCAGGTTGGCGTTGAAGAAGTTGAAATATTTGAAGATGAACAGGACCAGGCACGTCGACAGGACGCTGGCGATGAGGCTGGCCCTTTTGACGCGAGGAGAGGAAGAATCCTCTATAAGGATGCCCGCCGTGTAGTCTATGGCTATCGTCACCGCCAGCACCAGGATATAGGCCGGGATTAGCCACATATAGAAGACGCAGCTGGCCAGCAGCAGCAGCAGCCAGCGCCACCGGTAAGGCAGGAGGAAATAAAGGGAACTGACGACCGGGAAGAAGACGAGGAAGGCCAGGGAGTTGAAAAGCATAATCAGCCGGCGCTCCGGACCACGGGCCCGCGGTAAGCCGCGGCCGTATATCCGGGTCCTTCCGTCATCGGGGTAATTTTACAACATAACCTTTCGATGGGGCAAACCCGCCCGTCTTGCGCCTGGCCGCCGCGGCGCGGCGATCAGCGCCGGGGGAGGAAGGCCTTCTGTTCGGCGCGGGCGCGCTGCAGGTCGTCGAGGGTGGGCTCGTCCGCGGCGGAGAACAGCTCCTCGAACTGCGCCGAGAACGCCTCCGCGTAGGAGGAAGCCGTGGTGTAGAACACGTTCTCGAAGTTGTTCTGCTGGGCGTTCGTGGACCAGTTGAAGGACCCTGTGATCAGCAGCTTCCGGTCCAGGACGGCGAACTTGTTGTGCATGACGCCCCTGCCGGAGAAGCCCAGGCTCCAGCGGAAAGGGATACCCGCCTTCACGAGCATGACCCCCACGTCGGACTGGCTGGCCTGCACCCGGTCCACCAGCACCCGCACCTTCACGCCGCGCTTGCCGGCGTTCATGACCGCCCTGGCGATATCCTCATCGTAAAAGCTGAAGACGGCGATATCCGCCCTGTTCCTCGCGGAATCCAGGGCGCGGATCACGTCGGCTTTCGTCTCGCCGTCGGGAGAAAAGGAGCAGGAGGGCAGCTTCAGGCCTCCGAAGATGACTGACGGGGCGGGGTCCTTTGGCGGAGGGCCGAAATCCTTGACGCTGCCGGCAGGTCCGTCCGCCACGCGCCTGGAGAAACCCCACATCCACTCGAAATATTTCCGGTAGCCGTCCACCGTATGGGCGTCGCGCAGGAACACCGCGTTCTCGCTGTTGGCCACGTTGGCGGTGACCGCCCAGTTGAACGAGCCGGCGGAGACCAGCCGGCCGTCATAGATGCCGAGCTTATTGTGCATGATGCCGTTGCGGCCGGTGCCGCGCAGCGTGCGCATGTCCACGCCCTTATCCATCAGGAGCTGTATGCCGTCGTCGCGGCGGGTGGTGAACACGTGGGATTCGTTCATTATCACGCGCACCCTGACGCCCCGGTCCCTGGCGTCCACCAGGGCCTGGGCCACCCCGGGCAGCGTCAGACCGTAGATGGCCACCTCCACGGTGGAGCTGGAGGAGCGTATGGCCCCTTCGATCACCGCGGCGATATCAGTGCTGCCTGAGAAAGCGAGGTCCGGCACGGTCTGTTGCGACAGCGGGCCGTGCGCCGGCTGTGGCGCGACCGGACCAGGCACCGCCTGGGGCGGCGGGATCGAGGGCGGCGGCGGCAGGGCCGGTACGGCCTGGCCGGGACCGCCGGCGGTGAAAGTGGGGAGCTCCTGCGCGGCCGACGGCATCGCCGGCGTGACCAGAAGAAGGGCGATGAAGCAGCTCGTGATGTTTACACGCATCTATTAAATTATCCATCAACCGCTGAAGCGGCGCGAGGGTCCAAGGGCCCAGCAGGGCCTGGGCCCGGGTGCTAGAACGTGCTCCAGGAAGCGCCGGTAACCGGCCGGGCGAAGAGGCCGCGGCCCTTGATCAGCTTGGGATGGGTGCAGTCTATAGCGAAATTTCCCCAGCGGGGATCGGCCGGATCGTTGAAATAGGCCCATTTGCCGGTATCCCGCAGCTGCTCCCCGCGCCGATAGACGGAGACTTCCCTGGTCGGCTGATGCCGTGCCCCCAGGGTGGACTTGGGGGGCCAGAGCTGGGGCATCTCCGCGAGGTATTTATCGTCCGGCATAAGGCAGGAAAGGTCGTCCGTAGGGAACCGGCCTTCGTGGTCGCCGTAATATACCTGGAGGGCGCTGCGCACCGAGCTCAGGGAGGTCATATTGCCGGGGCGGTAGGTAGCCCTTATACCCTCCCCCACGCCCAGCAGGGTCCTGAGCAGCAGCCAGGCCGCCGCGAGGAAGCCGAAGAACAGCGCCCAGATGACGGGCCTATTCATAGAACGGTCAGAGCTGGCGGCGCTGGGCCGCTATCGCGAACAGCTTGACGTAGGCCTCCGCCGACTTGCCCCAGGAATAGTCGCCGCGCATAGCGTTGCGCACCATCATGCTCCAGTTCTCGCGCCAGGCGTACAGGGAAACGATGTGCCCGAGCACGGACCTGAGCTGGCTCTCGTCCGGATCGTCTATCGCGAAGCCGTTGGAGTCCTTGGGCTCGCCATTATAGAACACGGTGTCCTTCAGGCCGCCGGTGCGCGTGACCACGGGCAGGGCCCCGTAGCGCATGGCTATCATCTGGCTGAGCCCGCAGGGCTCGAAGCGCGACGGCATCACGAAGATGTCGGAGCCGCCGTAGATGCGGTGGGCGAACTCCTCGTCGAACCCGGACCTGAAGGCCACCCTTTTCGGGTGCTCCGCGGCGAGGGCGGTAAAGGCGTCGGAGAGCCCGGGGTCGCCGGCCCCCAGCACCACGAACTGCATCTTGTCCAGGAAATCCGGCGCCGCGCGCAGAAGTATGTCCAGCCCTTTCTGCCTGTCCAGCCTGCTGACCACGCCGGCCAGTATCAGGTCCTTGTTCTCCTCGAGCCCCAGCTCCTTCTGCAACGACTTCTTCGCGGCGGCCTTGCCGCGGGCGAAGCTCTTAAGCTCGTAGCCGCGGTCCAGGAAGGTGTCGGTGGCCGGGTCCCAGATCTCCTCGTCGATGCCGTTCAGGATGCCGAACAGGTCCGCTGTGCGGTGCTTCAACAGGCCCTCCATCCCGTGCCCGAACTCGGGGCGGTACTGGATCTCCCCGGCGTAGGTCGGGCTGACCGTGGTTATCAGGTCCGAGTAGGCTAGCCCGGCCTTCATGAAGTTCACTCCGCCGTAGTACTCGAGCTTCTCCGGGGTGAAGTCCATCCAGGAGAAGCCCGCCTTCAGCAGCGTCTCCTTCGGGAACATGCCCTGGTAGGCGATGTTGTGTATCGTGAAGACGCTGGCGGTCTTCGAATAGAAGGAGTCTATGCGGTAGAGCGTGCGCATGTAGGCGGGGATCAGGCCTGTCTGCCAGTCGTGGCAGTGTATCACGTCCGGCTTGAAGCCTATGAACTTGGCGCCCTCGAGCACCGCGCGGGAGAAGAAGATGAAGCGCTCGTCGTTATCCTCGTAGTCGCCGGTGGCGGTGCGGTACAGGCCGGGCCGGTCGAAGTACTTCGGGTTCTCCAGGAAATAGACCGCGACCTTGCCCCACTGCACGCGGCTCATCGTGGCGGTCTCGACGCGGCTGCCTACCGGTATCAGGAAGCTGCCGCCGGTGGCCTTGGGAGAGAAGGCCCCCCCGCCGACGTTGCGGTAGCGCGGCAGGAAAAGCACGACCTCGGCGTCGGGCATCCGCGAGAACACCTGCGCGAGCGCGCCGGTCACGTCCGCCAAGCCGCCGGTCTTGCAGAAGGGAAAAGCCTCGCTGGCAGCTATCAGTATCTTCATGTGTTCTCCTTGGACATGAAAGCCTTATGTGGGACAGGAACCTAGACCTTGAACTTCTTCCCGGAGTTCAGGATGACGGCGGCTTCCTCCGGGGAAACGGTGTTTATGTAGAAACCGGTGCCCCACTCGAAGCCGGCCACGTGGCTGAGCTTGGGCATGATCTCGATGTGCCAGTGGTAATGCTCGGCCGCCGGGTCCTGTACCGGCATCGTGTGCAGTATCAGATTGTAGGACAGGTCCCCGAGAGAGGCCGAGAGCTTGCAGAGCGTCCCCTTGAGCATGGCCGCGAGCGGCCCCGCCGCGCTCTCGGGAGAATCCTCGAAATGACTGCCGTGAACCTTCGGCAGGATCCAGGTCTCGAAAGAGAAGCGGCTGGCGTACGGCGTGACGGCGAGGAAATCCTCGTTCCCCCCCACTACGCGTCGCCCGGACGCGGCTTCCTCCTTCACGATGTCGCAGAACACGCAGGTGCCGCGTTCGTCGTGGTAGTCCGCGGCGCCGTCTATCTCCTGCTGCACGCGCAGCGGCGCCATCGGCATGGCTATGATCTGGGAATGGGGATGCTGCAGGCTGGCCCCGGCGTTCTTACCGTGGTTCTTGAAGATCATCACGTACTTGATGCGCGGATCCTTCTTGATCTCCCGCAGACGCAGCATCCAGGCGCGTACCACGTCGGCGATCTCTTCCGCCGGCAGCTCCTCCAGCACGCGCCCGTGCTCGGGGGTCTCAATGACCACCTCGTGGAAACCCATGCCGTCCATGCTGTCGTAGATGCCGTCCCGCCGGCTGTCGGCGGAGGCGTCGGACACCAGCGCGGGGAACTTGTTCCTGACCACCCGCAGCCTCCAGCCGGAGGCTTTGCCGGGCAGCGAATATATCGTGGGCGGGGTAAGGTCCTCGTTGCCTGGGCAGAAGGGACAGATATACCCGCCCGGACCGGGCGACTGACGGAACTCGTTGGGACGCAGCCCCCGCTCGGAGGCTATGATCACCCAGCGTCCAAAGACGGGATCTTTGCGGATCTCAGGCATAGTAGGCGGACCGGACAGCTATCTGGCGCCGGCCTTCACTCACCGGCTTTCGGCTCTTCGACCGGCTCTTCCGTAGGCGCGTCCGCTACGGCCGCCTCGGTACCGCCGGCGGCTTCCCCGGCCTCCGGCTGCTCGGGCGCGGGCTCCTCTGCCGCTCCGGTCTCGACCGCCGGCCCGGACCGGTCCGCCGCGAGTTCCGCCTCGAGCGCGGCCTGGGCCGGGTCCTGGGGCGGAGCGCCCTCGGCCACCGGCTCCGGCATGGACTCCTGTTCTATCAGCTCCACCGCGGTGGACTGCGCGGCGGCGGCCACGTTCTCGATGTTGAAGCTCTCCAGCTTCGGCAGATCGTCGAGCGAGTTCAGCCCGAACTGGCGCAGGAACTCCCCGGTGGTTCCGTATAGTATCGGGCGCCCTATGCTCTCGCGGCGGCCCACCACGGTTATAAGCTTGCGCTGGGTGAGGGTCTCGAGCGGGCCTATCACCTCCACTCCGCGTATGGCCTCTATCTCGGCGCGCGTGAGCGGCTGTTTATAGGCGATGATGCAGAGGGTCTCGAGCGCGGCCTGGGTCAGGCGCACCGTCATCTTGTTCTGGTATAGCTTGCGCACCCAGAGGCCGTATTCGGGGCGGGTGGCCAGCTGCCAGCCGCCGGCCACCTGCATCACCTGCAGCGTGCGGCCCTCCTCGTCGTAGCTCTTACGCAGCTCCTGCAGCAGGCCCTCTATCCGCTCCTTGTTCTTCACCTCGCAGAGCTGCGAGATGCGGCTGACGGGCAACGGCGCGTCGGTGATGAACAGCAGCGTTTCGAGTACTTTTTTCAGTTCGGCGTCTTCCATATTACCTCGATCAGAGAGTCGTTAAATTCAGCTCCGCGTTCCTTCGTCCGACCGCGGCGCCGGGGCCTCCGCGACGGGGGCGGCCGTCGCGGCGGGAGCGGGCGCCGGTTCGGCGACGGGAGCAGGCGGCGCGGGATAGATGCGGACCTCGGTGTAGGCCTCGTCCTGGGAGACCAGGATCTTTCGCTGCTTCACGAGCTCCAGCAGGGCCATGAAGCAGGTTATCACTCCCAGCCGCTTCGTTTCGGACGCGAACACCTCGTCGAGCAGCAGCCACTCCCGGCCCTCCATCATCTTCTGTATCTTTTCGACACGGGATTCTATCGGGAACTTATCCGCCTCCACCTCGCGGGCCGGCTCGGCCCTTTCGAAGGCGCGTTTGACCGCGTCCATCAGCGCGTAGAAATCCAGGTCCAGGTACTTGTCCTCGCTGGAGAACACCGGCGAGCCGCGGTAGAAGGCGTCCTTGAATTTATTGAAGCGCCCGTTCATCTCCCTGGAGGCTTCCTTGTAGCGCTGGTACTCCTCGAGCATGCTGACGAGGGCGCCGCGGGGGTCGGGGCCGTTCTCGCCTTCCTGCACCTCGGGTGCCGGCAGGAGCATCTTTGCCTTTATCTGCATCAGCGTGGCGGCCATCACGAGAAACTCGCCGGCCACCTCCAGGTTCAGGCTCTTCATCACCTCGAGGTACTGCAGGTACTCTCCGGTTATCTGCGCTATCGGTATGTCGTAGATGTCCAGGTTGTTCTTCCTGATCAGGTGCATCAGGAGGTCGAGCGGACCTTCGAAGTTCTCGAGATGTATGTCTATCGCGTTCATCGGATCAGCCCCGCCGCCTTCGAGGCGGCCTTCACCTTCGCGTCGGCCACGGCGGCGGACTTGCGCGCGCCCTCGGCCAGGACCTCGTCCACGTTCACCGACGCGGCCAGAGCGGCGCGGCGCTCACGGAAAGCGCCGATCTGCTTGTCCATCAGCTCGAAAAGCTGCTTCTTGCAGGCCCCGCAGCCTATTTTCCCCTCGCGGCATTCCTGCTCGCGGGCCTTCCAATCCGGGTTGTAGAGCCGGTGGAAGGCGCAGACCACGCAGCCTTCGGGATGGCCGGGGGAATCCGCCTTGACCTTCTGCGGATCGGTGTACATCTTCTTTATCTTGGCCTCGAGGCTCTTCGCCTCCTCGCCGAGGAAGATCGAGTTATCGTAGGACTTGGACATCTTCCGGCCGTCCAGACCGGGGACGAGCGGCGAGTCGGTGAACAGCGGTTCCGGTTCGCAGAGCAGGTCCGTGCCGAAAACGTGGTTGAAGCGGCGAGAGATGTCGCGGGAGAGCTCCAGGTGCGGCAGCTGGTCCTTGCCGATCGGCACGAACCTGGCGTCGTAAAGCAATACGTCGGCCGCCTGCAGCACCGGGTAGCCGAGGAAGCCGTGCACGGCCATGTCGCTGTGCAGAGCCAACTGGTCGGCGTCGTGGCCGTGGGCCTCGGCCAGCTGCCTGGTCACGCCCTCGGCCTTCTTCATCTTGTCTTCCTGGCCCTTGTACTTGGCTTTGTAGAGTTCCTGGAGCTGGTCCTTGAAAGTGGGGTTGCGCAGCAGCCAGCTGATAGGGGTCACCATGCCCAGCAGCAACGCCATCTCGGCATGGGCCTTCACGTCGGACTGTCTGAAGAAGACGCAGCGGGACTGGTCCAGCCCCAGCGCCATCCAGTCCAGCAGCATCTCGCGTGTGCTCTCCGCTATGCTCCCGCTCTTGTCCGCCCCGGTGGTCAGCGCGTGCCAGTCGGCCACGAAAAAATAGCAGTCGTATTTCTGCTGCAGCTCCAGCCAGTTCCGCAGCGTCCCCCAGTAATGCCCGAGGTGCAGCCGCCCCGTGGGGCGCATGCCGGAGACGACCACCGATTTCTTCTTGTTTTCCATAAATAAACGATTGCCAATTGCCAATTTCGTTTCGAGCACATGTCAGCGCGGGTCCTGGCGACGGTTTGGGCTGTCGGGCACGCGGTCTCGCACACCGTGCTCGCCGCTCGTCACTCCCTCGGCGCGCTACGCAAGCGCCTTCGGTCCGCGACGGCCCTCCATGCCCGAATCCGCCGCCACCCGCGCGCCCACACACCTATACCCTTTTCAACTCTGTTTTTCGTTTAGAACGAAGAATATACTCCACAAATCCGTACACGAAACAAACAACTGCAATTCCCCACATCACCGGCAAAAAACCACTATTATCAAAAACTTCCGGAGCACTTTCTCGCCTCACCATTACGGCTTCATATTCTAATTTTGCCGCATCCAAATAACCTGAATACTTCCGATATTCCGACGTTAAACTATTTTCCGGAGTTGTTTTACTATCTCGTATATAATTTTTTAATTCACCTGCGGCATCATCAACTTTATTTCGTGCCCTCTCAATCACCCGCGATGGACTCATGAACCATGGGAAAAAAGCAAGAAAAAAACTCGCAAGAACAAAGGAAAGAAGCCGAGCTTCTTTTTCCCTCTTCAGATTTCTCAACCATACAACCCCAAAAGTGAAAACTAATAATACGCCAAAGGTCTTAATCACGATTCCCGTGTACTTGACACCCCAGAGACCCCTAAACTCCTCCCCCAAAAAGCCAAGTAAAACAGCCAGCACCAAATATCCAACAAGATATAGCCAATCACTCCTCTTATGACAAAGCATAGAGAACGAAAGAGAAACCACACAGGCAAAAATTATCAAATTCAAAATATCGAATAACATATAAACTTACTTTATGCCTTTAAAATGCCCCAACCACTCTATAAATTACTAACGTTACCAAGATGAGGATGGGACGCAAAACAACCTGCAACAGTCCCGTCACAACAAGCCCTAAAATTATATACATGCCATAAGGGAGATGTTTCTCATAAAGTTCCAATGCCCGCCCCTTCAGCAGGCCAAGCATTATTTGGCTTCCATCCAAAGGGAAAATAGGAATTAGGTTAAATATTGCCAATAGCAAGTTTATCTGAATTGTAAAGATAAAAATAACCATAAACGGATCCTGCAAAGAGGATCCAGAAAAAGCAAATGCCATAATCTTAATGGCGAGCACTCCAATAACGGCCAGCGTGATATTGGAAAGCGGACCGCTCAGCGCGACCATCGCCATGTCGCTGCGCGGGCTGTGCAGGCGGTAGGGGTTGACCGGCACCGGCTTGGCCCAGCCCATGGCCGGGAAACCCATAAGTATGCAGGCCGCCGGCAGTATGAGCGTCCCGACCGGGTCTATGTGCGGCAGCGGGTTGAACGAAAGACGGCCGGAAAGATATGCCGTATCGTCCCCGCGCCTGTAGGCCGCATAGCCGTGGGCGAACTCATGGAAGATAACCGAGAAGAACAGCACCGGCAGCTGTAAAATCCACTCCATAACGGATAATTATATTAAATATGGAAGCCGCCTTGTAACCCGCCACTTCAGCCGCCGCGCGGCCTCCCGGGGGCGTCCGGTCTTTATTTGATATAATTCTTCACGAATAGGAAGGGGTTGCGAATTTTATGGAAAATCTCAAGACTTTGATAGGAGGCCGCAAGGCCCGGATAGGCATAGTAGGCATGGGCTACGTGGGCCTGCCGCTGGCCGTAGAGTTCGCCAAGGGCGGCTTCCGCGTGACCGGCTTCGAGGTGGACGCGCAGAAGGTGCGCGACCTGAAGGCAGGCATCTCCTATATAGGCGACGTACCCACTATGGAAGTGGCCGGGCTGGTGAAAAAAGGCCTCCTGTCCGCCACGCTGGACTTCTCGCAGCTCCGGAAGATGGACGCCGTGATAATCTGCGTTCCCACCCCGCTGCGCAAGAGCAAGGACCCGGACGTCTCGTACATAGTCGCCTCGGTCAAGGAAACGCGCAGATACCTGCGCCGCGGCCAGCTGATAATACTGGAGAGCACCACCTACCCGGGCACCACGCGCGAGCTGGTGAAGCCCATGCTCGAGACCGGCAAGCTGAAGGCCGGTAAGGACTTCCACCTAGCCTTCTCCCCGGAGCGCGTCGATCCGGGCAATCCCAAATACGGCGTCAAGAACACCCCCAAAGTGGTAGGCGGCCTGACCCCCGCCTGCACGAAGCTGGCCGGCATGCTGTACGGCTCCGTCATCGACCGCGTGCTGGAGGTCACCAACACCGAGACCGCGGAGCTGGTGAAGCTGCTGGAGAACACCTTCCGCGCCGTGAACATCGGCATGATGAACGAAATGGCGCTGATGTGCCACAAGCTGGGCCTCGACGTCTGGGAGGTCGTGGACGCCGCGGCTTCCAAGCCTTTCGGTTATATGCCGTTCTACCCGGGCCCGGGCATAGGCGGGCACTGCATACCTCTGGACCCGCATTACCTGGGCTGGAAGATGAAGACCCTGAACTTCGAACCCCGCTTCATAGAGCTGGCCGGAGCGATAAACTCCTCCATGCCCGACCACGTGGTCGGCCGCCTGGGCGAGATACTCAATTCCAGGGGGAAGGCCCTGAGCAGATCGAAGATACTGATGCTGGGCATGGCCTACAAGCAGGACATCTCCGACCCGAGGGAATCCCCGGCGCGCGACGTCCTGATCCTGCTGGAGAAGACCGGGGCAAAGGCCGACTACTACGACCCCTATGTCCCGCTCGCGGAGGTCGAGGGCGAAGTGCGCCGCTCCAGGAAGGACGCTCTCCGCAGGCTGCGCGAATACGACTGCGTGCTGATAATAACCCCGCATACCTGCCTGGACTACCGCGACATAGTCCGCCGCGCCCGCCTGGTCTTCGACACCAGGAACGCCACCAGGGGGCTGAAAGGGAGGAACCTGTACAAGTTATGACGGAAACACAGGACCAAAAGACGCTCTGGTTCAACTTCCTTAAGATATTCACCCGCGCGCTGACCCAGATAAACCTCTATAAACCCGACCACCCGCAGGTCAGGAGCGCCCTCGAGGAGGGGCAGTCGCTGCTGGCCGCCATCTTCGAGGCCTCCGGCGGCTCGGACCTCTCGGTGACGCTGGACAACGACAAGCTGATAATCAACGGCACGCCGCTGCTGGCCGCCGACAAGCTCCCCAACTCCCTGAAGAACCTCTATTCCAGGTTCCGCATACAGACCATAACCTTCTCTAAGGGGACCACCGGGGACGACCTGCTGGCCCTCTGCCAGGTGCAGGCGCACAAAGGGGACGCGAAGGCCTTCCTGGCCGAGCGCGGTGTCGAGCGGGTCAAGCTGAACGAGGCCGTCTACGCCAAGGTGGAGGCCGGCCAGCCCCAGGCCGCCGCCGTAGTCCCCGGCCAGGCCGGCGGAGGCGCCGGCCTGGCCGCGGGGCAGGAACCGGCCGGGAAGGTGGCGGAGAAGATCTCCGGCCAGAACTTCGAGTCGGCTCTGACCACCGTGGTGAGCCGCGTCACCGCGGACCCCGCCGAGCAGCGCCGCATAATCGAGCTGCTGGAGGCCAAGTTCAAAGAGGCCGTAGAAGCCGGCATCTCCCGGGCGCTGGAGGAAGTGCGCAGGGAGAAGAAGAAGATAGAGAACGACATGGCCCGCACCGAGTCCGTCATGACCAGCCTCGCCGGAGGCGTGGTGGTCGTGGACAAGGAAGGCAAGATCCTGATGATGAACCCGGAAGCGGAAGCCATCTCCGGCAAGCCGCTGGCCGAGCTCTCCGGCAGGAAGATAATGGACCTTTCCTCCATAGAGGACCAGGTCGTCTCGCTGGCCAAGGAGATCAAGCCGGAGGACCGGGCGGACCTCTCCGGAGAGGTACAGAAGTCAGGCCCGGCCGCCACGGCCGAGACGATGAAGAAGGCCACCGCCATCATCCAGAACGAGGAAGGAAAGATAGTAGGCGCGGTCTCGGTTCCGACCGACGCGGTCAAGCTGAAGCAGGTGGAACAGCTGCAGCAGGACTTCATCGCCAGCATGACCCACGAACTGCGCTCCCCGCTGACCTCCATCAAGGCCGCGTTGGAGATGCTCAGCCGGGACGTCGGAGAGACCGGCGGCAAAGGCATACTGAACACCGCCATCCGCAACACCGAGCGCCTGAACTCCATCATAACCGACATCCTGGACTTCTCCAAGCTGCAGTCCGGGAAGATGGTCTTCCACCCCGAGAGCGCCGCGGCCGCGGAGATAGCGAAGGAAGCCGCCGAGGCGATGAAGGCCTGGTCCTCCTCCAAGGGCATAAACCTCTCGGTGGTCAGCGAGCCGTCCCTGCCCGGCATCTACGCCGACAGACGGCGCACGGTGCAGGTGCTGATAAACCTGATCTCGAACGCCATAAAGTTCACCCCGAGCGGGGGCTCCATAGAGATAGCGGCGGACGCGGGCCGGGAGG
Source organism: bacterium (assembly GCA_021812825.1). The sequence goes on along the minus strand of JAKAMO010000001.1, from coordinate 65,645 downwards.
CGCTCTCCAACTACGTCTTCTTCTCGGTGAAGGACACCGGCTGCGGCATAAAGAAAGAGGAACAGGACAAGATCTTCGAGAAGTTCGTGCAGGCAGCCTCCGGAGAGAAGGTAGGCGGCACCGGCCTGGGCCTGGCCATCACCAAGTCCATGGTGATACTGCAGGGCGGCAGGCTCACGCTGGAGAGCGAGCCCGGCCGCGGCTCCACGTTCAGGGTGGGCATGCCGGTGTACAGAGGCCAGTCCGACCAGCCGGTATTCGAGGCTCTGCCCGAGGCCAAGCCGGAAGCCAAGCCCTGGTGGAAGAAGCTGCTGGGCATGTGACCGTCCCGCCGGCTATTGTTCTCAAGGCCCCAGAAATAATAAAATATTCCTTACGTCAGTTCTTTAAGAAAGCTTCCGCGCACCACTTCGGGAGGTTCAGCGCAGCGACCAAGCGAAGCGCAGGAAGCAAGCGACGACATAACGGAGGGCAGAGCCCTCCTTGTGGAGCGCCTGGCCGATCACCTTATGAGGCCAGGCCGCTAATCGGCCCCGAGCGTGCGTATGCGAGGGGCGCGACCAAGGCGCTCGTATCTCAACGGATAGAGTCCCGCCCTGCGAAGGCGGTTATACAGGTTCGATTCCTGTCGAGCGCACCAAGTTCTCTATAAGCAACTCGAAGCGAGCCATAATTATAGCTCGCGGCAGGAAGCGAAAGCCGGACCCGCGAGGCCAGCAGGCCGCAGCGGGGAGGCGGGGTCGCAGGCTGAGGCGAGCGACGGCGAGCCAAAGACCTGTGACCGATTCCTGTCGAGCGCACCAGATCTCTCAGTTATTTGATGTTGTACAGGTTCGAGTCACGCATAGGCCGCATAGCGGCCTTGCGCGACCCCGGCTCGCCGGTTTTGCTACGCAGAAAACCGGCTCCGCCCTTGCGGACCGGACGCAGGACATGATTATGTCCTGCTCTTCGCCGGTCCTCACCCGTCGAGCGCACCAGATTTCATTTATGAAGTCAGCAGGACTTAAGCCAGACTTATCTCCAGTTGCCTTCTTTCGTTAAGGGGTAAACCTATGGCCAGCGACAAAGAGCAGAAGAAGACCGATAGCCGGACCGGCAAGTACGTCTACGACGCCAAGCTCGGCAAGGTGGTAAAGGTCTCCGACGACATACCCGGGCTCAAGAAGGGAGGCTCGCCCCAGGGCGGCGCCTGCCCGATGAACCCCGGCGGACACGTCTGCGGCGGAGGCTGCGGTTGCGGCGGCTGAGGCCGGCATAAGGCAAGAAAAAGCCCCGGGACGGCCCGGGGCTTTTCTTTTTTCCCGCTGGCCGCTATTCCTCCATGCCCGGCAGGTTCAGCACTATGCTCTTCGACTTCAGCATGGCGGCGAAGGCCGGCTTGTCTATGGCCTTGATATAGGCGTCTTCCGGAGCCACCAGCTTGTCCGTCACCAGCTTGAAGAGCACGTCGTTCAGCACGGTCATGCCCTGCTTCCTGCCGGTCTGCATGACGGACGGGATCTGGTAGATCTTCCCTTCGCGGATCAGGTTGGAGACCGCGCTGTTGACGAACAGGGTCTCCATCGCGGCCACGCGGCCGCCGCCTATCCTCTTGCAGAGCGTCTGCGAGATAACCCCTTTCAGCGAGCTGGCCAGCATGGTGCGGATCTGCGCCTGCCTCTCCCCGGGGAACTGCTCTATGATGCGGTCCACCGTGGAGGCCGCCGTGGTGGTATGCAGCGTGCCGAACACCAGGTGGCCGGTCTCGGCCGTTTCTATCGCTATGGAGATGGTCTCCAGGTCGCGCATCTCGCCCACCAACACGATGTCCGGGTCCTCGCGGAGCGCTGCGCGCAGGGCCTGCGAGAACGACTTGGTGTGCACGTGCACCTCGCGCTGGTTTATCAGGCAGTTCTTCTTCTGATGCACGAACTCTATCGGGTCCTCGATGGTGATGATGTGGTCCTTGCGGTTGCGGTTCATGAAGTCCACCAACGCGCAGAGCGTGGTGGATTTGCCGGAACCCGTGGGTCCGGTCACCAGCACCAGACCCTTGGAGAGGAAACACAGGTCCAGCACTTCCTTGGGAAGTTTGAGCTTCTCCGCCGTGACCAGCTCCGCCGGTATCACGCGGAACACCGCGCCCATGCCGAACCTGTCCATGAAGACGTTGGCGCGGAAGCGGGCCGCCCCGGGTATCTCGTGAGCGAAATCCGTGTCCCTTTCCTTCTCGAACTGGCTGACGTTGTGCGGCGGCATGATGGCCGCCAGCAGCGCGCGGAGCTTCTCTCCGGCCAGCACCGGCTCGTCCTTCAGCTCCGTCATGTCCCCGTTCACCCTGACCATAGGGCGGTGCGCGGAGGTGAGGTGCAGGTCGGAGGCCCCAAGGGAGCACATCTTCCTGAGCAGCCTGTTCAGTTCCGGCTCGATCACCGGAGCGCCGGAGACGGCGTCGCCGCGGCGCCCGCCGATGAAGACGCGGGCCAGGGCCTTCCCCTCCTCCTGCGTGAGGGAGACGACGATGGTGCGTTCGCCGAGCTTATACTCGAACATCGCCGGCCTTTTGGCGGCTATGTTCTGGGCCGCGTCGGGCGGCGCGGCCTCCCTGATCAGGGCGGTTATCTGCTGGCCAGAGAGCTCCTGCGCGCCGGCCGGCGCCGTGCCGGACCCGCTCTTGAGCATGGGCTGTTTGCCGTCCTCGAGTATTATCTCCTGCCCCTGCTGCAGCTTCTCTATCAGCTTATCCATCTGAGCCATGTGCCCCCCCGGTACGCCGGCATCTTTCCCGCCTTCTTCCGGACCCGCGGAAAGATTCTACCTATTATAGGTCTTTCTGTGAAATCCTCCGCCGCCCGTTGCCAAGCCGCCCGCCATTTGAGAGAATATCCGCCTGATGGCGCTGATAATACAGAAATACGGCGGCACCTCGGTGGGCGGCATAGAGCGCATCCGCTCCGTGGCCCGCAGGGTCATAGCCAGCTCCGTCAAGGGCGACAGGGTGGTCGTAGTGGTCTCGGCCATGGCAGGGGAGACCAACCGCCTGACAGACCTCGCCAAGACCGTCTCCTCGCGCAGCGAGGGCCGCGAATTCGACGTGCTGCTGGCCTCGGGGGAGCAGGTCACCACGGCTCTCCTGGCGCTGGCGATAGAGAACGCCGGCCGCAGGGCGGTATCCTTCCTCGGCCACCAGGTGCAGATAACGACCTCCGGGGCCTTCTCCAAGGCCCGCATAGAATCCGTCAACACGGACAGGACGCTGGCCGCCCTCAAGGAAGGCTATATCGTGGTGGTGGCGGGCTTCCAGGGCGCCACCCGAGAAGGCTCCATAACCACGCTGGGCCGGGGCGGCTCGGATATCACGGCCGTGGCACTGGGCGTGGCGCTGAAAGCCGACCGCGTGGAGTTCTACAAGGACGTGGACGGCATCTTCACCGCGGACCCCTCCGTCTGCCCCGACGCCCGCATGCTGCCCAGGGTGGCCTACGAGGAGATGCTGGAGATGTCCTACCTGGGGGCCAAGGTACTGCACCCGCGCTGCGTGGAGATGGCCAGGCGCAACGGCCTGCCGCTGGTGGTGCGCTCGTCGCTCAATTTCAATCCCGGGACCCAGGTGGTGCCGGAGGAGGAGCTCATGGAATACGCCGCGGTTTCCGGCATAGTCTGCGACAAGAACCAGGTAAAGGTCTCGCTGAACGGGATCCCCGACAGGCCGGGCATACTGGCCGGCATCTTCACCTCCGTGGCGGAGGCCGAGATCAACATAGATATGATCGTGGAGGACACCGCCTCGGCCGACGGCCGCACCGCCGTTTCCTTCACCTGCGGCTCGGCGGACCTCGCCGCCGCGGAGAAAGCGGCCAAAAAGATAACCTCGGCCTACCCTGGCAGTTCCTTCGCCGTCAGGTCCGGCCTGAACAAACTCTCCATCGTGGGGGCCGGCATGCGCCTGCACAGCGGCGTGGCCGCCAGGATGTTCACCGCGCTGGCGAAAGAAGGCGTGAGCGTGTACATGGTGAACACCTCCGACATCAAGGTCTCCTGCCTGATAGAGGCCAAGTACTCCGAGCTGGCGGTGCGTACGCTGCACGAGGTGTTCGAGCTGGGAAAGGCTCCGGCCGGCGGGAAAAAAGGCGGCCGCAGGGGCAAATAAGGAAGGGACCTGAAAAGAGAACGGCGCCGAATGGCGCCGTTCTCTTTTGCCCGGCAAAGGAGCGTCAGTCCTTTTTCCTCTTCAGGAAGCGGGAGAACCAGTTCCCCGACACCTCGGGCTTGGCCTGTTCCGCCGGCCTGGACCTGGCCGGGCGGAAGGAGCGGTCGTCCCGCCTCGGTTCATCGAAATAAGGGGATTCGCTGACTATGGAACTCCTCTTCCTGGTATCCACGCCGTAGCGGTTGATACCGCCGCGGCGGGCTTCGTCCCTGCCGCCCTGGTCGCGCCGCCCCCCGCGCTCGTCACGGCGCCCGCCCGGACGCCGTCCTCCATGTTCGTCCCCGCGCGGCGCCTGCTGCTGCCGCTTCTGTTCCTGCCGACGCGGCTGCTGCCGCTCCTGTTGCGGCTGGCGGGGCTTCTGCTGCTGTTTCTGGCGCTGTTCCTGCGGCTGCTGCTCTCCCTGGGGGCGCCTCGGCTGCTGCTGAGGCCGCTGGCCCCGAGGCTGACGCGGCTGGGAAGGCTGGCGGCCGCCGGTCCCGGGTCCGGGCACGGAGTCGCCGAACTTCGCGGCGGGCATATCGGGATGGCTGGACACCGGCAGGTTCATGCGGATGAGCTTCTCTATGTTCCGGACGTCCGCGCCCTGGTCCGGGGCGGCGAAGGTTATCGCATGGCCGGGCTGCCCCGCGCGGCCGGTGCGGCCTATGCGGTGCACGTAGTTGCCGTCCTCGTCGGGTAGGTCGTAGTTGATGACCAGCTCTATGCCGGTCACGTCAATGCCGCGCGCCGCGATGTCGGTGGCCACCAGCACGCGGTACTTACCGCTCTTGAAGCCTTCCAGCGCGTCGCGGCGCTGGTTCAGCGAGCGGTTGGAATGTATCTCGGCCGCGGTATGCGGCATGGCCTTGATGGCGCGGGTTATCTTCTTGGCCCGGTGCTTGGTGCGCACGAACAGCAGCACGCTGCCCCAGTATTTGTCGAGCAGCTTGCCCAGCAGCGTGTTCTTGTCGTTCTGGCTGACGATGAAGAGCTCCTGCTCCACCTTGTCGGCCGCGGTGCCGGGCCTGGCCACCTCGACGCGTATCGGCAGCTTCATGTGGCGGCTCGCCAGCTTCATTATATCGTCCGGCATCGTGGCCGAGAACAGCATGGTCTGGCGCTCGCGGGGCATCGCGGCCAGGACCTTCTCTATCTGCGGGGCGAAGCCCATGTCCAGCATGCGGTCCGCCTCGTCGAGCACCAGCACGCGCACGTCGGAGACGTCGGCGGTGCGCTGGCCCAGGTGGTCTATCAGGCGGCCGGGCGTGGCTATTATGATGCGCGGCCGGGCGCGCAGGGCCTGCACCTGCCGGCTCATGCTCTCGCCGCCTATTATCACGGCGGCCTCCAGCCCCATCACAGGGGCGAACTGGCGCACGACCTCGGCCACCTGCAGGGCGAGCTCGCGCGTGGGCACCAGCACGAGGCCCCTGCCGTGTCCGGTGGCGGCCAGCCGCTGTATCATAGGTACGGCGAAAGCTATGGTCTTGCCGGTCCCGGTCTGGGCGATGCCCACCAGGTCCTTGCCTTCGGAGGCGGACGGGATGGCCTTGTGCTGTATGGGGGTAGGAGTGGTGAATTTGAGGCCGTCCAGGGTCTCGAGGAGCTTGGGAGCTATACCCAGCCCGTAGAAACCGCCTGAAGCCTTTTCGTTAGTATCGGTCATAGTTAATTATCGCATATCTGGAGAGCGCGGGACAGCGGCTCCCCTGACGCCTCAATTTTGTATAGTGTGAAGTGCCTATGAAAACATCCCGCCGCTCCGGCATCGTCGCTCTCTCGTTCCTGCTGGCCGCCGCCGGCCTTGTCCCGTCCGCGGCCCAGGCGGGCCCTTCGGCGGACGAACTGCTGTCCCTGGCTTCCCTGAGCGGCGCGGAGCTGTCCCTTCCGCAGGCTCCGTCCCCGGCCGCCGCGGCCGATGCCCCCGGAGTATTCGACACCCCCACGGACAGGGTCTACTATGTCTCGCCGTGGCAGGTGGACATGTCGGGCTTCCAGCCGCCTCCGGCGGAAGGATCGGCCGAGGACCGGCGGGACCTGGCGGAAGTGCTGCGCTGGCAGGCCGAGCGAACGGAGGCACAGTGCGCCGTCGCGGCCGACCAGGCCCAGGCCACGTACGAAAGTTTCTTCGGGGAGATAAGCCCGTTCGGACCCAGCACCCCGGCCGAGGTGGGCAAAATACTTCAGAAGATAAAGCTGGACACCAGTTCCGTGGTCTTCCTGCAGAAGAGGAAGTACGCCAGGCCCCGCCCCTTCCTGCGCGACCCGGCCATACGTCCCTGCCTCAAGAAGGAGAGCGGCTACGCCTATCCCAGCGGCCATTCCACCGCGGCCCGGGTATTCGGCCTGCTGCTTTCGGACCTCGTGCCCTCCGAGTCGGCCGAGTTCATGTCCTACGCCGACCAGGCGGCCCTGAACAGGGTCATAGCCGGCGTGCACCACCCTTCGGACATAGAGGCCGGCAAGAAGCTGGGCGACGCGGTCTACGCGGCCCTCAGGCGCAGCCCATCCTTCAAAAAGGACATGGCCGTACTCAGGAAGAACCTGAGGCCCTGACGCGGCGCCGATGCGCAAGACGGACAGGACCATACCGGAAGGGGCCATCGCCAAGGATCCCGCCGGAGGCGGGCGGCTCCGCCTCCTCGGGCTTCTGACCATACTGACACTGGCCGCACGGGCCGCCTATGTACTCTGGACCAGGAACGAGCCGCCCCACATGGACCTCGGCTCCTTCCTCCCCTCCTCCCTGCCGCTGACCCATCCTTTCGATACCTCCCCGAGGGAGCCCTTCTTCGTCTGGTGGCTCTGGCTGCTGGGCAAGCTGGGAGCCGGGACCACGGCCTGGATACGCCTGGCCACCAGTCTCTGGGCCGCGCCTTCGCTGCTGCTGCTGTTCCGGCTGGCGGACCGCCTGCTCGGCCGCGGGTACGCCTGGGCCGCCGCCCTCCTCTACGCCTTCCTGCCGGGCCAGGTGATGTCCGACGCAGTAGGACTGCGGCATCTGATAGAAACGACGTGGCTGCTGCTGCTGCTCAACACATTGTACGACGATCCCGCGCTGCTGCGGCGGCGCGCCTGGCTGACGGCGGCAGGAGCGCTGGCCGTACTGACGCTGACCCGCGTCACCTACGCAGGCTCCGGCCTGCTGCTGCTCTGCACCGCCGGCCTGAAGGGACGCACGCTACGGCCGCTGCTGGCCCTGCTGCCGGCGCTGCTGCTGCTGACCGGGCATCTGCAGAACAATTACTCACGGCACGGGGACGCGCTCTACTCCGTGAACCTGCATTCCTACTTCCTGGCCAACCTAGAGTATATCGGTAAACCCGGCTTCGATCCGACCTTCGAGGATTGGCAGAAGGACGCCTACGCGCCCCGCCTCAACTTCCGCCAATGGGCTTTCGGGCGGCATACGCCATGGGAATACGTCAGGGATTCCGCGATAGGCATGTCGCGCGGCTTCTGGGACTTCTACGAGAAGGTTTATTTCTCGCTGGGCCTGCCGGGAGCGGCCAAATGGTGCCTGCTTGTCCTGTATCTGCTGGGGCTGGGGACCGCGCTAGCGGCCCCGGGACTGCGCCTGATCCCGGGCTGGATGCTCCTGCTCACGCTTCCCTACGCTTTCCCCGGCCACGTCTTCTGGGCCGGGCGCTTCTTTTCGCCGTTCGCGCCGCTCGCGCTGCTGCTGACCGTGAAAGGAACGGAAGCTGCGGGAGCCATGGCCGCGCGCCTTAAAAAGAAAAAGCGCGGGGCCTGAACCCCGCGCTTTCTCGTCCGGCCGCCCGCCTCCGGCTCAGACCGCCGACGCGTACTCCTCCACCTCGCGCATCGCCTTTTCCTTCCGCTCCTTGCCCCTGTCCGGGTCGCCGAGAGCGGTGGCGGCTATGAACTTCACGTCATGGGACAGGCCGAGGAAGCCTATGGCCGCGGTCAGGATGGTCTCCTGCACGTTCATGAAAGGATAATGCGGCGGGTCAGCCTTCCCGTCGGCACGGTAGTCCCCGTCCCTCGATAGCAGGCAGACCGTGGGCCGCGGCTCCAGCATGCGTTCCTCGTAGTAATAGAGGCGGCTGGCCACCAGCTCGAGGAAGGCCTTCAGCACGGCGGGTATAGAGAGCGTATACATCGGGGTGGCGAAGATCACCTCGTCGGCGTCGCGCAGCAGCTTTATGTACTTGTCGGCCAGCGCCATCAGCCGCTTGGTCTCGGCCGAGACCGGCGCCTTGCTCTTGTGATAGACGGCTTCCACGTACTCGCGGTTGATGAAAGTGAGCCCCTCCTCGCAGAGGTCCAGCGTGGTGAACTTGGTCTTCGGCGCGGCCTTGAGGCGCGCGTCCATGAAGCGCTTGCCCATCTGCCTGGAAACGGATTTCTCCAGCGGCATCGGGTTAGCGACGACGTAGAGCACCTTCTCCGGCGCCTTGGTCCTCTTGGCCTTTTCTTTCGTGGCCTCAGCCGCGCCGGCCGCGGCCTTCTCCGTATTCTCCGCCGCGCGGGGCTCGCCTCTTTCGGCCTTCTCCGCCCGCTTCCTGGGAGACGGGAACTTCATCTCCTTCTCTATCCTGTGGAACTCCTCGAGCGTGTCCTTCTTGGCGTTGAGGCACAGCTCGGTGAAGCGGGAGGTGGTCTTCAGCTCCGCCAGCAGTATCTCCTTCAGGTCCCTGGTGAGCATGTTGATGTTGGTCATCAGGGTGCCGAGGCGGGTATCCTCGAGGAACTTGAAGAAACTCTGGTACTTGTCCAGGTCCTCGTCCGGCAGCAGCGGCCAGAGCTGGCCGTGCAGTTCGCTGAGGTCCTTGTGCTTTATCAGCGGGTAGTACTTCCTGTAGTCCGGCGATCCCGGGAAAAGGTAGACGGGGAACGGGGCCGGCGACGCGCCGGCGCGCAGCACCGCCAGATAGATCCTGAAGAAGGCCCCGAAGTCGTCGTCGGGATAGCCGAGCAGCGAGGTGCAGGGGCAGTTGGACATCTCCACCCCGCTCTGCTTGGCCATGTGCAGCAGCTTGACCGAGGAGATGATCGTGTAGGGCTTATGCAGGCGCTTCGTCGCCTCGTAGTTCGCGCATTCCATCGGCAGCGTGGCCGAGGCGCCGGCCGCGGCCATCTTCTTCATCATGCCCTCGGTTATCCGGTTCGGCTGCAGGCCCTTGGCGAACCGCAGGTCGGCCTTCATGCCGCTGGCTATGTACTTGTCCAGGAACTCCTCGAACTGCTGCGGGTACAGCGCGACGTTCGGGTCCCAGTTCCAGAAGCACTCCGGGTGGTGCTTGTCGTAGAACTCCTTCATATAGGCGATGACGCCGTCCACCCCGAAGCGCTGCGGGCGGTCCATGCTGATGTGGCAGAAGGAGCATTTGTTTACGCAGCCGGTCTGCAGCTGGAACATCCCGAACTGTCCGTTCGTCAGGAAGGAGAAATCCGGCACGCAGTCGTCGGCCTCCGGTATCCTGCCGGTGAAATGCTCGTCGGCTCCGACCTTTTGGGCCAGCTCGGGCATCACCCTGACGAAATCGCCCCCGACCACCACCTTGATGCCGGGATGGATGCCGCGCGCTATGTCCGCGTACTCCTTCACCAGGTCGTAATCGAACGTGAATGCGCAGCTGATCCAGAGCTCGTGCGGCTTATGCTCCAGCTCCCTTAGCTGTTTGGCGAAGTATTCCGAGCTCCGGCCGCTTATCATCATCCTGGCCTTCCGGGTGCCCTTGCTGCCGAGCGGCTTCTCCCGCCACGTCGAAACGGCCTCCGGGTTCAGGGTGAGCGAGACCGTGTCCACCGCCCCGGAGTGCATGTTGATGTAGGAGACCCTGTTGCCGGTCTTCTTCAGGAAGGCCGCCAGCTTGAAGATGCCCACCGGCGGCAGGCCGAGCGGGCAGATGCTCCTTTCCACGAAGGTCGGAGGCGTGGAGAGCAGGGCGATGTTCTTCTTGGAGGGGAAGCGCATGATTTAGTTAATCTATCAAACTCGTGTTTAAGATATCAATTAGAAATCCGCGGCGGCTAGGCCGTAAAATACAGCGTGCGCAGCCCTTTCTGCGCCGCCAGGGTCGTCACGGCGCAGCCGTGCTCCAGCAGCAAGCGCCACTGAGCTCCCTCCCGGGAGCCGGGCGCTATGTCCAGCAGGCGCATCGCCTCCGCGGCGGGCACAGGCTCGCGAAAATGCATCTCGGTCTTGACCGAGACCGGCCGTCCCGTGCCGGGCTCGAAGCCGTAGGCGTTGGTCCAGTGCCTGACAGGGCGGCTTTCGGCCGCCTTCCAGCAGCGCTTCAGGAAGCCGGCGCCCACGGCGCCGTGCAGCCTGCGGAGAGCGGCCAGGCCGCCGCCAGCGGCGAGGAACGGGAAGCGGGTGTATATCTTGAGGCTTCTGCCGCCGTCGGAGGAAAGCGAGATCCCGGCGCAGTCGAATGCGCCCGTCAGGCGTAATTTTTCCATCCCCCCCGGTTTCAGCCCCGCAAGCTCCAGAATGGCGCCGATATTGGTCCAGCCGAGCCCTTCTTCCCAGGGAGTGTTGCTGAAATAGACGGTGAGGACGCAGCCGCCGTCCGGCTTCAGCTTGGCGCCGAAGAACGGCCAGCCGGGAAGCCGGCCGTCGCGCAGCAGCCGCTCCGCCAGGTCCGAGGCGAGGTCCGCGTCTAAAGAAAAACCTGGACAGCGGTTAAGCGACCGGCACAGAGCGGAAAAATTATTCAGCCGCAGTCTCACCAGCGAGCGGGACGCGGCCGGGCGGAGCAGGTCCAGCCTGCAGTCCAGCCCGGCGAAGAAGCGCAGGGAGCCGCTGTCCCCTGCCAGGGACATGATATAACCGTCGTCGGAGAACCTCAGTCCTCTCCCGGCAGGCCGGCGAGAAAAGGCGGCAAGGACGGCCCCCAGGACCTTGTCCGGTTTCTTCTCCCAGCCGGCGCACAGGCCGGCCGAGATCCTTTTGAGCTTTCTTTCGTTCATCTGGAAAGCCGGCCGGTCAATGTCCCCCGCCGTGCAGCATCTCCAGCGCGTGCGGTATAAGGTCCAGCACCGCCTCCAGCGATTCCCTCACCGCTTTGGGACTGCCGGGCAGGTTGATGATGATGGTGTTCCCCCGTATACCGGCTATGCCGCGGGACAGCGCGGCCTTCTTAGTCTTCTTCAGGCCCTCGGACCGCATGAGCTCGGGCAGGCCGGGGATGGCGCGCTCCATCACCTGCGCCGTGGCCTCCGGGGTAACGTCCCTCCGGCCGAAGCCGGTGCCGCCTGTGGTAATTACCAGGTCGGCCTTCAGCTCATCGCAATAGGCCAGGAGCCTGGCCTTGATGACCTCGAGTTCGTCCGGCACCACGTCATGGGCCACGGTGACCCCGCCTGATGTCCTTACCAGCTCGGAGACCAGCCGGCCGCTCTCGTCAGCGGCCTCGCCGCGAGAGCATCTGTCGCTCGAAGTAAGCACCGCCGCCTTAAAGCTTTTCAATTTCATCCCCCACCGTTATCTCCCCGCCTTCTACGACTTCCGCGAATATGCCTTTCCTCGGCATGATGCAGTCGCCCACCTCGCGATAGATGGCGCAGCGGTCGTGGCATTCCTTGCCTATCTGCGAGATCCTGAGCAGGGCGGTCTCCCCCGCCTTCAGCGTTTCGCCTATCTTCAGCTCCGAAAGCGCGAGACCTTCGGTGGTGATATTCTCGGCGTATATACCGGGGCGGATCTCCACCGAGGCGCCCTTCGCCTTCGCGTCGGCGATCTGGCAGCGCACGCTCTCGATGTCCAGCAGGCTCACCTGGCGGATATCCGTGCCGGCATGGGCGTCGCCTTCCAGACCCAGGCCTTTAAGCAGCAAGGCCCGGCCGCGCCGCTCCTTGGGCACGCCCTTGGCCGAGCTGAGATTGATGGAAAATATCCTGCCCATGCTCATATTGTATTAAACCTTGGCTCTTCCGGGGTTAGCATGGGTCCCGGCATCTTCCAGGACAGCGCACGGGGCGAAGTGTCCGCGCTCCTGGGCAGAGGGGAACCGTTGCGCGGTTCCCCCCGCCCTGGGGAAATTATGGGCGGGTCCCCCTTCCCCAAAGTCGCGCGGACACTTCACCCCGCACGCTGCCGATAAAAGTGCCATCGGCATTTCCGGAAGAACCTTAAACCTTACACCGCTATCCGCGCGGTCCGGCCACGACCGTATTTCCGCTCGTAATGTCCGCTTTTGCCGCCCTTCTTCTCCAGCAGGAATATTCCGCCTATCTCCAAGTCCTGCGAAAACATCTTGCACATGTCGTAGATGGTGAGAGCCGCGGTACTGGCCGCCACCAGGGCCTCCATCTCCACGCCGGTCTTGCCGGTGCAGCGGGCTTCCGTCGCTATGCGCACCCCCGCGTTCTCCACCTTGAAATCCACGCCCACGTAGTTCAGCGGGAGGTTGTGGCAGAGCGGTATCAGGCCGGCCGTGTTCTTGGCGGCCAGTATGCCGGCGAAGCGGGCGGCCTGCAGCACGTCGCCCTTGGGGAGCTTGCCGGCCTTTATCAGCCGCACTATCTCCGGGTTGAGCTTTACATAAGCCTGCGCCCTCGCCGTCCTCTTCGTATCCTTTTTATTTCCGACATCTATCATAAGATCTCCGTTCCGTAATTCGTTACCACAATAGGGAGGATGGTGTTGTGATGGGCCCGCCGGGCACGGGGTCTCGCACACCGTGCTCGCCCCTCGTCACACTGCGGTGTCGCTCCGCTCCACTCCCTCGCCGCGCTGCGCAAGCGGCTTCGGTCCGCGACGGCCCTCCGAACCCATCACAACGCCATCCGCCAGCCTATCCGCCGCGTCCGCTCATCTCTATATCGCCGGCGTACTCCGACTCCTTGCCGTGCTTCGGCTTTACCTTGAAAGCTCCGCCCAGGTACTCGTCCAAAGCCGCGTCGGGGGCCCCGGACCTGAGCAGTTCCCTGATGCTGTGCGTCGGCGCAGAGAACAGGCAGGGATAGACCCGGCCTACGGAGTCCATCCTGATGCGGCCGCAGGCTCCGCAAAAATTGTCGCTGCGCCCGCTGATGAAGCCGATCTTGCCCCTGGCTCCCGCGCGGGTAAATACGCGGGCGGGGCCGTCGGAAGGCCCGGGGGGCAGCTCGCGCAGCGGCCCGTAGGCGGCCTCCACGCGCTTCCGGGTCTCGGCGTTCGGCACCAGCGCGCCCTTCAGCCCGGCGGAACGGCCGTTGGTCGGGAAGAACTCTATGAAGCGCACCGTCAGAGGAAAATCCAGGGCCAGGCGGGCGAACTCGGACACCTCCCCGTCGTTGAGCCCGCGCATCACCACCATGTTCAGCTTCACTTCCCGGAAGCCGGCCCGGAGCGCCGCCATCAGGCCGTCCCAGGAATTCTCCAGCGCGGCGCTGCCGGTTATCTTTTTGAAGACGGCAGGGTCCAGGCTGTCCAGGCTTACGTTCACCCGGTCCAGCCCGGCCTCGCGCAGCGGAACGGCCAGGTCCTTCAGCAGCACCCCGTTGGTGGTGAGGGCGAGCTCGCGCAGGCCGCTTATGCCGCGCAGCAGCCTCACCAGGACGGGAAGGTCCTTCTTCAGCAACGGCTCGCCGCCCGTCAGCCTTATCTTCCTGACCCCGAGCCTCACGAAAGAGGCCGCGGCGCGCGCCAGTTCCTCGTGGCGCAGCAGGTCCTCGTGCGAGAGGAAATCCTGCCGCTCCCGCGGCGTGCAGTAGACGCAGTTCAGGTTGCACCTGTCGGTGAGCGACAGCCTGAGGTAGTCTATCGCCATCCGAGGAACCTGCCCTTGGCGCCCTTCTTCAGTTCGCCGTTCTCCGGCACCATAGTGAAAGCGTCCGAAGCCGCCAGGGCCAGCACGTCGGCTGAGCCGTTCTGCCGGAGAGGCCGGATGGAATACGCGGCTCTGACGGCCGACAGCTCCATGGCCAGCCTGGGCGTGCGCGGCCTGAAGGCCGAAGCGCAGCTGCCCGCGGTAAATTCAGGGCCGGGAACGGCGGAGCCGGCCATCTTCAGTATGGCCGGACGCACGTAGGCGTGATACGCCATGAAGTTCGCCAGCGGGTTGCCCGGTATGCCGAAGACCAGCTTCCGCCCCTTCACGCCGAAGAACATCGGCTTGCCGGGCCGCACCTTCACCTTGTGGAACACCTGCCTGACCCCGAGGGACTTCAGAACGCAGGGGACAAGGTCGTAGTCGCCCATAGAGACACCGCCGGAAACCAGGACGATATCCGCCTTCAGCGCCTTCGAAAGCGCGGCCCTGAGCCGGGCCGGCTCGTCGCGGACTATGACGGGCGCGGCCTTTATGCCGTCCCCGCGCAGCAGCGCGGCCAGCATGGGCCCGTTGCTGTTGTAGATGCTGCCACCGGAAAGTTCCCCGCCCGGCTGGACTATTTCCCCGCCGGTATTCACCACCGAGACGGAAGGCAGCCCTCCGCAGCGCAGGAAACCATTGCCGGCTGCGGCCAGCGCGGCGATATGCGAGGTCCGGATCTCCGAGCCGCGCCGCAGTATCAGTTGTCCGCGCTTCATATCTGAACCGCGCCGGGATATGCCGGCGCCTTTTTTTATGGCGGCATCGAACCGCACCAGCCCGCCATCCTCCCGCGTCAGCTCCACCATGACCACCGCGTCGGCCCCGCGCGGCACGGGAGCTCCGGTCATGATCTTCAGACAGGTCCCGGCGGGCAGGGTCCGGACGCGCCCGCCGGCCTGTATCAGCCCGGCGTTCTTCAATCCCGTTCCGGCCTTCACGTCGCGCGAGCGCACGGCGTAACCGTCCACCAGCGCCTTGTCGAAAGGCGGCATGTCGAGCGGCGACCTGACGTCCACGGCCAGGATGCGCCCCGCCGACTCCTGCAGGCGCACCCCCGCGGCAGGGAGCTTTCTCGCCCGCTTAAGCACCGCGGCCCTGGCCTCTTCGAAGCTTATCATGACCTGGCCCCCTGCAGCCGCGAGAGCGGCGTCCAGCGCAGCGCTCCTTCGGCCGCGAGCCCCAGCGCCAGCGAATAAGAAAGGTTGCTGGTGGCCAGCCCCAGCGCGCCCATGGCCAGCGCCACCGGCAGCACGGCCTTCGGGTCCAGCACCAGCCGCGCGTGCAGCAGGCCGGTCCAGGCCAGCAGGCCGGCCAGCAGCCAGCGGGGGATGGCGGCCAGCGCGGCCGCGGCCCCGGCCGAGCCCAGCCCCAGCGCCAGCAGTATGAAAGCGGAGCCCAGGATGATGGTGGAGCCGGCCGTTCTCGCGCCGAACTTATGGTGCGCGGTCACGCCGCCGGAGCCGTGGCATACGGGCATGCCGTCCAGCAGGCCGGCGGCAAGGTTCGAAAGCGCTATGGACATGGTGACGGAGCACGGCCGCACTCTTCCGGCCTCTTCCCCGAAGTAGCCGGCGCTGACGTCGCAGGTGGCAGCCACGGAGTTGCCGAGCGTCAGCGGCAGCTGCGGCAGCACCAGCACCCAGAAAGCGGAAACCAGCTCGGGCAGGGAAGGGAAACCGGCCGTGACCACGGCCGCCGCGCCGGAGTGCGGAGAGGACAGCAGCAATTTGTAGGCGGCCTTCAGCAGCAGCAGGCCCACGCCCAGCTGTATGCCCCTGACTATGGTGCGGGTGAAAAGGCGGTTGATCCTGTCCGAGAAGCCGGTCAGCGAGAAGACGGCGAGGATGGCGGCCATCCAGAGGGCGCAGGCCCGCAGTGCCGCTCCGCCGAGCCCTCTTGCTATTACCAACGCGGTAGCGGCCTTGAGCGGCTGCACGGGTATCGGAAGCCTGAAATAAAGCCCCGCGCCTATATAGACCGCGCCGAAAAGCAGCAGCGCCCGGGAGAGATCGAGCGAGCCGGAGGCGGACAGCGCCAGCAGCACCGGCACGCTGATGCCCAGGTCGCCCAGGGCGCCGGTCCATTCCCCGGGCGAGAAAGAGATCCGGCGCAGGCTCATGCCAGTTTCCCCCCGGGAAAGGACCTGCGAAAGATGGCCTCGGCCTGCTTCTTCACCGAGGCGTCCATGGCCTCGAAGCGCTCGAGAAAACGCAGGCCTCGCGGGGTGAGGGAAGAGCCGCCTCGCCCGCTGCCGCCTCGCTCCCGGGCCAGCACGCCGCAGCCCAGCGCGGCCTCCAGCTTCCGTACAAGGCCGTGCGCCTTGGAATAGGACATGCCCATCTCCCTGGCCGAAGCGCTGAGAGAACCGGAGCGCTGCACGCCGCGCAGCAGCCAGACCAGGCCTATGCCCATGAAAGGCTCGCCGGCGGCGTCCCGCAGTCCCAGTCTTATTTTTATCCGCATCCGATATAGTTTACAAAATATATCGGGAGCGGGCGGCCGCGCCCTATACTAATATTTCCCCAAATTGATAATATTCCAATAGACGTACAGCCGAACGGAGGCACGATGAACACCATTCTTCAGGTACCAAAGCCGGTCAACGAGCCGGTGCTCAGCTACGCGCCCGGCACGCCGGAGCGCAAGGAGCTCAAGGCCAAGCTAGCCGAGCTGCGCGGCCAGGTCATAGATATCCCCCTCGTCATAGGCGGGCGTGAGATACGCACCGGCCGCACCGTGGACATAGTCATACCGCACGAGAACAGGAAGGTCATAGGCCGCTTCCACAAGGCCGGCCCGAAAGAAGTGCAGCTGGCCGTCCGCGCAGCGGCACAGGCCAGGAAGACCTGGGCGAAGATGCCCTGGCACGCCCGCGCGGCCATTTTCCTGAAGGCCGGCGACCTGCTGGCCACCACCTGGCGCCAGACCCTGAACGCGGCCACGATGATAGGACAGTCCAAGACCCCGTTTCAGGCAGAGATAGACTCCGCCTGCGAGCTGGCCGACTTCTACCGCTTCAACACATATTTCGCCGAGCAGATCTACTCCCAGCAGCCCCTATCCCCGCGCGGCAACTGGAACTACGTGGACTACAGGCCGCTCGAGGGCTTCGTCTTCGCGGTCACGCCGTTCAACTTCACGTCCATCGCCGGCAACCTGCCGACGGCGCCGGCCATCATGGGCAATACCGTGCTGTGGAAGCCAGCCTCCACGGCCGTCTACTCCGGCTATTTTCTGATGAAGCTCTGGCAGGCCGCGGGGCTCCCGGACGGCGTCATCAACATGCTGCCCGGCTCCGGAGGCGAGGTGGGAGACCCGGTCATCAACAACCCGGACTTCATGGGCCTGCACTTCACCGGCTCCACCGGCGTCTTCAACGGCATGTGGAAGACCATAGTGGGCAACTTCCACAAGTACAAGGGCTACCCGCGCATAGTGGGCGAGACCGGCGGCAAGGACTTCATCTTCGCGCACCCCTCCTGCGATGTTGAGGCCCTCAAGTGCGCGATCGTGCGCGGCGCCTACGAGTTCCAGGGCCAGAAGTGCTCGGCCGCCAGCCGCTCGTACATACCCAAGTCGGTCTGGAACAAGATCAAGGACGACCTGGTCTCCCAGATAGAAGGCCTGAAGATGGGCCCGGCCGAGGACTTCTCCAACTTCGTCAACGCCGTCATAGACAAGAACGCCTTCGCGAGCATCACCGGCTACATAGACTTCGCCGCCAAGGACCGCGGCGGCAAGATACTGGCCGGCGGCAGGTACGACGACTCCAAGGGCTACTTCATACGCCCGACGCTGATAAAGGCCTCGAGGCCGGACTTCAAGACCATGCAGGAGGAGATCTTCGGGCCCGTCATGACGGTCTACGTCTACGACGATAAGAAGTTCGACGAGACCCTGCGCCTCTGCGACCAGACCTCGCCGTACGCGCTGACCGGCGCGATCTTCGCGCAGGACAGGGCGGCGATACTGAAGACCTTCGACAGGCTGGAGAACGCCGCGGGCAACTTCTACATCAACGACAAGCCCACCGGCGCCGTGGTAGGCCAGCAGCCGTTCGGCGGGGCCAGGGCCTCTGGCACCAACGACAAGGCCGGTTCGCTCCTGAACATGATGCGCTGGACCTCCCCGCGCGCCGTGAAGGAGAACTTCGTGCCTCCCTACGCCTACGCCTACCCCTTCATGCAGAAGGACAAGGCCTGAACCTGACGCCTGGAAAAAGGAAGGCCGGGAGAAAACTCCCGGCCTTTCCTTTTTTGCAGGTCCGGTCTCTAGTGCTTGCCGGTGCTGCCGAAGCCACCCTCGCCGCGGGTGGTAGCTGTCAGTTCGGGAGCTTCCACGAACTCGGCGTGCTTCACCTTCGCGAAGACCATCTGCGCCACCTTCTCGCCTTTCTTTATTTCGTACGGCGTCCTCGGGTCCAGGTTTATGAGTATGATACCTACTTCCCCGCGATAGGGAGCGTCCACGGTGCCGGGGGTGTTCAGCACGGTGATGCCGTGCTTAAGGGCGAGGCCGCTCTTGGGCCGGACCTGGCCCTCGTAGCCCTCGGGGATGGCCATCTTGAGACCGGTCGGTATCAGCGCCCGCTCTCCGGGGTTCAGCGTGCGGTCGATAGTGGAGTAGAGGTCCACGCCCGCGTCGCCGTGATGGGCGTATCCCGGAGTCTTCACATCGGGATGCAGCTTCTGGACGGTTATCTCGAGTTTGGACATGTTATCCCCTTATACGGCTGTCAGGTATGTGCTTACAGACTTCCTTGTGTATATCCGTCAGGAGCTGGTGCGGCGTCTCCGGGAAGGACTCCAGGCGGCTGTCGAGGAGGCCGTCCTTCCGGGGCACGAACTTCTGCACGAAATACTTGTGGGCGCTGCCGCCGGTGGCGCTGACTATCAGGCGGGCCGCGGCGGCCATCTCCGGCACGGTCAGGAAGGAGATATCCTCCCCGGCCCTGACCACCGGGGCCACCGTGGTGCGGAATTCGTAGTCGGGGAACCTGGCCACCAGCTTCAGGCTCTCGGCCATGGCCTCCTCGTGCCCTTCCACCCCGGCCGTGGCCGGCCACAGGAACTTCGGCCCCTTCACGTCCATGGCCACGTAGTCCACCAGCCCTTCGCCCAGCAGCTGCTCGAGGACCTTGGGATTGCTGCCGTTGGTGTCCAGCTTTATGGACAGGCCGCGTTCGCGCAGGCGGCCCAGGAACGGCTTCAGCCCGGGCTGCAGCGTGGGCTCTCCGCCGCAGATGACCACGCCGTTGACCCAGTCCTTGACCGTGTCCAGGTAGCCGAGAAAGCCCTCGACGCCTATGTCGCCGGAGCCTTTAAGCAGCGGCGCCGCGTGGCAGTGCGGGCACTGGTAGTTGCAGAGCGTGGTGAACGCCATCGCGGCTATCTTGCCGGGATAGTCTATCAGGTTAAAATCCAGAGCAGCGCCTATTTTCATAATTTAAGCACAAGAAGCAAAGTCAGGGGTCTGTCGAGGGCACGGGTCCGTCAGGCACGCTATCGGCCACACCGTGGCCGCGCTCCCGCACTGCGGTGTCGCTTCGCTCCACCCGGGCTCGGCTCTGGCCTATGGCCGTGCCGTATCAGGCGCTATGCGCATCAGACGGCCTTGCGTAAGCCTCGCCCTGCGCGAGGGCCTTCCGTACCCGTGCCCTCGCCAGCCCACATTATTCATCATCTTCTGCGGACGGCAGGGGACCGGGTTAGCGAAACCCTCACGGACCGAGCCGCTTGCGTAGCGCGGCGAGGGAGTGGGGAGTGGCGGCTACGGTGTAGCCGACCACGTGTTTCGCGTTCCGGTCCCCTGACGTACGCCTACTTCACCGCGTACGCGCCTTCCACCATCTTCACGTACTCCGGCTCCCTGCGGCGCACCGGCTTGCCGCGCTTGAACTCGAGCTCGTAGCGGGTGGCGGTGCCGTTATTCTTCACCAGCACGGTGGGTATGGGGTCCAGCGGGACGTTCCAGCGGGCCGCGGCCAGCCTGGCCTCCGGTTTGGTCAGGTCGTGGAACTCCACCGGGATCTCCATACCCTTCTCTTTCAGGGCCTTGGTCAGCCAGGTCTTGGCCTCCTCGCACGTGGCGCAGCCCGCCTTGCCGAACACCATGACCTTCTTGGAGCTGTCCTTCTCGTGCAGCCAGCTCACGCCGGGCGTGAGGTCGGCGTAGTGCGGCGCCACGGCCTCGCGGGCGCGGCTGATCTCGAGCTGCGAGTCGTTCCAGCCGGAGAGGTTGGAGAAATAACCCACTATCTTGGTGCGCTTGGTCACGTTGGCGCTGCCGCACTTGCCGCACTTCTCCTTGAAGCCGAAGTAGTTGGTGTGACAGTCGTTGCAGTGCGTGAACTCCGGGGACACGGTCACCTGCGAGGCTCGGGTGTTGCGGTAGGTCTTCTCGATCAGCGTGCCGATGGACTCCGGCGGGATCTGGGACTCGCCGCAGTAGACGTGGATGATCGAGCCGGATTCTATCATGTCGTGGAACTTCGACTGCAGCTCTATGCGGTCCAGTATCGACACGTCGGCGCCGGGGTTGAGGTGTATGGAGTTGGTGTAGTAGGGCGCCTTCACCAGGTCGCCCTTCACCACCTTCTTGGCCTCGGGGAAGCGCGCCATGTCGCCCTTGGCCAGTTTCTGCGTGGCGGACTCGGCGGGCGTCTCCTCCAGCGTCACCTTAAGGTTCCACTTCGCGCGGAGCTCGTTGATCTTCTGGTACATGTGGTCGATGACCTGCAGGCCGGTCTCGTAGGCGTCCTTGCCCTCGTGCAGCTCCTTGCCGGTCAGGTACTGCACCACCTCGTTGAGGCCTATCAGACCCATGATGTAGGTGGCCTTGTTCAGGTCCACGTACGGGGTGCCGTCGTCGGAGGGCAGGCCAAGCGACCTGAGCGGGCTGCCGTCAGTGTCCAGCAGGGTCTGGGTATAGGCCTTCTTCTGCAGATGGGCCTGCATGGCTATGTCCATCGCCTTGCTTATCTCGTCCAGCGTGCCCTGCAGTGTCTTTCCCTTGAAGGCCGCCTGCGGCAGGTTGATAGTGACGTTCTGGAAGCCGGTGAAGCGGATGCGCTCCGGGCGCTTCAGCAGGTCGGGGTCGGTCACCTTCTCCTTCAGGCGGCAGCACTGCGCGAGCGTCGCGCCCGCGCCGTCGCGGTCGAACATGAAGTAGGTGGAGCCGTTCTTGGTGGCCAGCTTGCAGCCGTAGTCGTAGACCTCGCGCTCGTCCGGGTTCTCGAGGGCGTCCTTGCCTACGTGCAGGTCGCACTTGGGGAAGGCGAACTGGATGCCGTACTTGTCGCCGTCCTCCCAGACCTTCATCAGCTCTATCGCGAACTCCTGCGCGGTCTTCGCCATGCGCGGGTCGCCGTAGGTGACGAACTTGCGGCCGTCGTTAGGGTGCACCACGTCGCCGTTGCGGGAATCCCCGGCCACGCCCTTGAAGCGCGGCGCCTCGTCCACGAGCTCGATGTTGCCGGAGGCGTCCTCGAGCATGTACTTGCCGCCGGGGCCCATCGCCGGGACGTTGTGCAGGTACTGCGGCACGCCGGTGTGGATGTTGAAGTCGATGAACAGCGTCTGGCCCCCGCGGGAAAACGCGTTCTGACTGGCGGAGAAGATCAGGTTCTGGGCTATCTGGCGCATCTCCCTGCGGGAGAGCTTGAACAGCACGCGCACCTCGCCGGTCTTCTTGAAGTAGGGGACCGAGGTGCCGTCCGAGAAGCTGACCGAGCCGGCCTCGGCCATGGCCTCCAGCGCGTCCTTCTTCATCCGGACCGGCTTGCCCTCCAGCTCGCCCTCCACCATGACCTCGGGGCAGTTCAGCATCGGGGCGTAGAGGATATTGAGGAAGCCGAAACCCAGGGCCCCGGCGTAGCGGCTCTGCATGGAGGCCAGGAAGGTCTGGATATGGCCGTTGAGCACCATAGCGGACTTGGCCGGGTAGCTCTTGTTCTGCAGGTTGGAGACTATCCTGTCGAGGCCGTACTTCTTGATGTACTCGATGGAGTGGCTGGAGCAGTAGACGCGCTGGGGATAGCCCAGGTCGTGGATGTGCACGGTGCCGTTGTTGTGCGCCTCGGCCACGTCCTCGGAGAAGACCTTGCGCAGGTTGTACTGCTTCAGCACGTACTCGGCCACTCCGAGGTTCACGGCCTCCGGGTTGTTGGAGGTGATGTTGCTGTTCTCCTTGCTGTTGGAGACCACCAGGGACTCAAGCGTGGAGATGGGCATGACGAGGGCGGAGTTCTTCAGCGGGATGCCCATCATCGAGAGGTGGCTCTCGGAGATGCGGCGCAGGAACTGGGTATCGTAGGACTTGGTGCCGTACTTCTCGGAGAGCTCGTAGGCGTTGTTCTCGGTCTCCTTGGCTATCATGGCGGCCAGGTCGGGGGTCAGCGCGTATTCCTTCTCCAGGGCCTCGGCCAGTTTGGCGCGGTCGAACGGCTCTATGGTCTCGTTCGTGATGCTCTGCACCAGCAGCATCTGGTCGGTGATGTCGGCCTTGCCCTTCTTCTTCTTGACCGTAAGGCCGCTGCGGCGCACGCGGGAGCGGTCCAGCGAGTAGGACTCGAACTTGTCCGCCGTGCGGTCGAAACCCTTCTCGCGCAGCACGGTGACGCACATCGCGTTGCTGTCGTCCACGGTCGGAATACGGCTGTTCAGGGTAAATTCATTGTTCAGCCGACGGGCCACCTCGTTGGCCACGTCCACGGCCTTCTCCTCGTCGCGGCCGCCCAGGGTATAGGCCGCCTTGTAGATGGCGGCTTTTATCTTCTCTATGTTGAAAGGAGCCACCTTGCCGTCGCGCTTCTTGATCACTTTCGGAAAAAATTCGTTCATTTTATCTCTTTCCCCTCTAATTGGTATTGTTACTGCCCGGACTTCCTGTTTATAGATTTTATCTCTTTCTCGAAATCTTCCACGTCCTCGAAGTCCTTGTATATGGACGCGAACCTTATGTATGCGACCTTGTCGAGACGCTTGAGCTTCCTGGCCACCAGTTCCCCTATAAGACCGCTGGGTATCTCGCTGGTATCCTCTTCCCTCAGGGCGTTCTCGATCTCCCTGCCCGCCTCCTCCATCTTCTCCATGCTGACGTCCCGCTTCTGGCAGGACTTGATGATGCCGTTCATCACCTTCTCGCGCGAGAACCCCTCGCGGCGGCCGTCCTTTTTGATCACTACCAGCGGATGCGCCTCTATGCGCTCGTAGGTTGTGAACCTCTTCTCGCATTTCTCGCATTCGCGGCGGCGCCGGATCTCGAAGGCCTCGGCCGAATCACGGCTGTCTATGACCTTGGTATCTTCGGCTCCGCAGAACGGACATTTCATCTCTTGTCTTCTCTGTCCCCGGCCGGAAAGTTCCTGCTGAAACTTTCGCCCCGCATAGCGGGGCCGCATACGCGCGGCATTAACCTTTCGGTCCTGTCGCGCATAGCGCTTGGACCGAAACCCGGCCGAGTTTCCCGGCCGGGGGCCTCTTCGAGGCCGGTGGCAGGGGCGAAAAGCCCCCCTGGGCGGCGCCGAGCTATACTATACTAGGCGCTCGCCAGACTACTATAGATTGTGTTCCCGACAGACCCCACCACTATTAGTAGTACCGCGGATATTTTACACTATGTCGCGTTTTTCCCGCAATAAAAACCTTTATTCTCATTGGAGAAAATAATAGTTGACATCCGCGCGCGCGTTTAGCGAAGGTTCCACGACCCTGATCAACGGCACCCGCGGAACGGCTATAAGCACCGCCGCCGGCGCCTGGCGGCCTGTGTAACTTTTGCACGATTTGACAATGTTTTGAACATCCGCTGTTAAGCTATATTCGTGACAGCGGCTCCCCGGGCCTTATCTTTAAATTATCCCGGGGGTGTACTGCCAGACAGCAGAGACAGGAGGAAGAGCAATGAAGAACATGAGAAAGGGGTTCACCCTGATAGAGCTGATGATAGTGGTGGCGATCATAGGTATCCTGGCGGCAATAGCGATACCCAAGTTCGCCGACCTGATCAACAAGTCCAAGGAGGGCGCGACGAAAGGCGCGCTGTCCTCGGTACGCAGCGCTATTCAGGTGTACTACGGAGACAACGAGGGCTGGTTCCCGGCCGACACGCTGGCCTGCATAACTCTCAACGCGAAGTATATCGCTGAGATACCGCAGGCCAAGATGCCGGGCACCGGGCACCTGGACTCCAACACCGTCTCCGCCGTTACCGGCGGCGGCGCGGTTACCGACGGCGCGGGCTGGGCCTACTTCAACGACCCGACCAGCGCAGCCACCTGGGGCAACTTCGTAGTCAGCTGCACCCACGAGGACATAAAGGGCCGCGACAGCACCACGCTCACGACCCCGTGGTCGACCTTCTAAGGGAGGAGAAGGCAAAGGGCCCCGCGCTTCACGGCGCGGGGCCTTTTATTTGTTAAGGCTGCGGGGTTTGGGCCCTGGCGACTTTGGGGAAGGGGGGCCCGCCCGTAATTTCCCCCGGGCGGGGGGAACCGCGCAACGGTTCCCCTCTGCACAGGAGCCGGGGAACAAACCCCGCAGCCCGTTCAGGCCAGGTCTATCAGGTTCCAGCGGGAGGCGTAGAGGTCCCGCAGCTTCCGGTGCAGGCGGGTATTCTCCGGCGTCTGCAGGTCGGGGTCGGCGGCGAGTATCGCGTCGCGGTCGGCCAGCGCCTGCTCCAGCACTTCCTTATCCCGGCCCATGTCCGCCAGCTTCAGGTCCATGTCACCGTGCTGTCGCACGCCAAGTATCTCGCCGGCGCCCCGGATATAGATATCCTTCTCGCTCAGCTCGAAGCCGTTGGAACTCTGTACCATGGCCCGCAGGCGCTCCGCAGAATCCCCGCTGCGCCCGTGGGCCACCAGCAGGCAGCGGGAATCGTGCCGGCCGCGGCCTACGCGGCCGCGCAGCTGGTGCAGGCTGGCGAGCCCGTAGCGCTCGGCGTTGTTTATCACCATAAGAGTGGCGTTCGGCACGTCTATGCCCACCTCTATGACCTGCGTGGCCACTAGTACGTCGGTGCGGCCGGCCGCGAAATCATCCATCACCTGTTTTTTCAGCTCGCCCGGCATGCGGCCGTGCAGCATGTCCACCCGCCGTCCCCTGAACAGCGTCTTCAGCCGTTCGAACTCGGCCTTTACCGACTTCATATCGGCCTCGACCGTCTCCTCTATGACCGGGTAGACTATGTATACCTGCCTGCCCTTAGCGACCTCGTCCTTGGCGGCCATGAAGGCCACGTCCTCCGTGGCTTCCGCGGTCTTTACAGGCTTCCTGCCGGGCGGCATCTCCTTTATGACGGAAAGGTCCAGGTCGCCGTAAAGGGCCAGGAACAGGGTGCGCGGGATGGGCGTGGCGGTCATGATCAGCATGTCGGCGCGATCGCCCTTGGCGCGCAGGGCCGCGCGCTGACGCACGCCGAAGCGGTGCTGCTCGTCTATGACCACCAGCCGCAGGTTCTTGAAATGCACACCTTCCCCGATGA
Source organism: bacterium (assembly GCA_021812825.1). The sequence goes on along the minus strand of JAKAMO010000001.1, from coordinate 40,223 downwards.
CGGCGTGCGTACCCAGCAGTATGTCTATCTTCCCTTCCGCCAGGTCGGCCAGTATGCTCTTCTTCTCGGAGGCCTTCATTCTGCCTTTCAGCAGGGCGAAACGAACGCCGAGCCCCTTAAGAAACCTCTCGAAGGTCAGGTAATGCTGTTCGGCCAGGATCTCCGTGGGGGCCGCAAAGACGCTCTGCCCGCCGTTCTCGGCCGCCAGCAGCATGGCGGAAAGAGCCACCACCGTCTTGCCCGAACCGACGTCCCCCTCGAGCAGCCTGGCCATCGGGGTCGGGGCCCGCATGTCGGTGAAGATCTCGTTTATCGCGTGCGCCTGAGCGGCGGTGAACTGGAAGCCCAGGTTCTCCCTGAACGGAGAAAGCAGCGTCTTCTTCACGTCATAGGAGAACCCTTTCTCCACACCGCGCGTCTGGCGTTTCTTTATGGCCCAGGCCAGCGACAGCAGCAGCAGCTCCTCGTAGATGAACCGGCGCCTGGCCTGTGACAGTTCGAAATTGTTCTCCGGGAAATGGATGGCCTTCGCGGCCGCGTCCCGCGCCAGCAGGCCCCGGCCGGCGGCAAGTTCCGCGGGCAGGAAATCGGCCACCGCCTCGTGCCCGGCCTGCACCGCCTCGTAGACGGCCTCACGCATGAACTTAGCCGTCAGGCCATCTGTGAGCGGGTAGACCGGCACTATACGTCCTATATGCATCTTCAGGGCGCGCGGGTCGTCGTCCAGGTAGTACTCCTCCGCGCTTATGCGGCTCAGGAAGAGAGGGTCTTCCGGCCTGCCGGTGATCCATACCTCGCGCCCCTCCTTCAGGTCCTTGCGCAGCGGGGCGAAGACGTCGAAGCGCGGGCTGTGCCTCTTGAAGAAGCTGGCCTCCGCCTCCCCGGACGGGGTATCGAGGAAGACCTTGAAGATGCGCAGGCGGCCGGCCGTATACATGTCGCGGACGCGCTTTATGCGTCCTTTTATCACAGGCGCGTCCTGCAGGAAAGGAAGCGGCTCCTTCCGCCCGGGCAGGCGGCGGTCCTCCCAGCCGCGCGGGAAATAGAACAGCAGGTCGTCGAGCGTCTCCACGCCAAGCCGGCCGAACAGCTCGGCTTTCTTGGGGCCCACGCCTTTCAAGAACTGTATGGATGACATATCCGCGGCGGCCGCCCTGGCCGCCGGTGGATATTCTAGGAAATTATGCGCCGCAGGCCGAGCGTCACCCGACGGAAAAACGGCGTTCCCTGAAGATTGAGCGTCTTTTGAACCTCATTTGAGCGCTTCTTGAACGCCTTTTCCTATACTTTATCTGTAGCCAAGCTCTTTAAGATCTCCAGCGCTGTACGGTGCGCCCCCCTAACCCAAACCCCCAAGACTCGGGGCTTCGGCCCCGTGCTCTAGTACCTGCAGCGCTGGTCAATTTTTGAAGCCCCGCCGGGCATCTCCTTCAGTCCCCCTTTCAGACCTAAGTCAGGCGACCAGAGACCGGCGGGGCGAATTTTTGAGCGGCTCTTGAGCCCCATTTGATTGCTTCTTGAACCGCTTTTCGTAAACTATAAGCGTAGTCAGGCTCTCTATAAAGACCGCGGCGGAGCGAAGCTCCCTAAGCGGCACAAAAGATCTCCGGCGCTGTACGGCACGCCCCCCTAACCCAAACCCCCAAGACTCGGGGCTTCGGCCCCGTGCTCTAGTGTCTGCAGCGCCGGTCAAAATCAAGCCCCGCCGGGCTCACCAGGTAAGACTCCTTGTAAGGCAACCGACTCTCACCATGAAACTCCCGGCGGGGCGCTTTTTTCCGGCCGGCCGGGAGAGACCCCGGCCGGTGTAATCCTCAATATAAAGTATTATAATCATCCTTATGAAAGAGCGCGCCCTGATAGTGGACGATGACGCGGAGCTGCTGGGCATACTGCGCAAATACCTGGAGAACCACGGCCTTGAGACCATAACCGCCGCCAACGGCGCGGAGGCCCTGGCGGCGGCCCCTTCCGGCAAGCCGGATATCATCATCACGGACATAGAAATGCCGCGCATGGACGGCTTCACGCTCTGCAGGCGCGTCAAGGAGAACAAGGTGCTGTCCGACATCCCGGTCATAATAATGACGGGCAAGAAGGTGTCGGAAGCCGACCATGTCGCCGGCTACGGCTACGGCGCGGACGACTATGTCGTGAAGCCTTTCTCCTATCCGGTACTGCTGGCGAAAGTCCGGGCCATGTTGCGCAGGGCCGCCAAGGGCAGGAAGAAATCCGGCATCGTCAAATCCGGCGACCTGGAGTTCGACCTGGAGGGAAGGACCCTCAGGATCAAGGGCAGGACGGTCAAGCTGACCTCCAAGGAATTCGACCTCTTCCACACGCTGGTCTCCAGGCCGGGCAAGGTGCTGAGCCTTAACAGCCTGCTGGAGGCGGTGTGGGGCTACAACACGGCCGACTACAACGATCCCCACACGGTGGAGGTGCATATCTCCAACCTGCGGCGCAAGGTAGGGCCCGCCGGCAAGCGCATAAAAGCCGTTCCGGGCCACGGCTACAAGTTCGAATAATGGGAAAAGCCCGACCCGAAGCGCAGGATATACCTATACCCGGCAGGATCATCCAGACCCTGCTGATGGCCGCGTTCTCGCAGGACAACTTCGACCCTTTCCTCAAAAAAATAGCCGCGATACTGGCGGCGCCCGGCGCCATAGGCGCGGGGGCGGAAGTGACCATAGCGGTCAGGGGAACAGGCTCCCAGCTCTCCACCGCCGTAGCAAGGAGCTCCGGGAAACGGCTCCCCTTCAGCGGCGGGAATACCTGCGCACTGGCCGCCCCCATAACGCTGGCCGGCAAGACCGCCGGCAGGATAGGGGTCAGCCTGCCCTGCCGGCCGGGGGACCGCGCCGCCGCGAAGAACATCCTCGAGACCGCCGCCCGGATAATCTCCGCGCGCATCGCGAACGAAAGACGCGACCGCGAGCTCTACATGGAGCGTGACCTCTCCGACTCCGTCAAGCACGTGGAGGAGCTGTATCTCGCTTTCCCGTCCATCTCCATACAGGAGATCTCGCGCGCGGTGCTGGACGAGGCCAGGCGCCTGACCGGCAGCAGGCTGGGCTTCACGGGCCGGATAGACGCCTCCGGCCGGCGCCTGGACGTGGACTCCATCACGCTGGAGTCCTGGGAGGGCAAGCCCCCCCCTCGGCCGCTCACTTTCGGCCAGCCGTCCGGCCTCTGGGGCCGCGTGATAAAGAACAGGAAGCCGCTGATGACCAATTCCGCCGGCGGCCAGGCCGGCGGTTCAGGACTGCCGGCCGGACACCCCGGGATAGAGCGGTTCCTCGGCGTGCCGGCCATGTCCGGCCGCAAGCTACTGGGGCTCCTGGCGCTGGCCAACCCGCCGGAGGACTATTCCGCGGCGGACCTGAACATAGCCAGGAAGCTGGCCCGCGTCTACGCGATGATCCTCGAGCGCAAGGACTCAGAGGAAAGACAGAAGGAAGAGGACAGCCGCTTCAAGGCCATAGTCTCCTCCACCAGGGACGTCATCTACACGGTGAACCTGGCCGGCCGCATCACCTACATAAGCCCGACCACGGAAGACTACGGGTACAGGCCCGAGGAGCTCGTCGGCCGCTGCGTCACCGACCTGGCGCACCCCGAGGACAGGGACTTCATCACCAAGGCCCTGGCCAACGCTGTGAAGACCGGCCACACCCTGCCTATAATCCCCTACCGCGTGCGCAAGAAGGACGGCTCCTACGCCTACGTGGCTCAGAAGAGCGGCATAGTGATGAAGGACGGCAGTATCGCGTATTTCACCGGCGTGGTCCGCGACGTCACCGAGCAGCGCAAGACGGAGATACTGCTCAAGGAGAGCGAGGCCCTGATGCGCATGGTCTTCGACACCGCGAAGGACGCCATCTTCGTCAAGGACATGAACGGCATGTACATGAAGGCCAACAAGGCCTGCGCGGAGCTGATGAAGACCACCCCCGAGGAGATGATAGGCCGCTCGGACTCGGACTACTTCCAGGCGAAGACGGCGGCCGCGATCTTCCAGACGGACAGCGAGGTGGTGCGCACCGGCAGGACGCTGTCGCTCAACAACCTCCACCCGTTCCCGGCCGGCAGCCGCTACGTCAACATCATCAAGACGCCGCTGAGGAACGCGGCCGGCGAGACAGTGGGCCTGCTGGGCGTGGCCAGGGACATCACCGAGCTCAAGAAGATGGAGAGCGAGCTGGCGCTGGCCCGCGCGGCCGAGGCCGTCAGCAGCGTGGCCAGGCCGATGGCGCACGACTTCAACAACGCGCTGGCGGCCATCAACGGCTACGCCACGCTTATAGACGAGGACCTGCCGGAGAGCAGCCCGCTCAAGAAGGAGATCTCCCGCATCATAGAGGCCGTGGGGCGCGCGGCCGAGCTGACCTCCAGGTTCCAGGACTTCGCCAGGAACCCGAAGATAGACGGCCACGGGGAGTCCGGGGAAAAGAAGGAAGAGAAGAAGTAGGGTTTACCTGCGCCGCAGGGCCGCCGCGTTCTCCAGGAGCGCGGCGGTCTCTTTTTTAGACAGGCGGAGGCCGGCCGCGAACTCCTCACCGGCCGGGCCCATCAGCGCGGCTATAGCCGCCAGCCTGGCGGGCGCGCCGTCCTGCGCGGCCACCAGCGGGCCGAAAGCGAATGAAGGATGTATGACGGCCAGAGCGCCGAGCCCCTTCAGCAGTTCCAGCGCCGGCAGCGGGTCCCGCTCGGCCAGTATCTTCACCAGCTCGTTGCGCAGGCGCTCGCGCGAGAGCAGGCCGGGCAGCCCGCCGGCTACCGCGGCGCGGGCCAGCGTCAGCGTGCCTTCCTCCAGCCGCCAGCCGAAGCGGCCGGCGAAGCGGGCGGCGCGGAATATCCTGGTCGGGTCGTCCTCGAAACTCTTGGCGTGAAGGACGCGCAACAGGCCGGAACCCAGGTCCAGCATTCCCCCGTAAGGGTCCAGCAGCGCGAACGGCTCCGCGCCGCCGAGGCGCACGGCCATGGCGTTGCAGGTGAAATCCCTGCGGCGCAGGTCCTCCTCAGCGGATGAGGCCTCGCTTACCGTAGGCAGCGCTGCGGGCCTGGAATATGTTTCCCTGCGGAAGCGCGCGAAATCCAGCCGGCGGCCGGCGGCGTCAAAGAAACGCACCGTCAGGAAGGGCTTGAACTTCCGGTGGCCGCCGCCGAGCTCACGTTCGAGCGCCTCGACCAGCGGGCCGGGCTCGCCGCCGACGAGGAAATCCATGTCCGAGCTGGCCCTGCCCAGCGCCCAGTCGCGGGCGCAGCCGCCCACGGCGTAGAGCTCCAGCCCCGCCGCGGCCGCCAGGCCGGCCGCCTTCTCCAGCAGCGGCAGGTCGTTCAGAGGCTTCAGTTTCATCGCTTCAGGAACGGAAGGTCCTCCCCTTTCAGGGCGGAGAGGTGGTCTATCAGCTTCTTCAGGCGCGGAAGAGCGTCGTTCTTCTCCCGCAGCGAGGAAGCGGAATTGAGCGCGGCGGCCCGGCCGCCGAGGCCGGCCGGCATCGGTATCGAGAACGGTATGTCCAGCTCCCGTGCGGCGGCCGGTTTCACGGGGAGCAGGTTGAGGCCTGCCTCCCGGGCGATGAACTCCATGACCTCCGTCTCCTCCTCACGGTCGCGGTCGTCCTCCAGCAGCGCGGTAAGGGGGGCCAAGCCGAAGAAGTAGAGAGGAGCGCCGCCGAGGCCCTGGCCGGCCGAGAGCGAGGCGCGCAGAGGTTCGTAATCCGCCTTCATGCGGGCCAGCCACTCCTCCTTCTTCTCCAGGTAGGATTCCGGCATGACGAAGGCCAGCAGGTCGCGCGAGGGGTCCATGTACAGGAACGGTTCCTCGTGCTGGAACATATTCTCGCACTTGGGGCACAGCAGGATGTCGAACTCTCCGCTGAGGATGAGCTCCTTGACTTCCAGGTCGCGGTCCCCGCGGACAACGGTCCAGAAATCCGCGTCGAAACTCTCCCCGCAGTGGGGGCACTCCACCCTGAAGATGCCCTTAGTGGCCATAGTCTAATTTTTCCTCCGGGGGAAATTACCCTCAGGGCGCGCCGTGCCGCGGCTATGCCGCGGATGCGGCGCGGACGTATCCCGCGCGCAGCGCGCCCGAGCTCCGCGAGGGGCGGCGCAGCCGCAGGACATCATCATGCCCCGGCTTCCTTATTGAAGGCCTCGATCAGGCGGTCGTACTCCTCGGCCATGGCGAAGGTCTCGTCCCAGTAGGCGGGGTCCCACAGCTTGCGCAGTTCATCGGAGGTGCGGCCCTGCTGTTCCACCCAGGTGAAATACTTCAGGTTATGCACGGCCTTGCGGTCGGCGTAGGTGAGCTCCTTCAGGTGATTGATGTTCTCGCCCAGCAGCCGGCGCTCGAAGTCCACCAGCGCGTTCTCGCGGGTGTACTTGCCCATATCGCGCTCCATCTCCTTGATGCGCGAGCCGTAGAGCTCCATGCTGTCGGTGAACACGGTCATGACCACGTCGTTCTCGGTGAGCTCGTAGTACCTGGCGCTCTTGATGGCGCTGAGCATGTTGGAGATGCCGGAGAAGCCCAGCAGGCCGAGCTTCTCGATGACGTCCTTCTTCACTCCGTACTCGGCGAGGACTTTCTTGCCCTCGGGCTCGTTGAACAGGCGGGCTATGCGCACGCAGGCCTCGTCGTCTATCGCGGTCACGACGTCGGTGTTGCGCACGTTGTGCACCCACGGTATATGCTTGTCGCCTATGCCCTCTATGCGGTGCTCGCCGAAGCCGTTCTGCAGTATGGTCGGGCACTGCAGAGCTTCGCTGGCGGTGATGAAAGAGCCGGGGAACTTCTTCTTCAGGTAATCGCCCGCGCCTATCGTGCCGGCGGAGCCTGTGGCGGAGCAGAAGCCGGCCATGCGGCTCTTCGGGCCCTTAACGACGTTGAAGGCCTCTTCCAGCGCGGCGCCCGTCACGTGGTAGTGCCACGTCGGGTTGCCCATCTCCTCGAACTGGTTGAAGATCACGCAGTCCTTGCGTGTCTTCTTGATCTCCCAGCACTTGTCGTAGATCTCCTTCACGTTGCTCTCGGTGCCGGGGGTCGCTATCACCTCGGAGCCTATCTTCTTGAGCCAGTCGAAGCGCTCCTTCGACATGCCCTCGGGGAGTATCGCCACCGGGGTGGTGCCGAGCAGTTTGGAATCGAACGCGCCGCCGCGGCAGTAGTTGCCGGTGGAGGGCCAGACGGCCTTCTGCGCCTGCGCGTCGAACTCGCCGGTCACCATGCGCGGCGCGAGGCAGCCGAAAGCGGCGCCGACCTTGTGCGCCCCGGTCGGGAAGTACTTGCCGACGAGACCCACCACGCGGGCCTTGATGCCGGTGATCTCGCGCGGTATCTCGAGCATGTTCACCGGGCCGAAGCCGCCGGTCTTGGGGTCGTTGTGCCAGTTGATGCGGAAGAGGTTGATGGGCTCGATGTCCCAGAGGCCGACGGGCTTGAGGGCCTTCTTTATTTTCTCCGGTATCAGGTTCGGGTCCTTCATCTGCTTGAAGGTCGGCATGATGATGCCGCGCTTCCTGCACAGCGCGGCGTTCTTCTTCACTATAGCGGCGTTTATCTTGAGTTTAGGCATGTCGTCTCCGTAATATCTTCGCGAAAATCTGATTTTATTATACAAATATCCCGGTGAGCGGGACAGGCGGCCGAAAAAAAATGCCCGCCGGGCGGGCGGGCATTCCGTACGAAGTCCTATAGGCGCTATTTCGAGCCGCGCGGCAGCCTGGAATCCCAGCCGTCCAGCTTCCAGGGCTGACCCTCCGGGTCCCGCACCAGCACGCGCACGCCGTGGGCGGGCACCTCCACCGCGGCCCTTTTCCCGCTGACCGATATGGTCTGGCCGGTATACAGGTCGGTATAGTCCCCGGGGGCCACGCCGCCGGCGTTTATCACGGAGCTCCCCCAGCCCTTGTTCAGAAAGACATAGGCTGCTTTGCCGCCGTACTCCCGCTTGAAAGCGAACTGGTCCTGTTCCGCGTAGATGGTGGTCTGTTTGCCCTTGCGCAGGACCGCGCTGGCCTTCCTCACGGCGTTCAGCTTGCGCAGGTGGTTGTAGACCGGGTCGCTCTTGGCGCGCTGTATGCCGTCCTGACCCAGCATCCTGCGGTTGTCCGGGTCGTTGCCGCCGACCATCTGCACCTCGGTGCCGTAATAGACGCACGGTATGCCGCGCGCGGTGAAATAGAAGTTCAGCGCGTCGAAATACTGCTCGGTGGAGGCGGCGCTGCCGTCCCAGCCCGGCCCGTTGAAGCGCGGCTTGTCGTGGTTGTCGAGGAAGGTCACCAGGTAGCTGGCGTCCCCGTACTTGGAGTCGTTCTTCAGCAGCTCGGCCGCCCGGCGGTAATCACCGCCCTTGAAGACCTGCTCCATCTGCCCCCAGGTGCCCATGGAGGAGGAGGGCATGTCCACCACGCTCATCCCGGCGTTCATCGGGTCGCCCGGCGCCAGGTGTGTGTAGCTCGCCAGCCAGTTGAAGTCGCCGTTGGTCCAGACCTCGCCGAACATGAAGAAATCCTTCTTGTGCCCGTGCAGGCCGGCGGTGAAGCCCTTCCAGAACTCGGGCTTCATCCAGGCCACGGTGTCTATGCGGAAGGCGTCCACGCCCATGTCCTGGTAGCTCTCGTAGATCTGCAGGAACCACTTCAGCACCTCCGGGTTGCTGTCGTTGAGGTCCAGCAGGTCGGCTATTGCGGGACCGCCGTGGTTGAACCAGCTCTCCCGGTCGTTGTAATAGTCGAAGGAGCGGCCCAGGCCGGACAGCCGGCCGCGGTCGGCGAACCATTTCACCCCGGAGCTGACGTAGCCGCCGTGGCCGTGGTTGGCCACTACGTCCTGTATCACCTTTATTCCCTTGGCGTGGGCCGCGTCTATCAGGTCCCGGTAGGCCGCGCCCTTGGACTCCAGGTGGGGGTCTATCTTCGAGAAGTCCCAGGCCCAGTAGCCGTGGTAGCCGGCCGCGTCGTAGCCGCCGTCCTGGCTCTGGTAGCGCCCGGGCGGCTGCATCACCGGCGGGGTTATCCAGATGGCGGTGAAGCCCATGGCCTTGATATGGTCAAGGTTCTGGATGAGCCCCTTGAAATCTCCGCCCTGGTAGTACTTCAGGTTGCCGGGCCAGTACTCGTCGCCGTAGATATTGTTGTTGCCGGTGTCGCCGTCCACGAAGCGGTCGGTGAGGAGGAAATAGATGGTCTCGTCGCGGAAATCCCAGCCGTCTTTGGCGGTCTTCGCCCCGGCTTCCGGAGCGCCTGCCGCGGCCGGGACCACGGCTTCCGCGGCCTTTATATCCCCCGCCTTCATGGCCGGCAGATCGAAACAAAGGCCCGCCCGGCCTGCGGCGGCCAGCAGCAGCGAAGCCAGCAATACGTTTCTCATGCGGATCTTCACCCCTCAGGGAGTTCTTAAGGCCAAGTCTATTATTTACCGGCGCCCGCGGTCAACGGCGTCAGCCCACCTTGACGTTCTTGCCGACCCAGACGAAAGCGGAAGGAAGCACTATGCACTGGCAATGCGAGCTGAGGATGGAACTATTGTCCGGCAGGATGTTGACCAGGCCGTTGCTCCATGAAACGTAGCGGATATGCGAACCCTCTATCCACTCGTATACGCGGGGCCCCACCCGCGGCATCTGGCTCCAGACCACGGCGTCGTCCCACGGTATCTCCCCCGCGTCGGACGAGTACTTTATCTCCGGTATCTTCGCCGCCAGTGAATCCATAAGTTTCCCCTTAATGTGCCGGCAGGCCTGCAAGTCCGCGGGTCCTGTCGAGGGTTGCCTTCTCCGGGTACGCGCGGCCACACCGTGGCCTCGCTCTTTCACTCGTGCTCGTCGCTTCGCAAGCCTCGCGCTCGCGAGGCCCCTGCGAAGGCGAACCCTCGCCACCCGCTCCCGTTATCAGCCTGCCGCCAAGTTCCCGCCATGTAGGGTTCGGAACCGGGCCCAGGTCGAAAAACCGTGCCGGAAGCCCGAGCTTGCATAAGCGCGAGGGCTGAGGCGCGGAAGGGCGGCCACGGTGTGGCCGACCCTGTTTTTGAGACCTGGCCCGGGGACGAACCCGGAATTCTTTCAGACCGCGGACTGTACCCCGAATTCTGTCCAATGCCTTGCGGCATCTGGAGGACCATTTATCTAGTGCGGCCCACTCCGCGCTGCCCCGAAGGGCGGACGGGCAGTCCATGGCGCGATTTTGGCCTTGCTTCAGGAGGGGCTTGCCCTGCCGCGCCGGTCGCCCGGCGCGCGGTGCGCTCTTACCGCACCTTTTCACCCTTACCCTTGCGGGCGGTATGTTCTCTGTGGCGCTGTCCGTCGACGGGGGATATGGCCCCCGCCTCCCGGCCTATGGCCGCTTAGCGGCTTTGAACCGGCACCCTGCCCTGTGAAGTTCGGAAGTTCCTCCCCTCCCTTTCGGGAAGAGCGGCCCTCCGTCCGCGGTCTGAAAATTTATCCCGAACCCTGTTTGCAGGGTTCCCCGCTTCAGCGGGTCGGCCGCCTGAAGAGCATAGCTCCTGATGCGGCATGGGCATTGCCCTAAGGGCCAAGCGCTATGCGCGCAGCGCCCGAGAGGGTGGCCGTCTGAAGCGCATTGCGCCTGATACGGCACGGCCATTGGCCAGTATACCGCGCCTCCAGCGCCCGCGCTATGCGCGGGGGAATTTTCATCGAAAAAATTCCCGGCGAAACCCATCAGCTACCCTTTTATCGTCGCTTCGAGGTACATCCAGCGCCTGCATTCCGGACAGACGGCGAAGGTATCGTGCTTCTTTACATCCAGCGCCTTCTGCGGCGTCAGGCCCATATGGCAGCCTCCGCAGGAGAGCTTGCCGGTGGCCTGGTCCGCGTGCACCTCCGCTACCGCGAGGTTCGCCCGGCTGGCCCGCAGCGCGTCGTAGCGCTCCAGAAGGTCGGCTTCGATGCCGGCGGCCACCCCGGCCCTGCCGGCTTCCGCCTCGGAGAGCATCCCGGCCGCCTCGCGGCCTTCGGCCTCGAGCGCCGCGGCTTCCTTGTCGCGCTGCGCCGCTACCACGGCCACCTCGGCCTGCTCGGCCTTGTCCTTCACGGAGGCTTTGTCTATCTCCTCGAGCAGCTCGAGCACTCCGGTCTCCAGCTCGTCCTTGGCGGCCTTGTCGTTATCGATCTCCTTCAGCAGGGCCTTGAAGGCGTCGTTGTCCTTCACCATGTTGAGCTCCCGCTGGTGCTTGCGTATCCCCTCTTCCGCCTCGGCTATCCGGAGTTCCGAGTCCTTTTTCCTGGACTGCAGCGCCATCAGGGTCTCTCTGGCGGCGCTCATGGCCGCTTTCTTCGCCTCGAAGGCATCATTGACGGCCTTGAGCCTTACCGGCACTCCGGCGATCCTGGCCTTCAGCGCGGCTATAGCCGTGTCCCTCTTCTGCAACTCCACCAGGGCCCTCGCAGACCCGCTGTGAACCGTCTCCATCCCGCCCCCTTATTTAAGCGCCCCGCCCCTGACGTTCCTGAGTATCTCGATAGCCGCCTTGCTGCGGTTCAGCGTGTACAGGTGCAGGCCCGGCGCCCCGCCCTTCAGCAGCTCCTCGGCCTGTCTTGAGGCGTAATCCACGCTGAACTTGAACATCCCGTCCTTGTCGCCGTCCCAGCGCTCTATGCCGGCGCGCAGCGCAGCCGGCACCGAGACGTTCATCAGCTGGGTGAACTTCTGTATCTGGCGGTAGCCGGTGATCGGCATCAGCCCGGGGAGTATCGGCACGGAAATGCCGGCGGCGGCCGTCTTCTCCAGGAAGCCGAAATAAAGCGAATTATCGAAGAAGAGCTGCGTTATCAGGTACGAGGTCCCGGCCGCCGTCTTCTCCCGGAGATGGGCGATGTCCTCCTGCAGCGTGGCGGCTTCCGGGTGCTTCTCCGGGTAGCAGGCTCCGCCCACGGAGAACCAGCCGTCCGCGGCAATATCGGCGGCGAGCTGGGAGGCGTACTTGTAATCCCCGGGCGGCTCGCCCACCACGTTCTCCCTGTCGCCGCGCAGCGCCAGCACGTTCTCGATGCCCATCTTCTTGAGGCCGTAGACTATCTCGAGGATCTCGGCGCGCGTATGCGCCAGGCAGGTCAGGTGCGCCACGACCTCCAGGCCTATCTCGTTCTTCAGCACTCCGGACAGCGCCACGGTGCGGTACGGCAGGGTGCCGGCCGAGGAGTTGGTGACCGAGACGAAGTCAGGGGAAAGGGTCTTGAGCTCCCTGGCCGCGTCGAAAAGCCGCTTCGCGTCCGCCTCCGTCTTTGGGGGATAGAACTCGAAGGAGAAGACCTTGCCGCCGGCCTTGAGGCGCTCGGTGACCTTCATTCCGGGAAACCTATGCGCGACGGGGGCCAGTAGCGGAACCAGGCCCTGCCCTTTATAAGGTAGTCCGGCACGGCGCCCCAGTAGCGCGAGTCGCAGGAGCGGTCGCGGTTGTCGCCCATGACCAGATACTGGCCCTGCGGCACGGTGACCGGACCGAAATTGTCGCGCACGTACTCCGAAAACATCTTGCCCAGCATGCGGTCCTGCCAGTATGACTGGTAGTCCTCCCGGGATACCTTCCCCGTGGCCTTAGGATAGCGGAAGGCGTCCGCGTAGCGGGCGTACGGCTCCTCCCCGGCCTTGTCGCCGTTGATGTAGAGCTGGCCGTCGCGCACCTCCACGGTGTCGCCGGGCATGCCGATGACGCGCTTGATGAAATCCTTGCCATACTGGCTGCCGCCGCACTGGAACTCGCGCGGGTCTGTGGACGGGAACTGGAACACGATGATGTCGCCGCGCTTGACGTGGCGCAGCGCGAGGAACTTCTTGTGCGTGTACGGCACCCTGAACCCGTAGATGAACTTATTGACGAACAGGTGGTCTCCTATCAGGAACGTGTTCTCCATGGAACCGGACGGGATCTTGAAGGCCTGGATGAACAGGTACATGACCACCGAGGCCAGCAGCACGGCCGAGAACACCGTCTCGGACCACTCCATGTCCTCCTTCATCGTGACGTTCATGCCGTCCTTCAGCTTGGTCTTGCCGGCCAGCCCCCTCCACATGGCGTAAGAGGCGGCGGCCGCGGCGGCCAGCAGGCCGTAGGAGAGCTGCCGCCAGCTGAAGAGCATGGAGGTCACCACGTCCCCGCGCCTGTTGTCGAGGCTTACGGACAGCAGCACGGCCGCCACGAAGGCGGCCAGAGCCGCGAAGACGGCGTGCCAGCCCCGCGTGAAGCGGTTGTCGGCCTTGAACCTGCCCTTGTCCTTGAAATGATGGGAGAGGAACAGATGCGCGCCCATCAGCACGCCTATCCAGAAAAGTTTTTCTTCCATGATGTATGTCTCCGCCCGCGCCGGCCCGCCCCCTCAAGGCATACGGCCCTGAAAGGGGCGCGGTTGCGCGGCTATTTGTCCTGGCTGATCTTGAGCAGCGACATGAAGGCCTCCTGAGGGATCTCGACCGACCCCATCAGCTTCATTTTGCGCTTGCCTTCCTTCTGCTTCTCGAGCAGCTTCCTCTTGCGGGTGATGTCGCCGCCGTAACACTTGGCCAGCACGTCCTTGCGCTGCGCGCCTATCGTCTCGCGCGCGATGATCTTGCCGTTCACCTGCGCCTGCACCGCTATCTCGAACATGTGCTTCGGGATCAGCTCTTTGAGCTTCTCGCAGAGCTGGCGCGACGCCGAGAGCGACTTGGTCTTGTGCGTGATGAAGGAGAGGGCGTCCACCACGTCCCCGTGCAGCAGCATCTCTATCTTCACCATGTCGGAGGAGCGGTACTCGAACGGCTCGTAGTCGAACGAGGCGTAGCCCTTCGACACCGACTTCAGCCTGTCGTAGAAGTCTATGATGATCTCCGAGAGCGGCAGCAGGTACTCCACGATCACGCGGGTCGTGGAGATGTACTCTATCTTCAGGTGCTCGCCGCGCTTCTCCTTCAGGAGGTTAATGATGCCCTCCATGTAGGTCAGCGGCGCTATGATGTTGGCGTGCACGTACGGCTCCATGATGTCGAGCACGTCCCCGTAATGCGGGAAGTCGGCCGGGTTGGTCACCTCCACGTACTTCGACTCCTTCGAGGCGTGATGGGTCTTGGCCAGCACCTTGTAGATGACGTTGGGGTTCGTGGCTATCAGCGGTATGTCGAACTCCCGCTCTATGCGCTCCCGGATGATGTCGAGGTGCAGCAGCCCCATGAAGCCTATGCGGAAGCCGAAGCCCAGGGCCTTCGACGTCTCGCCCTGGTAAGTGAACGAGGAGTCGGTGAGGCTGATCTTCTCCAGCGCGGTCTTCAGCGCGGTATAGTCCGTGGTATTGACCGGGTAGAAGCCGGCGTAGACCACCGGGTTGACGTCCTTGTAGCCCGGCAGCGGCGCGTCTATCTTCCTCTCCTTCTCGGAGATGGTGTCGCCCATCTTTATCTCGTGGATGTCGCGTATGCCGGGCACTATGTAGCCCACCTCGCCGGTGCGTATGGACTCGGACTTCTGCATCTTGGGGTTGAGGTAGCCGACCTCCTCCACCTTATAGGACTTGCCGTTGGACCAGAACGAGATGTGGCGGCCGGGTTTGAGCTCGCCGTCCACCACGCGGGTATAGATGATGACGCCCTTGTAGACGTCGTAGAAGGAGTCGAAGACCAGCGCCTTCAGCGGCCTTTCCGGCGAGCCCTCGGGCGGAGGTATCTCCTTTATGACGCGCTCCAGCACCTCTTTGGCGCCGCGGCCGTCCTTGGCGCTGATGCGCGAGGCCTCCACGGGGTTCTTCAGGACCTCCCAGATCTGCTCCTCGGTGGCGTCGGGGTCGGCGTGCTCGAGGTCTATCTTGTTGATGACGGGCAGGATCTTGAGGCCGAGCGACTGCGCCAGGTGCGCGTGGGCCAGCGTCTGGGCCTCCACTCCCTGCGACGCGTCCACCAGCAGTATCGCGCCCTCGCAGGCGGCCATCGCGCGGGACACCTCGTACGAGAAGTCCACGTGGCCGGGGGTGTCGATCAGGTTCAGCACGTACTCTTCGCCGTCGTCGGCCTTGTACAGCATGCGCACGGCCTTGGCCTTGATGGTTATGCCGCGCTCGCGCTCCAGCTCCATGCCGTCCAGGAACTGCTCCTTCATCTGCCGGTCAGGCACGGTGTCGGTCAGCTGTATGAAGCGGTCCGCCAGCGTGGATTTGCCGTGGTCGATGTGGGCTATGATGGAAAAGTTGCGTATCTTCATGTTGCTATTCTTAGAACTTTAGTCGCGCCATGCCGGGGCAATGACGCTTCGGGCACGCTATCGCGCACACCGTGCGCGTGCTACCGCTCGGGCTCGGCGCTTGCGCAAGCCTCGCCCTGCGCGAGTACCCTCTGCGCCATTGCCCCGCCACGGCACTGCTCGGCATTCACTTCACCTCTTCCTCGACCAGCCGGCGTATCTCGTCGGAGGTGGCCATGCTGAGCGCGCGCTGCGCTATGCCGGTGAACTTCTCGAAGCTCATCGAGCGGACCGAGTGCTTGGAGCGCAGGTACATCTTGGCCGGCACCGAGAGTATGTCCACGCCGAGGCCGATCAGCAGCGGTATCGCGTACGGGTCGGAGGCCATCTCGCCGCAGACGGAGACCGGCTTGCCCTTCTTGTGGGCCGTCTGCACCACCAGGTTTATCAGGCGCAGCACCGCCGGGTGGAAAGGCTCGTACAGCTCGGAAACGTACTGGTTGATGCGGTCCACGGCCAGCGTGTACTGCACCAGGTCGTTCGTGCCTATCGAGACGAAGTCGATCTCGCCGAGCAGCGAGTCCAGAATGATGGCCGCGGCCGGGATCTCCACCATCACGCCGAACTCGGGGTCCTTGCCGACGCTAAAGCCCTCCTCGGCCAGCTCGGTCTTCACGTCGGCCGCTATGCGCTTCACGGTCAGCAGCTCGTCGGCCGAGGACAGCATCGGGATCATCACCTTGATGTTCCCTTCGGTGTTCGCCTTGTAGATGGCCCGCAGCTGCGTCTTCAGCAGCTCGGGGTACTTGATGAACAGGCGGATGCCGCGGAAGCCCATGAAAGGGTTGCGTTCGTCCTTCAAGCCCTTGATGCCGAGCTGGGTGGCGCGGTCGCCGCCGATATCGGCGGTGCGTATCGTCAGCGGGATCCCCGGCGCGGCCTTCACCACCGAGGAATACGCGGTCAGCTGCTCCTCCTCCGTAGGCACCGAATCCCGGTTCATATACAGGAACTCGGTGCGGTACAGGCCCACGCCCTCGGCCTTGACGGCCGGCAGCTCGGGCGCGTCCTCGGCGGAGTCCAGGTTGCACATCAGGCTGATCTTGTGGCCGTCGCGCGTGGTGGCGGGCAGGCCCTTCAGGCGGTGGAAGAAGTGCTCCTGCTTCTGCAGCTCCTCCTTGCGCACCTTATACTTCTCGATGATCTCGGTGGTGGGCGAGATGATGACCATCCCCTGCTCGCCGTCCACCACCAGAGTGTCGCCGCTCTGGATCTGGCGGCTGATGTCGGACAGTCCGACGACGGCCGGTATGCCCATGCTCTGCGCGAAGATGGCGGTATGGCTGGACTTGGAGCCGAGGTCCATGCAGAAGCCCAGCACTTTGTTGGACTCGCGGA
This sequence comes from bacterium, assembly GCA_021812825.1. The sequence goes on along the minus strand of JAKAMO010000001.1, from coordinate 23,650 downwards.
TATGCAGCGTATCCGACGGATAGAGGTTGTGCGCCACGATGATGACCGGGTCCTTCAGGTCCTTCAACGAGGTCTTCTTGCTGTTGACCAGGTTGGAGATGATCTTCTTGCCCACGTCGAAGATGTCGTGCTTGCGCTCGTGGAAGAACTCGTCGTCTATCTTCTCGAACTGTTCCTCGGCCTTGTCGAGTATCTCGGAGAGAGCGAACTCGGCGTTCATCCCCTTGGAGACGATCAGCTTCGGCACCTCCTTGGTGATCAGCGGGTCCTGCAGGATCAGGTGGTGCGCGTCTATCAGCTTGGCGTGCTGCTTGCCGAGCACGTTCAGGATCTTGCCCCGTATCGCGTCGAGGTCGAGCTTGGTCTTGTCGAGCGCCTCCTTGAAGCGCTTCACCTCCGCCTTGATCTTCTCGGGCGGAACGTCCTTCTGCTCGATGAGGATGTTCTCCTCTTTGACGATATGGGCCTTGCCTATGGCTATTCCGAGGCTGGCCGGCACCCCTTTCTTTATCAGCATAATTCCCCTGTAGCGTTAATCCTCGTCGAATTTCTTCTCGAACAGATCGGCGAGCGCCGCCACCGCCTCGCCCTCGTCCGAGCCCTTAGCGGTTATCTCTATCGCGCTGCCCTTGCCCGCGGCCAGCGTCATGATGCCCATGATGCTCTTCGCGTTGACCTCCATGCCGTCCTTCACCAGCCTTATGTCGCAGGCGAACCTGGAGGCGGTGTTGGCTATCATGCCGGCCGGGCGGGCGTGTATGCCCAGTTCGTTGATGATCTTGATCGTTCTTTTTGTCATATGTAAAGCTCGAAAGGCCTGAAGTCGAAAACGCTGAACAGCAGCAGCGAGGCGAACAGCAGAGCCGCCGCCGCGAAGAACACGGACCTGCCGGTGGCGCGGCAGACGCGGTGAAGGACCAGCACTCCCAGCACGGCCCCGGCCCTCATGGCTATCCCGCCCGGGGCGCAGGAAATGCCGCTCAGGGCCAGCAGCATGCCCAGGGCCAGCAGCGATATGGCCAGCGACATCGCGAAGCCGGCGGCCGAGAGCCTGCGTATCATCCTGGTCCAGTTGACGCTGTCGAGGCCGCAGGCGGCGGTGCCGCCGCAGGCGTACCCGGTCTTAAGACCGCGCCAGCGCCAGTAGACCGCGAAGGCGGAATAAAAAACTATCCCCGTCAGCGGGCCCGCCAGCAGCAGCGGCATGCCGGCCTTTGAATCCATCCCGGTGAACAGCCAGCCCGAGAAACCGCCGGCGGCCCAGACCAGCAGGCAGATCTGCGTGGTCATCGGCTTCAGCCTGCCCCAGAAGATCCTGTCGCCTATCGAGGCGAAGCTCGAGGCCAGCGCCTGCTTGACCCCGGGCAGGCTCTTGAGGGCCGCCTCCTGGTCCGCGGAAGCCGCCGCCTTCTCCTCCATGCGGGCCACGTTGCCGGCCACGAAGGAGGCCATGTAAGGCTGAGTGTTCACCAGCTGGAGATGGCGCAGCAGCGCGGCCTTCAGCTTCTCCCGGTCAGGGTAGATCCTCTCCAGCGCGGGCCGCAGCGTGAAGGCGAAGCCGAGGTTCTGGAACCTTTCGTAGTTCCAGCCCGCCTGCATGAAGAACGACCTCACGAACATCGACCCGAACATCTTTATCCTTTCTTGTAGATCTGCGTCCTGAACCTGAAATAGAGCCCGCTGAGTCCCAGCCACGGCATCAGCGAATAGGCGAAATCCGTGCCGGGATAGAGGCGGGCGACCCCCGGGACCGCGGCCAGCAGGCCGGCGGCGGCCGTGCAGCACATAACGAACGCCGCGGTGACCACGGCCTCTGAAGCCAGGGAGAACGTCACCCAGCGGCCGAGGCCGAGATCCCCGGCCATGACCTGCGCGTCCAGCTTCCGCCCCCAGGAGGAGCGGGCCGCGCGCAGCCTGTATTCCACCGGGGAGAAGAGCGAGCCGGCGGCCAGGCCGATGAAGAAGGCCAGCGAAGGCGCCAGTCCGCCCGCCGCGTGAGCCAGCACCGCGGCCGCGGCGGCCACCGCCCCGTTAGGCGGCACCACTCCGCCCACCGGGATGAAATCCATGTACAGCAGCTCGATGATGGCCCCGAGGCGGGCCCCTTCGAGCGGAAAGCCGTTGAGCCAGCCCAGCAGCGGCCCGATCAGCGCCGGCCGCGACAGCAGGAACTGCCCCGCCTGGACGGTGTCCAGGCCGAGCAGCCCGGCGAGGGCCGAGGAGACGAGAGCCTTAAGCAATCCGCCCTCCCGCGGCGCCGTTGAGCTGCGCGGTTCCCATGGTCAGGCTATGGCCTCCATCAGGTTCAGCGGCTTGTCGGAGGGGACGCCCCGTCCCTCTATCTGTATGCCGGCGGCCGAGAGCTCGCGCAGCGCGGCGCAGTCGGCTTCGTTCAGGAAGATGGCCTTGCCTATCGAGAGGTTCTTGCCGGCCGAATAGTGCATTCCGCCGATGTTAAGGGACGGCATCTTCACGCCGTTCTTGGAGAGCGCCACGGCCTCCGCGAGGCCCGGCAGCAGCAGCAGCACGCGCCGGCCGGACTTCTCCGCCTCCGGGAGATAGGTCTCGGCGTCGGCCACCGTCATTATCTTCAGGTCCACGCCCTCGGGCGTGGCGAAGCGCATTATGGTCTGCCGCATCTCGTCGGCGGCTATCTCGTCGGACACCACGGCCAGCTCCTCCGCCTTCAAAAGCGGCACCCAGCCCTCCACCACCTGGCCGTGAACCAGCCTGTCGTCGACCCTGTAAAGGATTATCATGCCGTCCTCACTTCTTCATCAGAAGGCTCTTCACTTCGCAGACGGCCTTCCGGCCGTCCTCCACTATCTTGACCGCGAGCCTGTCGAAATCCAGGGACTGCCTGTAGGCGAACGCGGAGGTCATCATGTTGATGTTGACGCCGCAGATCACCGCGCTCCTCGCGATGTCCTTGGCCAGCGGCAGCACCACGTTCATCGGCGTGCCGCCGGGCATGTCTATCAGGAAGATCATGCCGTCGTCGGAGCGCATTTCTTCTATCGCGGAGGAGATGGCCTCCCTGACGCGCTCCAGCGTCATGCGCGCGGAGATGGAGACGTTCTTCAGACCCTCGTGCTGGGCGCCCACTATGCCCTCGGCCGCCTCTATCAGGTAGGCACCGAACTCCCCGTGCGTAATGACGATGATATTTATCATAAGAACTCCGGCCGCGCTCCGGCGCGGCGTTACTTGCGGATGTCCCGGTGGTACTCGGAGACCGAGAAGCCGCCCGCGGAGAGCGTCTCGGCTATCTGCCTGGCTATGTAGACGCTGCGATGCCTGCCGCCGGTGCAGCCTATCGCTATAGTAAGATAGGACTTGCCCTCCTTGATGTAGAGCGGCAGCAGCGTCCTGATCTGCTCGGTATAGGACTTAAGGAAGCTCTTGAAGCCCGGCTGCCTGCGCAGGTAGACCCCGACGGACGCGTCCATCCCGGTCTTCTTCCGCAGCGAGGCCACGTAATACGGGTTGGGCAGGAAGCGCACGTCCATCACGATGTCGGCGTCCAGCGGGATGCCGTACTTATAGCCGAAGGAGATCACCGAGAGCTTCATCTCCGCCGTGCGCTTCAGCTCCAGCGCGGCCGAGAGGACTTCCTTGAGCTCCCCCAGCGTCAGCTTGGTGGTGTCGATGACCTTGTTGGCACGGGCCTTCAGCTCGAAGAGCAGCCGCCGCTCCTCCTTGACCGCCGCGGCGATGTTCTTGCCGAGCGGATGGCGGTGGCGGGTCTCGGAGAAGCGCTGCATCAGCACCTCGTCGGAGGCGTCGAGGAACATGATCTTGTAGTCCAGCCCCAGCTTGCCGAGGTTGTCCAGCGTGCGGATGAAATCCTTGAAGAAGCGGCCCTCGCGGATGTCTATACCGAGCGCCACGTTCCTCAGATAACGCCTGTCGCCCACCAGCCCCGCGAACTGCGGGATCAGCGAGATCGGCAGGTTGTCGATGCAGTAGAACCCGAGGTCCTCGAAGGACTTCAGCGCCTGGCTCTTGCCGGCGCCGGACATGCCGGTGATGATGAATATCCTGCCCTTTATTCCGGTCCTGGCCATCTATTTCTTCCCCATCTCGCGTATCAGGCTGTCGTTGAAGCGCTTCGCGACGAAGTAGCCCTGGTTCTTCAGGCGCTGGTTCAGCGCGGCCACCTCTATCAGCACGGCCAGGTTGCGGCCCGGGGTCACCGGCAGCCGCAGCGACGGCACCGGCACCTCCAGGATGCTGACGCTGTCGGCCTTCAGGCCGGTGCGGTCGTAGTTGGCCAGCGAACCGGACGGCACGCTCTCCAGTTTCACGTGCATCTCTATCAGCGACTGGTCCATAGTGGAGCCTATGCCGAACAGCAGCTCCACGTCGATGATGCCGAGGCCGCGCACTTCCATGTAGTGCTTGATGTTCTTCGGCGAGTTGCCGACCAGCATGTACCCGATGCGGCGCTTCACCTCGACCACGTCGTCGGCTATCAGGATGTGTCCGCGCTTGAGCAGCTCCAGCGCGCACTCCGACTTGCCCACCCCGGAGTCGCCCTGGATCAGGACGCCCAGGCCGTAGACGCTGACCAGCACGCCGTGCGCGTAAGTGATGGCCGCCAGCTGATCGTCCAGGAACATCGTCAGCTCGCGGATGAACGCCGACGTGTCGGAGGTCGTGGTCAGCAGCGGGACCCGGGCCTTCGCGCAGGCCTGTTTTATCACCGTCAGCGGCTTGGCGCCGCCGGTCACTATCACGCACGGAATGTCCTGCGCGGAGAACATTTTCTGCAGGTTCGCCGAGACCCGGCGGGAATCCTCTTTCTGGCAGTAGGCGTACTCGCCCTGGCCTATGATCTGGATGCGTTCCGCGCGGAACTGCTCCATGTGGCCGGCTATCGCGAGGCCGGGGCGGTTTATCTCGCTGACGGTGACGTGCCGGTTGAGGTTCCCCGCTCCGGCGACGGCCTTCAGGCCCAGGATCCTGCCCCTGGACCTGAGCAGTTCCCGGACGGTGATATGCTTGGCCGGCTTGGTCTGCACTGACATCGGGCTTCGCCGCTTATTTCTTCACCGGCTGCAGCAGCCCGTAGGTGCTGTCGAGCCGCTTGAAGACCACCTGCAGCTGCTTGGAGCCCCTGTCCTGGAACATCCAGAAGTTAAAGCCGAGCTTCTCCATCTCGATGACGGCCTCTTCCTTGTTCATCGGCTTCAGCGGGACGTCCTTGACCACGGAGAAGCGGATCTCGGGGCCGACCAGCGTGGTGAACTCGCCCAGGTCGGCGACCTCGGCGGCGTGGTGGTCGGTGAAGCGCTCCTTGTACTTCTTAACCTGCGACTCCATCTTGTCCATCGCCTTGTCTATGGCGGAGTACATCTCGTCGGACTCGGCGGCGGCCTTCATCGTCTGGTGGCCGGCGTGCACGATCACCTCGGCGGCGTGGATCTTCTTCTCCACGGAAACTATGACCTGCGCCCAGACTATGTTGTCCAGGTACTCGTGGAGCTTCTCGAGTTTGTTCTCGATGAACTCCTTTATCGGCTTGGTCATCTTAATTTTGCGGGCCACTATATGTATTCTCATCATTATCCTCCATGCTGCCGTTGCTAAAATAAAGACTCCCCCGCTTCAGGGGCGGAGTTATCTATATATTTTATCATAATAAAAGGACCGCCGGCGAAAGGCGCCCCGGTCCGGCTTCTGCCCGCGGGCGCCTCTGTGCTATGATACTAGCGTGATACTGGAAGCCCGCGGGCTGGTCAAGGTCTTCCCGCCGCCGCCGTTCAGCGGCGGCGCCGCCCTGCGCGCGCTGGACGGCGTGGACCTGGCGGCCGGGCCGGGCGTGCTTGGCCTGGAAGGCCCCAACGGCTCCGGCAAGACCACCCTGTTCAAGACCCTGGCCGGGGTTCTGGAGGCCGACGGCGGGAGCATAAGCTCCGGCGGCAGGCAGTCCGGCCCCGCCGACCTCAGGAAGCTAGTCTCCCTCTGCCCTCCCAATCCCAGGAGCTTCTACTTCCGCCTGAGCGCTGCCGAGAACCTGCGCTTCTTCGGCTCGCTGGCCGGGCTGGAGCCGGCTCGTTCGCTGCCGCTGGCCCGGGAATTGGCCGCCAGGCTGGGCCTGCCGGAGGCGGAGCTGGAACGCCGCTTCGACCGCCTGTCAGAGGGCAATATGCAGAAGGTATCGCTGATACGGGCCTTCTCACGCCCCGCGGTCTTCCTGCTGCTCGACGAGCCTTTCCGCGGCCTGGACCCCGCCGCGGTCAACGGCCTGCTGGGGCTGATAGAGGAGCGCGGCAGGCGGGCGTCGGTTATCCTTTCCTCGCATTCCCCGGGCCTGCTGCGCGAGGCCGCGCCCAGGGTGGCGGCTCTGGAAAAAGGCCGCGTGCGCGGCGGGGGCGGGCAATGAGCCTTGCGCGTCTGATCCTCGCTTTCGTCAGGCGGGACTTCCTGACGGAGAGCAGCTACCGCCTGTCTTTCGCGCTCGGGGCGCTGGCCTCGCTGGCGAACCTCGCCGTCTTCTATTTCATAGGCCGCCTGTTCGGGGACGCTCTGGCGCCCGACCTCGCGCCCTACCGCTGCAGCTACTTCGCCTACGCCTTCGCGTCGCTGGCCTTCTTCGGCTACATAGGTACCGGGGCCGGCTCGTACGCCGAGAGGCTGCGCCTGGAGCAGACCCAGGGCACGCTGGAGGCGGCGCTCTCCACCCCGCTGGGCACGCTGCCGCTGCTGGCCGCGCTGTCGGCCTGGAACTTCGTCTTCGCGACGTTCGAGCTGCTGGTCTACGCGCTGGCCGGCTTCTTCGTCTTCGGCCTGCGCTTCCCGCAGGCGAACTGGCTGGCCGCCGCGCTGGTCTTCCTGCTCTCGGCGGCCGCTTTCGCGTCCCTCGGTGTGATCTCGTCCTGCTTCGTGATGCTGTACAAGCGCGGCAACCCGGCGGCCTGGCTGTTGAACAATTTCGAGGGGCTGCTCGGCGGGGTGTACTTCCCGGTAACGGTGCTGCCTGGCTGGCTGCTGGCGGTATCGAAGCTTCTGCCGGTCACCTACGCGGTGAGGGCCTTCCAACTGGCGCTGAACGGCGGGTCGGGCCTGGGCGCGATAAAAGGCGACCTGTTGGCGCTGGCCGCTTTCGACGCGGCGCTCGCCCCGGCCGCCGTCTGGTTGTTCGGTCTTTCGGTGCGCCGCGCCAGGAAGGCCGGCACGCTGGGGGAATACTAGTTCTTCACGGCCAGCGCGTAATGCGAGCTAAGCGGAACCTTCCCGGAGAGCTCGCAGATCCCTCCGTCGCAGCCCCCCTTCTCCGCCGGCACCCGCCGCCAGCCGGAAGAGGTCATATAGAACAACCAGGTCTCGCCAGAGTTAACGGCCGGCTCCAGGAAGCGGAAGGTCATGCTGATATCGCCGCTGACCCCGGCAAAGCCCGAACCCAGCTGCCAGGCCGCGAGCGGCGTGAAGCCGCCGGGCAGGGCCGCGCGCAGTCCCGGCGGCAAAGCGCCTTCCATCACCTCCAGCCGCGGCTCTCCTCCGCCGCGCTGCCTGGTCCTGAATTCCATGCCGCTGAGCGCCGCCTTGTCGGAAAAGGCCTTTACCTCGAATTCGGCGCTCAGGTTGGAGATCTTCAGCGGCAGGAGCGTGACCTCGTAGCTTAAGGCCGCTCCCTCTACCCGTTCCGCGGCCGGCTCCGCTCCGGTAGGCGGCTTGGGCGCCGCTTTGGGCGGGGCCCCGAACCTGAAAGCCAGCGAGACGCGGTGGGCAGAGCCGAGATCGCCGAACGGGGAGAAAGCGTAGTCGAAGCTGAGCTGGTTGTAGACGAAGCCGAGGCCCGCCGCGAAGCCGGACCAGGCTCCCAGTTCGTTACCGTGCTGGCGGTAACGGTAGCCGGTCCTGAGGGCCAGGCCGCCGGGCAGCGGGTGCTCCAGCCCCAACGCCAGCGACGGGTAGTTGTCTATCGGCTTGACCAGGTCCGCCGAGAGCAGCAATCCCTTCTGATAGATCCGGTGGGAGACGCCGGCCCTGAAGGTCAGCGGCAGGTCGAAACTCCGGGAAACGAACTTTATTCCAGGCCCGAAGTTCTGCACCGCGAAACCGGCGGTGAACTGCCTGTCCAGCCAGTTGAAATCATAGAGCGCGCCGAGGTCCAGCGCTACGGTGTTGCCTGCGTCGTTGTCTATGCTCTGGCGGATGAACTTCAGGGCCGCGCCCAGGCGCAGGTCCTGGCTGTAGCTGAAGCCGTAGGCGGCCGAGAAGGCCATGTCGTAGGCGCTGAACTTCCCCTCCACGGGCGAGATCGGGACCAGCGGGTCGGCCTCGTTGAGGCCGCTGCGCCGCTCCAGGTCCTTGGGCGTGTAAAAATAGTCCAGACCCAGGCCCAGCGTGCCGCGCGCCAGCGGGCCGCTCTTGAACAGGCCGGTCTCCTCGCCCGGCAGCGTGAAGCCGAAATATTCCTGCCCCAGTCCCTGAAAGTAGTCGTTGTGCGTGAAGACCAGCGTCTTGCCCGGGCCCAGCGCCAGACCGGCCGGGTTCCAGTAAACGGCGTAGGCGTCGTCGGAAAGGGCGGTATAGGCCCCGGCCATAGCTGAGGGCCGGGCCCCCACTCCTATCTTCAGGAAGGCGGCGGAGGTGGTGCCGGCGGAAGGGTAGATCCTGGCCGCGCGGGAATCCGCGGCCGTTGCGCAGAGGCATACGGCCGCCAGCAGCGCGGCGGCCGTCTGCCACGTCCTCTTCGATTCGCTTTCTCTCGGCATATCCATCCCCTGGTCCTTCCCTTTAATGTACTATGGCGAGCTTCTTGGTGATCGACTTGGTGCCCGAAGGGCTCCTGGCCTCCAGCCGGTACACGTACACCCCGCTGGCCACGTTGGCCACGCGCCAGACTATCTCCGAGGTCACGCCGCCAGGACAGGAGTCCTTGGCCAGCCTGGCCACCTTCTCGCCGGCCACGTTGTACACGTCGATGGTCACGTCGGAGTTGTCAGCCGGCAGGAACCTGAACGTCAGCGTATCTCCGCGGGCCGGATTGGGATAGGTGTAGACCCGGTCGGAGGTCAGCAGCGCCCCGGAAGGCACGTAGCCGAGCAGCGAGTACACGGAGAAATGCTTGACCTCGGCGCTGACCTTATGCTGTTCCGGCAGCGCCTTGGAAGTGTTCATCAGCACCCAGCGCGCGCCGTCGAGCAGATAGACGCGCAGGCTCGCCGCCGGCACGGAAGCGGTCTCGGCGTCGGTGTAGGGAAGATAGATCACAGCCGGCTTCAGCAGCGTCGTGGACGGATTCTCGAACTTCACTTCGTAGACTATGCCGGTGGGCCTGGCGCCGCCGGTGTCCGCCTTCACGCGCGCCGAGGTCCCGAAATACTCGGCCTGGTCCAACCGGGTCACCAGCAGGTTGTCGTTCTGGGAGGCGCCGTCTCCGGGGATGCTGACCTCCGCGCCGTCGGTCAGCCGCACCGAGCCGCCGTTGGACTTGTCGAAGAACCGCCAGTTGTCCGCGGAGATGCCGGAGGCCTCGGCCGTCGCGGTGGAAAGGTTGGTGCTGTCGAACGCCGCCACGGCATAATAGAACTTAAGGTTCGACGGGGCGGACGTGTCGGTATAGACCGCCGTACCGGCGCCCACCTCGGCGTAAGGAGAGGTGGAAAGCTGCACTCCGGAGTGAAGGGCCCGGAACACCCTGTAGCCGTAGACGTCGCCGGCCCCGGCGCCGTCGTCCGCGGAGCGGGTCCAGGACAGCGTCAGCGCCCCGCCGTGGTCGCCGGGCCTATCGGCCACGGAAAGCCCGCCCGGGGCCCCCGGCGCGACAAGGTCGCGCGTCGCCGCCGCGAAAACGGCGGCGGAGGGAACGGAATAGTTGGAATTGAGGTCGTAGGCCTCCAGCGAGAAATAGTACGTCACCCCTCCGAACAGGCCGCGCACCGTTTCGATCTCGGCCGTGCCGTAGGGTCCTGACGCGGCACGCGTGCTCTTCCAGACCGCGGCCGTGGCCCAGTCGAAGGAAGGCCAGGTGGCGTAGCGTATCTCGTAACCGGCGGCGGCGCCTACGTCGCCATCGCCGCCCGGAGCAGTCCAGGACAGGTCCACCGAGCCTCCGGCCGCGCCGGGCGCGGCGGCCAGGGCGTGCGGAGCCGACGGGGCCACGACATCGGAGGAGGGATTATCGTTGACGGAGAAAGCGGATACGTACGGAGAATCCGCGGATTCATCGTAGCCGTCGAAGGCGCGGACCGCGTAAGTGAAGGTAGAGCCAGTCACTGCGGTGGCGTCCAGATAGCTCACGGCCGGGGTGCTGACGCCGGCCAGATAGGAGAACCCCCCTCCGGCAGGGGCACGGTAGACGTTATAGGCCGTCACCCACGACGAAGGCGAAGCCGTCCAGGACAGCGCCAGCCTGTTGCCGCTGTCTCCGGGATTGTCCGCGGCGGCTAGCGAGACGGGCGGCTGAGGCCTGTGGTTGACTCTCGCGGTGACCATGCCGCGCGGCAGCGAACCCGACGGCGACGATTCCGAAGCGGTCAGCCGCAGCGTGTAAAGCCCGTTCGCCAGCCCGGTGACGTCCCAGGAGCCCAGCTGGCCGCCGGACACCTCGGAGGAGGCCGTCGTGGAGACCAGCGTGGTCCACGACGCCGGCGCCTCACCCTGCCCGTACTCCAGCAGGTAGCCGGAAAGGGCCGGGTTGCGCAGCCAGCCCCGCACCGGCACCGTGCCGTCCACCACCTGGTAGGTCGCCGGGTAGGAGATGGAGGCGGCGAGGGCGGCCTTGAAGCCCAGAACGGTGCCGCCCATGGTGCCGGCGTAGACCCAGCCGTTCGAAACGGCCGGGGAGGTATAGACCGACGAAGAGACCGCCAGGGACTGCAGTACGGCGCCGGAAGAGCTGACGGCCAGCATCCGGGCGTCCACCGTGCCCAGATACATCACGCCGTTGGCCATAGAGGGCGACGAGAGCACCCCGAAGGCCAGCGTCCCGCCCGCCGAAGGGGAACTGAAGGCTATGTCGGAGAGCGAATAGGGGTCGAAGGCGTAGATATGGTGCGGGCGCGAACCGGCCCCGGCGAACACGCCGTACGGAGAGATCACGGGGGTGGTCACCTCGTTCTCGCTGGCCTGGCCTACGAGCTCGGCGAACGGGGCGCTCTCGGCGGTCTGATTGCCGTCAGCGGCCGAAAAGCGCAGCAGCCTCCTCTCGTCGTGGCCCGGCAGGGCGTAAACGGACCCGCTGCTGACCGGCAGCGCGCCGCTGCCGAAGCTCCCCATGGTCTGTTGCGTACCGGAGAAGGTCCAGGCCGGCTGGCCCGTGTCCTTCTCCAGCGCGTAGACCCTCCCCCCGTTGGAGCCGAAATAGACAGTACGGCCGTCCGTGGACGGGGCCGATTCCACCGGCTGCGGCCTCAGCGCCGCGTACTGCCAGAGCGGGGCGCCGGTGGCGGCGTCGAAGGCTTTCAGCATGTTCTGCGGGGCCCCGACGCCCACGTACACCTTGCCGTCCAGCACCAGCGGGCTGGAGATAGACGGGCCTCCGAGAGCGGCGCTCCAGAGGACGCCGCCGGTCAGCCTGTCCAGCGCGTATAGATGCCCGTCCCTCGACGGCACGTACACCGTCCCGCTGGACACGGTCGGGGGGGCGTCCACCCAGTCGTTGGTGGAATAGTCCCAGATGAGCTCGCCTGTGTACGCGTTCAGCGCGTAGACGCTGCCGGAGCGCGCGGCCGCGTAGACCATTCCGCCGCTTGCCACCGGGCCCGCCACCACGTCGCCCTGAACTTGGAACTCCCACATCTGCGTCAGCGGCGGATAGGCCTGCTCCGGCAGATAACCGGTGCGGGCCCGGTCGGCCCTGAACATCGGCCAGTCGGCCGCGAAGGCGGCGCAGTTATACGAGAGCGGCAAGGCCGCCATAAAGAACGCGCAGATGAGCCGTTTCATATAGCTTTCCTAAAAAAACAACGTTCCAGCGCCGCCGACAGTCTCAGGGCCCGATGTACAGCACGTAGGTCTTCCCGTCCGAAGATCCGACTATCAGCGTCAGGCTGCCGGTGTCTATCACGGGATCGGCGCGCACCGGCCCGCCGGTGGGCACGGGCCAGCCGGTCCTCAACTGGCCCGTATTCACGTTCACCGCGTAGATATAGCCGTCGTCGCAGCCGAAATAGGCGTAATCCTCTCCGGCCGGCAGACCCAGCCACGTCCCGGGGATCACTACCGGCGAGGAGCGTATCGGGCCGCCGGCCTGGAAGCTCATGACCTCCGTGCCGCTGGCCGCGTCCACCTTGTAGAACCTGCCGGCATCGTTGCCTAAATACACGTACTTGCCGGTATCGAGGTCCTTGAACGGCGAGGTGTAGATCGGGGAACCGGAAACGAAGTCCATCCAGTTCGCCGGCTGAGTGGTCAGATTGGCCGAGGTCCTGGCGTAGAGCTTGCCGTCGGTGGAGGTTATATAGAGGTTGTTGCCTCCCAGGTAGGCGGCGTCGGCGAACGGCGAGGATTTGATGGCGCCGCCGGTCTGGAACCAGCTGGAGATGGCCCCAGAAGCGGTAAGGAAGCGCACCACCTTGCCGTCCTCCAGGCCTATCCAGGAGGCGTTCACTCCCGGCGTGCGGTCGTCCAGCGCCAGCGTGCCCGAGATCGGCGCGGTGAAGCCGGCGTCGTAGGTCCAGCCGAGGCAGTCGGAGCCGTCGGCCTTGTTGAGGCAGTAGACCCTGTTGTCGGCGGCGCCGAAATAGAGCTTGGCGCTGGAATCTATCGGATTGGAGACCACCGAAACGCCGAGCTGGCGCTTCCAGATCTGCTGCGAGGAGGCGTCGTTGTCCCTGATCTTGTAGATGTCGCCGGCCACGTCCGCGAAGTAAAGGTATACGCCGCCGGACTCCTCGCGCACCATCGGGGAGGTCTTCACGGAACTGAGCGGGAAGGTCAGGAAATCCCACTTGGAAGTGCCGTCCAGCCTCAGCCCGCGCAGTGTGCCGTCCAGTCCCGGCACGTAGACGGCCGACTGCACCAGGCCGCCGGTGTAGTAATCCACTGGCGCCGTCACGCCGGCCTGCGTGCCCGCGTCGAACGGCCAGAAGGTGCCAGCGGGCGGCTTGGCGGACACCATGATGACCGTGGAGGAGGTCTGCACCGCCGCGCCGGCCGCGGGCGCCTGCGGCTCGGCGCTGGGGGCGTCGGTCAGCACCAGGTCCGTGGCGGGATCGAAGCTTACGCGGAACGCGTTGGGCGTCTGCGTGGAGGCGTACTGCGCGGCGGTGAAGACCACGAAGTAGGCCGCCGTGGAGGCGGCAGGCGTCCAGGCCGCGGCGGCCGGCGGCACCGGCAGCAGCAGCGTTCCGGAGGCGTCCAGCGTGATGCCGGCGTTCGGCAGCGAGGCGGCCACCTGGATGTCCAACCCCGACTCGTAGAGGCCGCTGGTGCCTCCGGCCGAGTCCTTCACCAGGGAAACGCCGGAGAAGAGGCTCCTGGCCTGGGCGGTGTTCAGAGGAACGAGACCGGGGTCCAGCAGACGCACGGTGACGCTCGCCAGCGCCACCGAATTACGCCCGGAAAGGCTCGTATCGTCCACCTTGATGGAGACCATCGAGCCCGAATAGCCCTCGCCCAGCCTCAGCGGCGCGGTGGGCGCGGCGCTTACGGAATGCACTGCGGCGTCGTAGGTCACGCCCGCGCGTACCACGGGCGGGGCGGAGACCGCCCCGTTGTCGGTGTTCAGGACGAGCTTGTACGCCGCGCCGTCCGAGAGGCCGCGGCCGTCCTGGTCGTAGAAGGATATCCCCAGCTGCGAGGTGGACTGGGCGGCCAGCGAGGCCGGGGCGAAGCCGATGTCGGCCAGCCGGTAGAGATGCGGCGAGTAGTTGTCCGCCGCGCCGCCGGTGCGCGTAAGCACCAGGTAGTTGCCGGTCCCGGCCGAGGAATCGGCGCCGAGGGTCAGCCGCAGCGGGAACCGGCGCGGCAGTATCTGCGAGGCCGCGGGATAGGCCAGCGTATTCGCCGCTCCCTGGCCGGCGCCGTTGTTGCGCGAGGCCGGCGTGGCGGAAGCGAAAGCCGCGAAGTCGGCGGCGTTGCTGCCGGTGTCGGACCCCTCCGAAGGGCTCCTGCCTATGGAGCCGGACGCGTTGGCCGGCGCCCAGGCCGCGGCGCTGACCAGGGCGGACTTGTAGTTGCGCAGCGAGTAATTAGCGCCGGACTGCCAGGTCACCCGGTCCACGGTCTGCCCGGCCGCGTTCTCCAGCGCCACGAAGTCCCCGGCGGGGTTCAGGCCGGAGGCGCCGAACACCGACGCGTAGGGCAGGGCCTCGTCGCTGAGGGAGGAGGCGTCTATCAGCGCGTAGGAACGGGCGTAGATATTCCTGGTGAACCTGAAGCGGCCGTTGTACGAGCCGCGCAGGCAATAGCCGGCCAGCGCGGGCGTGGAGGCGCCGGTATTGTAGAGTTCTATGAACTGGTCCGCGAGGGCGCCGTAGGCCACCTCGTTTATCTTGACCGGATCGGTGGCTATCGCGTTGGCGTAGCCTTTCGTGGGAGTGGGATCGGCGTCGAAGTAGTCGGCGTTGCCGTCGGTGACGCGCGCGAACGAGCGGCCGGACTGCAGCGCGGGCCACTGCACCCTGTCCACCACGTTGCCGCCGGAGTCCTTCAGGATCAGGTGATAGCTCTGCGCGCCGTTGAGGTCCAGCGACGGGGCGGCCGCGAAGAAGCCGTTGACGTTCACCGTATCCACGCTGGTCCCGGTCCAGACGGTGGTCTCAAGTCCCGGCAGGTCTATGGAGCCCTGATCGTAGACCAGTTTCCAGCCGGTCAGGGTTATCGTGGAGGCGGTGTTGTTGAAGAGCTCCACCCAGTCCTCGGCCGCGGTGGCGCCGGCCGCGTAGACCTCGTTGATGTAGAGATTGGCAGTCTGCGGCGGCGAGGAGGCCTGGTTGGACAGCTGCGAGACGTTGGCGGCCTTATCGGTAGTCTTCAGCGCGAAATAGTAGGTCTTGCCGACGTCGAGGCCGTAGAGCACGCGCTGCTCGGGCTGGCCGGCCGCCGCCGGCGCCCAGGCCTGCGCGTAGGTGCTGGCAGCGCTGAACAGCGCGTCGGTGACTATCTGGAAGGTGGCCAGCTTGACCGTGTAGTAGCCGCCCGTATTGTCCGTAACCGCGCCGTCGTCCCCGGGGGCCGTCCAGGACAGGCTCACCGAGCCGCGCACCGGTCCGGGAGCCGCGGCCAGGCCCGTTATCGCGGCCGGCGGCTGCGTGTCCTTGAGTATCCGGAACGCGTCGACCAGCGTGGTGGTGCTGGAGGCGTTGTCCATGGCGCGCACGCTGATATAGTTGGTGCCGTGGCCCAGCAGCGAGAAGTTCAGCGCCCAGTTGGACGTGTAGATGGAACCCAGCGTGCCGGAGGAAATGACGGTCCAGCCCAGCGTCTGGATGCCGGTCCGGTTGGGACCGCTGGAGGCCGAGTACTCCAGGCTGCTCAGGCCGGAGCCGCCGGTGTCCGCGAAGTCCACGTCGTATACCGCGCCCTGGGCGGCGTTGCGCCAGGCCCCGTCGTAGCCGGCGGCCAGGTTATTGGTGACCGTGGGCGGCGCCGTGTCCTTCTTCACGTAGAAGGCGTCCGTGATGACGGGGGAGCTGTTGCCGGCGTTGTCGCGCGCCCTGACCGCCACGTAGCTGATCCCCTGCGGCAGCAGGTCCCACGTGCCCTGCGCGAACTGCCAGTCGGCGGTGTAGGAATCGGCGTTGATCCCCGATACCTGGTCGGTCCAGTCCTGCACCAGCGCGCCGCCGCCGGCGGGCTGCGAGAGCACCCTGGTCTGCACCGAGGCCAGGTGCGAGCCGCCGGAATCCGTAGCGTCGATGTTATAGAAGACGCGGGAATTGCGCCAGGAATCGTCGCCTGCCTGGTTGTCTATCACGGTAGGAGGTACCGGGTCCTGCCTGTCGAAGGC
Source organism: bacterium (assembly GCA_021812825.1). Next base: position 7,746 of record JAKAMO010000001.1, on the reverse strand, counting down.
TATGCCGGCCGGCTCGTAGTTGAAATCCGAGATGGTGTTGGTATGCTGGAAGTTGGACGAGGCCGCTGTGCCGGCCCACGACGTACCGCCCCACAGCGTGGTCTTCAGGTTCCCGGAGGTGTCCATCCCCAGCGCGGTGATCTTGTTGGTGTTCGGGTCCGGGTACAGCGCCAGCAGCCTGATGTCGTTGGCGAAGGTGGTATTGGTATTGGCTGTGGTCACCGACGGGCTGGCCGGAGTCCACGTGCCGCCCGACCAGGTTATGTAGTCGAACTGCGTGTCGAAATTGCCGATATTGTCCACGGCGGCCGCCAGGAACCTGCCCGACTGCGATTCCCAGGCGGCGTCCGTGATGCGGCCAAGATTGGAGGACATGGAGGTGTCCGCCGTGGGCGAAACGTCCCAAGCCTCGGTGCCGAGGGTGGACTGCCAGATGGAGACGTACCAGCCGGGCGACACGGTCATGATGCTGGCGCCGAGGCGGTTAGTGGTCGGGTCGGCCGCGACGCGCAGCCAGTAGACCGAGGTGGCGCCCACCGCTGGACCGGCAGGGGTGGCCGCGTCCCACGTGGACGAGGCGGAGCGCCAGATCTTATAGGCCGTGGCGGTGCCGGCACCCCACAGCGCCACGGCATTGCCGCTCTGGCTCTCCCAGCCGCCGTCGAAGCACTCCGTGGTGGCCATGGACGCCGCGGTGGTCAGGTTCTGCACCGAGGTCCAGGCGGAACCGGTCCAGACCGCGGCCGTGAGGCGGCCGGTGGCGTCCAGGGCCATCAGCAGCACCCTGTCGGTCCCCGGCATGGCCTTAAGCCGCACCCAGCTGACGTCGCCGGTCAGGCCGGTCAGCGCGAGCGGCGCTGGCGCGCCGGCCCAGACGGAGGCGGTAGCGGACCACACGGCGTAGGAGACGGTCCCGAGCGTGCCGTTGTTATACACCGCCAGCATCCTGCCGGTCAGACTTTCAGGGGCCAGGTCGAACTTGCGCGTGGCGGAACCGCCGGGCGCCGGCGCGGGCGAAGGCGTGATGTCGCTCCACGCCGAGGCGAGCCCGTCCCACTTCAGCAGCTTCAGGCTGTTGTCGGAGGCCAGGAAACCGCCTATCTTGGCGTTGGCGACTACCGGGACGGACTTCAGCACCGCCCAGCGCGCCGTGGCGCCCGTGGCCAGCGAACTGCCCTGCGCGCCCCAGATATCTGGCGTCCAGTTACGGTAGACCGGGATATTGGACGCGCCGGAACCGTAAACTATCATACCGGCGGCGGCCCCAGCCGGAGTGGCGCTGGAGACGGGAACGTTGGAGATGGGACCTATGTTGCCGGCCTCGTCCACGGCCTTTACGGCTATGGAATAAGTGGCGCCGGGGGTGAGGCCGTCCAGCACGCGGATCTCCGGCAGGCCGTAGGCCGCCGGCGACCAGGTCTGCGTATAGGTGGAGACCGCTGGCGAGGCGAAGTTGGCCCCGGTGATGAGGAACGGCGCGTAGCGCACGATGTAGGACGTCGCCGTGCCGGCGTTGGCGACGCCCTTGACGCCCTCGCCCGGGGCCGTCCAGGTAAGGGATATCTGGCCCTGGAAATCGGCCATTACGGCGGCCAGGTCGGTGATGGCCCCCGGCGGCGTGGTGTCCGTGCCTGCGTAGGAAGAGGTCGGGTTGCTCAGCGGCCCGGCGTTGCCGGCCTTGTCCACGGCCTCCACGGCGAGATAGTAGGTGGCGCCGGCGGTGAAGCCGCTCAGGACCAGGCCTTCCTGCGAACCGGCGGCCTTCGGGACCAGCGTGGAGACGTAGACGGCGGCCGCGTCGAAGTCGGCCTGGCCGGTGAAGGCGGAACCGGTCTTGTAGCGGATCATGTAATAGCTGGCGCTGCCGGTCAGGTCGCTGTCGCCGGGGGCGGTCCAGGACGCGTCGATGTCTCCCTCGCCGGCCTGGCCGGCGGAGGGAACGGCGGCCAGCGTGGTTATGGCCGACGGCGGCACCGTATCCTTGAGGATGTAGAACACGTCCACCGACGTGGAGGAGTGGCCGAGCGCGTCCCAGGCGGTTACGGAGATATAGTTGGTGCCCGGCGCCAGCAGGGCCCAGTCTCCGGAGTAGAGCCCCCAGTCCTGGGTATAGGCCGGGAGGGGAGCCCCGGCGAATATCGGCGTGGAGGGCGCGACCTGCGCGCCCGTGCGGCCCGGCCCGGTCCAGGCCTCGTAGGCGGCCGTGGACACGCCTATGCCGGAGTCGGCGAAATCCACGTTGAACACCGGCCCCGGGTTGGCCTTGTACCAGGTGGTGTCGCCGTTCTGCAGGTCGGTCGCCGACGGGGGAGTTGTGTCCTTGCGCACGTAGAAGACGTCGGAGGCCGCGCCCATGTTCCCGGCCACGTCCCACGCCCGCACGGAAACGTAGTTGTAGCCTTCGGCCAGCGCCGCGAAGTCCACGGCCCAGTCCGAGGTGGAGAGCACGGTGCGGCTGGAGAAGAGCTGGGTCCAGCCCTTGACCTGCGCGCCGGTAAGGCCTGGGCCGGTCCAGGCGGAGTAGGCGGCGCTGGAGAGCAGCGAGCCGTAGTCGGCGAAGTCCACGTCGTAGAGCGTACCGGCGGCGGTGCGCCAGACGCCGTCGCCCGCCTGGTTGCCGGTGACGGCGGGCGGCGTGGTGTCCTTCAGCACGCGGAACGCGTCGGTGATCGTGTAGGTACTGCCGGCGCCGTCGAAGACCATCACCGAGACGTAGTTGGTGGCGCTGTCGTAGAGCGAGTTCCAGACGCCCAGCGACAGCGGCCAGTCCACCGGGTAGGAGGCCAGACCGATACCCGTTATGTTGTCGGTCCAGTCGAAGGCCTGTATGCCGGTGCCGCCGGGGCCGGTGCTGGCCTTAAGCTGGAACTTCGACACCAGCGAGCCGCCGGTGTCAGCGAAGTGGACGCTGTAGACGCCGCCGTTTGAATTCCGCCAGGAGAACTCCCCGCTCTGGAGGTTCTGCGCGGTGGGCGGCGTGGTGTCCTTCTTCACGTAGAAGGCGTCCTTGAGCACCGCGGTGGAGCCCGCCACGTCCCACGCGCGCACCGAGACGTAGTTGGTCACGCCTTCCCTGAGCGCGGCGAAATCCAGCGGCCAGTCGGCCGAATACAAGGCGCCCGAGGGGCCGGCTATGGCGGTCCAGCCCTTCACGCCGCCGTCGGCGGAGGCCGGCGCGGTGCTGGCGCTGTACTCCAGGGCGGCCAGGCCGCTCATCGGGTCGGCGAAGTCCAGGTTATAGGCCCTGCCGGAGTTGCGCCAGGCGGCGTCCCCGCCGGCCTCCCCGTTGACGAAGGCCGGCGGCGTGGTGTCCTTCAGGATGAAGAACGGCTGGAAGCCGAACGTGGCCGAGCTCTGCGCGTTGTCCCAGACGCGCACCGAGATGTAGCTGGTGCCTTCGCCCAGCAGGTCCCACAGGGTCTGCGGCAGCGGCCAGTCCGCCGTGTAGGAAGCGGCGTTAATGCCGGTGACGGCGTCGCTCCAGTCGAAGTACCACGGTCCCAGCGTGCCGGCGTTGTAGGAGGCCCGGGCCTGGACCCTCGAGAGGTTAGAGCCGCCGGTATCGGCGAGATCGATGTTGTAGACGGTACCGGAGCTGTTGCGCCAGTAGGAGTCCCCGGCCTGGTTGTCCGCGAGCGAGGGCGGCGTGGTGTCCTTGAACACCCTGAAGGCGTCGGCCACGGTGGCGGTGGTGCCGGCAACGTCGTAGGCGCGCAGCGAGACGTAGTTGGTCGCGCCCTCGGCCAGCAGGCTGAAGGAGGAGGGCGGTATCGCGAAGTCCGTTGTGTATGAGGCCGCGCCTATGCCCGTCTGTATGGGAGTCCAATCGAACAGGTACGGCCCCGCGCCCGGCACGGTGGAGACCCGCAGCTCGAAGCCGGAGAGCAGGGAGCCGCCGGCGTCCGCGAAGTCCACGTTATACAGCGCGCCGGGGCCGTTGCGCCAGCTCAGGTCGCCACCCGCGATATTATTGGTCACCTGCGGCGCCACGGTGTCCTTCTTCACGTAGAACACGTCGGCGAGCTCCGCAAAGAGGCCGGCCTGGTTGTAGGCCCGCACCGACACGTAGTTGGCCTGCCCGCTGAGCATAGCGTCGAAGACGGGTGCGGGCAGGCCCCAGTCCGCCGTATACGTGTAGGTGTTGAGGCCGCTCACCGCCGCGGTCCAGCCGGAGGTGAAGGGCCCCAGGTTGCCGGGCAGCGTGGAGGAGCGCACCTCGAAACGGTCCAGCGGCGAGCCGCCCAGCGCCTGGGCGTCCACGTCGTAGAGCGCGTTGCCGGAGGAGCGCCAGACGTCGTCGCCGAGCTGGTTGTCGGTCAGCGTGACGGTCCGGGTGTCCTTCCTGATATGGAACGCGCCGGCCAGCGCGGCCGAGGAGCCGGCGGCGTCGAAGACGCGCACGGAGATGTAGGAGGTGCCTGAACCCAGCAGGTCCCACAGCTGGGCGGTGAGCTGCCAGTCGGCGGTATAGCTCTGCGCGTTGATGGCGGACACGAGCGTGGTCCAGTCGAACAGCGGCGTTCCGGCGCCGGCCGCGTCGGTGGTGCCCTTCACCTGGAAGTAGTCCACGCCGGAGCCGCCGGCGTCCGCGAAGTCCACGTTGTAGACGCCGGTGTTGGCGCCGCGCCAGGCGTCGTCCCCGGCCTGGTTGTTCTGCACCGACGGCGGCGTGGTGTCCTTGCGCACCACGAAAACGTCCGCCTGCTGGGCGGAATTGCCGGCGCCGTCGTAGACCCTCACGCTGACGTAATTCTGGCCCTCGCCCAGAACTGCGAAATCCGGGCCCCAGAGCTGGTTGTAATAGGTGGCGTTAATGGCCAGCACCCGGTCGGTCCAGTCCTGCGCCAGCGTGCCGGTGCCCGCCGGCCCCGAAGTGATGCGCGTCTGGAAGCGGTCCAGCCTGGAGCCGCCCAGGTCGGAGAAGCCCACGTTGTAAACGGCACCGGGGTCGGAGGCGCGCCAGAGGCTGTCTGCGGGCTGGTTGTTCAGTATGGCCGGGTTCGTCACGTCCTTGAGGATGTAGAAGACGTCCGCGAGCTCGCGGCTGCTGCCCAGCACGTCGTAGGCGCGCACGCTGACGTAGTTGGTGGCGCCCTCCGCCAGCGCGAAGAAGTCCACCCCCCAGTTCGCCGTGTACGAGGCGATCCCGGTGGACGAGAAGATGCCGGTCCAGTTCTTCAGGAGCGTGCCGCCGCCGGTCGGGGCGGAGGTGATGCGGTACTGCGCGGTGGCCAGGCCGGAGCCGAGGTCCGAGAAGTCGACGTCGTAGGCGGCGCCGGAGGCGCGGCGCCACGTATTGTCCCCCGCCTGGTTGTCCGCGATGGCGGGGGCGGAGGTGTCCTTCCTTATCACGAAGGCGTCCACGGCCTTCGAGGAGAAGTCCACCCGGTTGAACGCCCGGACGCTGACGTAGTTCTGCCCCTCCCGGAGCGCTGCGAAGTCCACCGGCCAGGCCGCGCTGTAGCCGGCGGACCCGGAGGGCGTGGAGAAGATATCGGTCCAGTCCTTCACGAGCGTCCCGCCTTCCGCCGGCGCCGCGGTGACCCTGTACTGGCCGGTGGTCAGGCCGGAGACCAGGTCCTGGAAGCTCACGTTGAACACGGCGCCAGGGTCCGAGAGGTACCACGGCGTGGGGGAGGCCTGGCCGTTGGTTATCGTGGGGCTGGAGGTGGCCGTCGTGAAGGAGCGGGTGGAGGACCAGGCCGCGTAGTTGCCGGCCACGTCCCCGGCGCGGACCCGCCAGAAATACGCGCCGCCGGCCAGTCCGGAGACCGAGGCGGAAACGGCGGCGGTCACGGAGCTGGCGCTGACCTGGGCGAACTCCTGCGAAGTGGAGAGCTGCAGCTCGTAGGCGGAGACCCCGGACCGCAGGTCCGAGGAGGCCGTCCAGGAGAAGGGGACCGTGTCCGCGGAGAACAGCGCCCCGTCGGCCGGGGACGACTGGCTCACGGCGGCGGGCGGCGTGGTGTCCTTGAGGACGTAGAAGGCGTCGGCGGAGGCCGAGCTCTGCGACAGCTCGTCAAAGGCGCGCACGCTGACAAAGCCGGTGGCCCACTCCTGCAGAGCGGAGAAGTCGACGGGCCAGTCGGCCGTGTACGCGGCCGCCCCGGCGGGATAGGCGATGTCGGTCCAGTCCTTCAGCACCGCCCCGGCGCCGGCCGGCAGCGTCGTGATCCGGTATTGCGCCGTGGAGAGCCCCGAGAGGGGATCGAAGAAGTCGACGTTGTAGGTCTTGCCGGCCGCGTTCTGCCACGCGGCGTCGCCCGCCTGGTTCAGGCCGAGGGACGGCGGCGTGGTGTCTTTCAGCACGTAGAAGGCGTTGGCCAGGGTGGAAGAGCTGGGCAGCAGGTCGAAGACCGCCAGCGAGACGTAATTCCTGCCCGGCGCCAGCGCGTCGAACACGGCCTGGGGCAGGGACCAGTCCGCGGTATAGACCGTGGAGCCTATGTTATAGGCCGCGCTGGTCCACGCCACCAGGTAGGAGGGCGCCGCGGCGGAGGTGGCGGCCGTCACCTGGAAGTAATCCAGGTTGAAGCCGGACTCCGCCTGGAAGTCCACGTTGTAAAGCCCCGTATTGGCCGCGCGCCAGGCGTTATCCCCCGCCTGGTTGTTGATCACCAGCGGGCCGGAACCCTCCTTGTAGACGCTGAAGACGTCGTTGTAATACGAGACCCCTCCGGCGTTGTCGTAGACGCGCGCGCTGACGTAGGAAACGGCCAGGTTGGGCAGCGCCATATAATTGACCGGCCAGTCCGCGAGGTAGTCGGCGGCGTTGATGCCGGCGGCTATGTCGGTCCAGGTCACCACCTCGCCCCCGGTGCGGCCGGGCTGCGTCCAGACGGTGTACTGCGCCTTCGAGAGCAGCGAGCCGCCGGTGTCGTGGAAGTCCACGTTCATCGCGTTCACGTCGGCCTGGCTCCGGGCCAGGGCTATGTTGGCCTGGTTGTCCGCGGCCGTGGGCGGCGTGGTGTCCTTCCTGACGTAGAAAACGTCCGCCAGCAGAGAGGACTGCGCGAGCCTGTCGTAGGCGCGCACCGTGACGTAGCTGGTGCCTTCCGGCAGCAGGCTCCAGGAGGCGGCGGAAAGGCCCCAGTTGGCGCTGTAGGTGGAGACCGCCAGGCCGCTGGCTACGTCCCTCCAGTCGGCCAGCAGGGTGCCGCCCTGCGCCGGCTGCGAGGTGATCCGGTACTGGATCGTGGCCACGCCGGAATAGAGGTCCAGGAAATCCACGTCGTAAACGGCCCCGGGGTTGGCGGCGCGCCAGACGTCGTCCCCGGCCTGGTTGTCCAGTATGGCCGGGGCGGAAGTGTCCTTCAGCACGCTGAAGACGTCGGAGCGGGTGGCGGTGGAGCCGGCCGCGTCCCAGGCCCGCGCGGAGATATAGTTGGTCCCGGCGGCCAGCAGGGAGAAGTTCACGCTCCACGGGCCCGGATAGGCCAGCCGCGGCGTGCCGGAGGAGATGACGGTCCACGGGACGGAGTTGGAGCCGGTCTGGCCGGGTCCCGTCCAGGCGGAGTACTGCATGGTGTCCAGGCCCGTCATGTCGTCGGCGAAAGGCACGTTGTATACCGCGCCCGGGTCCGAATTGCGCCAGCTCGTCTCTCCGGGCTGGCTGTCGGTGACCACGGGGGCGACAGTGTCCGCCAGCACCCTGTAATAGGCGCTGTAGCCGGAATAGTTGCCGGCATTGTCCCTGGCCCTGGCCTGCCAGTACCAGGTGGCCCCGGAAGGCAGCGACGCGGCCTG